>CACBCS010000085.1 GCA_902537815.1 uncultured Pseudohongiella sp. | reverse complement strand
CTGAAAAACTGGATGAGCCGGAGGGATTTTAGAAAGTCTTGAGAAGTTCTGATAAGCCCTGAGAGCCTGCGAGAGCAACTCAGCAAGTCTAAAAATTTTTGGAAAGCCCGGAAGAGAAGATGCGCCATTCAAGCTGCCGCGCAAGAGCGGCCCACTGGGTCACCCTGTTGACGGCGATCAGTCTGTCATTCACCACAGTGCCAGCCGCTGCGGACTATGAGGATGGCGTGAACGCGGCTTTTGCCGGCGACTTCGACACTGCCTTTCGCGAGTTCAGTCTGGCCGCCCAGCAGGGCCTGGACCTGGCGCAGTACAATCTGGCCATTCTATACTTTACCGGGCAAGGCGTTGATCAGGATTATGAGCAAGCTTTCCGATGGACAGAAGCGGCCGCGGTGCAGGGACATATCAACGCCCAAGCCAATCTGGCCAGTCTATACCTGGAAGGCACCGGGGTGACGCGGGATGTCGCTCAGGCGATCAACTGGTTCTCGGCCGCGGCCGGCTCCGGCCACGCCAATGCAGCCATGACCCTGACCGCCATGTACCGAGACGGCGAGCCGATTGACCAAGACGTCGTGCAGGCACATGCCTGGGCACAGGTCGCTCAACGGGAAGCGCACCCCGAAGCAGAAGAAGTTTTAACCGGTCTTGAAGCGCGCATGAGCAGGGAGGAACTCAGATCGGCGCGGCGCCTGTTCGCCCGCTGGCAAATTGAACCGGTGAAACTCCCCTGGCCGCCTGAACAGTGAGCCAGAACCCAGGCGGACGAATGAGCACCAGCAGAGTTGAGAGACAATTGTCTCAGTGCGTATTCAAAGTCATTGTCAGCACCGACACTCAGTTAGCCAGTTCCCGCTGCTGTTGGAGATAGCACTCACCACGCTCCAACCAGAGCTCAAGGAAATTGTCCCACCCCTCAGGGTCGACGAACGGGTGCGGATCACCCTCAGCACGCTCAGCAAGCCGGTCGCGACGTGCGAAGACGTCAGCTGCCGGGGCATGGTTCGGAATATTGACTTCAATGCCCTGAAGCGCCTGCAGGCGTCTGACGCTTTCAACATAACTCTCAGCCTGCTCTACGCCGTTGAAATTCAGACCCACTCCCCCGAACATGAAGGCCATATGAGGATAACCCTTGTCATACACTGTGAATCGGGTCGACAGCACACCCGGCGTGTGACCAGGCGTTTTCATGAAGTGCAGGCGCGTTCGCCCCAGCGTGAGCGTACTGCCATCACTCGCTGACAAATGTCGTATCGGCCGAGGATATTCCCTGAATTGAGCCGCTCCCTCCGTCATCAACCAATCTTCCTCGGTCATCATCACCACGGCACTGAACTCCTGCTGGAATCGGGCCGCACCACCGATGTGATCATAGTGTGCGTGTGAACCGATCAGGTAGCGGATGTCATTAGGATCGAAACCCAGGCTTCTGATGTTGCTGATAGCCATTTCCGTGAGCTCATCGTAAAGCGCATCGAACACGATCAACCCCTGATCAGTCACCAGCAACCAGGAAGCCACCCACTCTGCGCCAATGTAGTAGAGGTTGTCGAATACCTGAAACGGTTCGACATACTGCAGTTCGGGATCATCCCGTTCATTTTGCTGAGGAAAAACATTCAGCGCGAAGACACTGGCTGCGATGCCGATGCCTCGGATGATAAGGTGTTTCATGAGCTGTCTTCTTTGTTGTTTCAATTTCGTCGTTAACTCTTGGGGTTTGTTACTTGGGATCCGTTAATAGGAACGCGGCAATCCCAGTTCGTGCTCCGAGATAAAATTCAAAATCATTTCCTGAGAAATAGGCGCGAGCTTAATCAGACGGGCCTCCCGCCAGTACCGTTCAACGTGATACTCCCGGGCATAACCAAACCCCCCGTGGGTCTGCATGGCCGCGTCCGCTGCGTAAAATCCGGCCTCGGCTGCCAGCCACTTAGCCATGTTTGCTTCGGTACCACATGGCATCCCCTGATCCAGCTTCCAAGCGGCCTTTTGCACCATCAAACCGGCAGCCTCCAGCCGGGTTCTGGCCTCAGCCAGCGGAAAAGCAATCCCCTGATTTTTGCCAATCGGTCTGCCGAACACCACCCGCTCATTGGCGTAAGACAC
>CACBCS010000084.1 GCA_902537815.1 uncultured Pseudohongiella sp. | reverse complement strand
ACCGAAATAGTCGGAGGCCCTGTTCTCGACGTCCAGTACCGCGAGGAACTGAGCGTAGAAATTTCTCGAGGCGAAACCAAATGCTCGACCTCGGTAGCTGGCTACAATCGTTTCAATGTCGGTCGTACCGGTCTCTCTGACAGCCCGGGCAATGCCTCCGGCCCCGTGATTGTAGGCAGTCAGTGCCAGCGGCCAGGTACCAAGCACTGAATGGTTGTACTCCAGCAGACTCATGGCCGCGTTCGATGCAGTGTAAGGATCCATCCGCTCATCAACAATGTGGTCAATACGCATGAAACGCTGACCGGTCGCGCGACCGAATTGCCACATCCCCGCGGCAGCAGCGCTGGAGTAGGCGTTCGGGTTAAAAGAAGATTCTACGTGGGGAAGTACCGCAAGCTCCGCGGGCAGGCCCTTTTCCCGAATGACGGCGTCGATGTGCTGCCGGTAAGCACCCGAGCGGCGCAGGCCGCCCAAAAACCGATCCGACTGCCCGAGTTGAAAGCGGACATTGTCGACGGCCTCGCGCAGAACTTTGTTGCTGACATCTTCCGGCCAGAGGGACAGGATTTGCTGCTGACCTTCGGACAGGCCGCTTCGTTTGCCGCCGGCCAAGACACGCAGATCTGTTTGAATCTGGTTACGCCGGTTTTCAATCTGACGCCGGTCAAGCGGCATCCTGTCGTAAACCACAGCCAGTTGCCGCGCGTCATGCAGAAAACCACTCTGGGTATCGACCTCAGTATATACGCGAGTCCAGAAACGCACGGCCGGTTCCAGCCCCGGTGGACGCGGAAATAGCTGCGAAACCTGTGCTGCTCCGTGTGCCGACAGCATCGAAAAGAAGAGGGATATGATTGAAATCGAGCGGAAATCCAAAAGCATCTTAGCCTGTATTTCACTATGGACCTGGCTGCGCAAACGATAGCAGCTATCACTGGACTCGCCAAGCGTGACTCACTGCTGTCGACAAGCACCCTTTTGGGGTTTTAGCAGGCGAACAGCCACCCGGCCGTCAAGGCAGATCGTCCAGTTCCGCTCCTTCTTTAACCGGGATCATCAAATCTTCACGAGTGACATTCATATAAATAATGACATTGGAAGCAATGTAGATAGAGCTGTAAGTTCCGATGACAACCCCGATGATGAGCGCGATCGCGAAGCCCTGAGTGGACTCACCCCCGATAAACAGAATGGAGAACAGAACCAGTAGCGTAGTCAGTGACGTAATCAGGGTTCGGCTCAGGGTCTGATTCAGGGATGCGTTGACCATCTCAATAGATGACCCTTTGCGCAAACGCCGGAAGTTTTCCCTTATTCGGTCTGAAACAACAATGGTGTCATTCAGCGAATAGCCGATGATAGCGAGCATGGCAGCCAGCGTATTTAGGTTAAATTCCATTTGAAATACGGAGAAGATCCCAAGGGTAATGATCAGGTCGTGCGCCAGGGCCACAACCGCACCCACTGAAAATTTAAACTGAAAGCGCACTGCGATATAGACCATGATAATACCCAGCGCGACCAGCATGCCGAGCCCACCCTGCTCTGCCAATTCTTCTCCGACCTTCGCGCTGACATAGTCAGACCCAAGCAGCGTGACCTGACTTTGGGTTTCCTGCTGCAGCATCGCAGCAAGGGATTCACCAACCTGAGCCGCCTGTTCCGCCTGATCCTGTTCTGCGACCGAACTGTCTACCGGCAGAAGCACCCGGATATCACGGTCAGACCCGAACGTTACGACAACGGTATCCTCATATCCGTTTTGCTTTAGCGTCAGGTTTACCTGATCAAGATCAACGGTCTGGGAATAGTTCAGACGCACCGATGTGCCACTAGTAAAGTCCAGCCCGAAATTCAACGAATTCTCGAACAGTGAAATCACCGAAACAACAGCGAGCAACGCAGAGATGCCGGCAGCGATCCTGCGGACTCCCATAAAATCAATTTCGGTTCTTGACAGCATCTCAGGTCCTGCTCAACTTGAGGACGGCAACGGGGCGGCATATCTGCCTATCGACAGCATCTTTACCGACCGCCCACCGTAGATTAGATTGACAATGGCGCGTGTTCCTACAATGGCCGTAAACATCGACGTCACGATTCCAATCATAAGCGTCACCGCGAATCCCTTGACCGGCCCCGTGCCTATCGTAAACAGGACCACCGCAACCAGAAACGTAGTCAGATTGGCA
>CACBCS010000083.1 GCA_902537815.1 uncultured Pseudohongiella sp. | reverse complement strand
GTTTCGGGCTCGAGCTCCGGATTCCCGGCAAAGCCATCAATATCACGGTCTTCATCATTTGCAGTTGCTGCGAATGCTGAGAAACTCAGCTGGGAGACATTCCGGCGTACCGTCCCGCGAAACCGGAAGTTGTCAGCAAAGTTATAGCGATAGTCAAAAGTCGGGCGCCAGAACTGGAAGTCACGGTTTTTGCTGACCTCACCGGTCTGGGCAATTTCCGAGGTTTCATAGACGACACTGCTTTCGAGAGAGCTTTTGTCGTTAATTGTCCAGTTGTGGAAGGCGAATCTTTCATAGCGGGTTTCCTTCACACTCGTTCCTGCGTTGGAGGCAGAAGGCAGCAATGACAGACCACCATACTGATCTGATGGCGGCTCGGTACCGAGAGGACTGGCGATGAAAAGCGCTGAATCCAACTCCGTGATAGCCCGCTCAAAGCCTATGCGGACCGATTGCTCTGCGCTCAGCGAAAAATTGTAGTTCGATTGAACGATGAATTCGTTTCGCTCCCGCTGAGAATCAATGAACAGATTCATAGCCAGCGGCTCAGTGGAAGGGTCTGCGATGAAACGCTCTCTGATCGAGTTGCGAACTTCATTGTTGGTGACAAATAGCACCGCCAGCCGGGAGCTGCTGGCAAAGTTGTATTCATAGTCGCCACCGACTTCCCAGTTGCTTTCGTCGTTATCTATCCGCTCTTGCTGAGTGCTTTCGATGCCGACACCGTTGACAAAGTCGACGAAATCTCTATGGATAGCGCGCGGGAAATCTCCCTGCTGGAGCTGAGCATTGAGCTGCATGCGGTGGGCGCCGAGGCCATAGCTCATGTTGGTGCTGAGGGATCGCCGGTCCTGATCGCGAATATTCTCTTCAAACAGCGTGCCCAACAATTCGCCGCCGGGCGTCACCCTGACTTCCCTGTTGTCGCGGTTTTCATAGTTAGGTCTCGATTCAGCATTAACCAGTGCTTGAAAGTTGCCGATTTGCGTGGACCAGCCGATGTTGCCGCCTATCTCATAGGTGTCGTCGTGATTTAGGCGCTGAACGAGCTCTAACTGGGTGCTCGACCGCGAGGGCACCGCAAGAATAATGATGTTGATGACCTCGCCAGCGCCCCTGACGTTCAGCTCGCCGGAGGTGTCCCTGATGATTTCGATGCGTTCGACTTCGGCGGCAGTAATGCGATCCAGCTGATCGCGCGCTGAGTTGTCCTTGCCCGCGATCCGCTGTCCGTTGATGAGGATATTACCCCCGGTGCCCAGCCCTCGGCCACCGCCGCCGCGATTGCCGCCGAACACATTGACACCGGGTATGCGGTCCAGCATGTCGCTGGCAGTGATGGGATTGTACTGATCGAAGAATCCGGACTCGTAGACAACTGTGGAATTCGCCGCGCCCGGGTCTACCGCACTGTTTCGCTCGCCGTTGTCCGACCCGGTCAGGGGCGCTGCGTTTGCCGGAGCCTGCTGGCCGAAGGCCGCAGGTGCATGCATCAGGCTCCCGAGCGCCAGGCCGGTCAATATTTTTACGAAAGTGGGGGAATAAAGTGGTCGCATCAATGTCAAAATCCGGCCTTGTAAGGACGAGTCGCGAACATTAACAGATTTCGCTGCGCTTGTAGGCCGCTGGCTCCGAATTTTCGTCCTGTCACCGCAAAAAAGCCAATAAACGGCCGGTCAGTGCGATTTTCCGGCACAGGCTCCGTTTCTGCAGTCGGAGAGCAGCCGAAGAGAGGCAGGCCATGGCATGAATGTTGATTCACTGGCTCATTACAGCCCCGATTAGTCTTCGTCTTGCTCCAAGGTTTCCCAGGCTTCATAGGCCGCATGCAACTCGGCACGATTTTCCTCCGCCTTGCTGAGTACAGCCGACACGTTGGATTGATCACCGTCATAGAAGCCCTCGGCCGCCATCTCGGCTTCCAGTTTCTGGGCCTGGCTCTCGAGCGTGTCGATCAGTTTCATCAGGCGTTCGAGCTCTTTCTTCTTCTTATTGGCATTTTTCCGGTCCGTCTGCATCTGCTGCGGTCTGTGCTTCGCGTCCTTGTCTGACGCTTTCGGGATGTTCGGTCCAGATGCAGCATGCTCCTGATCTTGAATGCGCTGCAGTGACCCTCCCCCGCGGGTCCAGTCGGTGTAACCCCCGACATGCGTTTCGACGCTGCCGCCGCCGGTGAACACCATCACGCTAGTTACGGTATTGTCCATGAACTGTCTGTCATGGCTCACCACCAGAACGGTGCCTTCAAAGGAAATCAGAATGTCTTCCAGCAACTCCAGAGTTTCAATATCCAGGTCATTGGTGGGTTCATCCAGCACGAGGATGTT
>CACBCS010000082.1 GCA_902537815.1 uncultured Pseudohongiella sp. | reverse complement strand
GACAGCGACACGGTTCAGCATCTCATTGATGATGTGCGCATCGAGGCGCTGAGTTTTGTCGGTTCAACGCCTATAGCAGAATCAATTTTTACGCGTGGCTCTGCCAAGGGTAAGCGTGTTCAGGCGCTTGGAGGGGCTAAGAATCACGCGGTGATATTGCCTGACGCCGACCTTGAGAATGCTGCGAATGCGCTCATGGGAGCGGCTTACGGCTCCTGTGGAGAGCGCTGCATGGCGATCTCTGTCGTAGTTTGTGTTGGCGAAGAGACGGCAGATAAAACAGTGGCACTGCTGCGGAACAAAATCTCCAACTTGAAAATCGGACCGGGTGTTGATGCAGCCAACGACATGGGCCCCTTGATCAGCAAAGGGGCGCTTCAGCGGGTCACGCAGTATATTGATCGGGGGGTAGCCGAAGGCGCTGAACTGCTGGCGGACGGCAGAGGCTTTTCGCTGGCGGGGCATGAGTCCGGTTTTTTTGTCGGTGCCACGCTGTTCGATAAAGTGCAGCCTGACATGTCAATTTATCGGGATGAAATTTTCGGGCCGGTGTTGTGTGTGCTGCGCGTGGATTCAATGGGTGCGGCCATGAAGCTGATAGATGAGCATGAATTCGGCAATGGCACCTGTCTGTTCACCCGAGATGGAGAGGCAGCCCGTTATTTTACCGACAATATTCAGGTGGGTATGGTCGGTGTAAATGTTGCTCTGCCCGTGCCCATTGCCAGCCAGAGCTTTGGAGGCTGGAAGCGATCTTTGTTTGGTGATCTGTATGTGTATGGCCCCGATGCCGTCAGGTTTTACACCCGCCGCAAGACGATGACCCAACGCTGGCCGGCCAGCAGCGTCACAGAAAAAGCCCGCTACGCCTTTCCCAGTACCTGATTGCCTGGCGAGATCCGGACGGACATTGCCTGAATACCTTGGCTTTCATTACGCCTTGCCGTCTCGGCGTACCCGATCTGGTGTGAGTGACAACGCCTGCTTCGCCGGCAGCACTCTGACTTTTTGCGATCAACCTCTGGTAGACTATCCGGTATCAAACCAGCCAATTAGCGGCTGGTTGCCACAGACCATGTAAACAGTATTTTATGAGTGTTATCAGCAGATTTGGACCCAGACTCGGTCTTGTTGCCTCTGTTGCCTTGCTGGCGGCCTGCGGGTCTTTGGTGAGCGGCGTAAGACCGCTCAATGCTGAATACTGCGATAATTTTCTGATTTACGACATGTGTGCCCGGGATACTAACCGTGACGGGGTTGTGGAGGTGGTTTACTTCACTGATACCCGAGAGGTGTTCATGTACCACCCTGAGTCCGAGGGGAACTATCCGAGTGATCTCGGGCTGCATCGGTGTGCCATGCCAATGGACGAGGAACTGGTGGCGACCACCAATCGAGTCTTTTACGTGGACGATTCCACGACCTTTCTGGAAAAGCAGGACATCAAAGGGGCCATGATGCTCAAATATGTGACCTACATGCCGGAGGTCACGGCCTGCAACCTGCGCGCGGAGCAAGAGGCAGCCAGTAATTAGACCGAATGGTGCGTCCGGCGCCTAAGACTCAGAACTTGCATCGGGATTCTTGTTGCTGACCCACACTGTTTGATAGGGACGCAGTCTGAGTTGCTCTCCGATATCCAGATATGGCTCGCCGCTTATCAGATCCTGCCACTGGTCGATGCTGATCAGATTGATATCTGCCAGGCAGATGGATTTTTCCTCATCCGTGACGTTGCTAATACAGAAGATACTCTGATCTCGATTGATGCTCTGGCGCCAGAAGGCAAAGATTTCGTGACCCAGGTGCAGGGTGTACTGAGTGGCGTTGGGATGGAAGGCCTGCTGCATCTTGCGGATTTTCAGAAGTCGGGCCAATTCGCGAAAAACGCACGCATGCAGAGACGTCGGGTCCCCCAGTTCGTTTTCCAGATCTTCCTCTTGCCAGATCTGACGATTGATAGACCGGTTGCGGCCCGTATGCTCAACCCGGGCCAGATCATTGCGCGTACCCAGAAAGCTCTGAATGTAGATTGCCGGGATGCCTTCCAGAGCAAGCATGATTGTATGAGCGCAGATATAGCGCTCATATCCCAGATGGTTTTCCGGACCGTCGAACGTGCCCTGCAGCAGGTCGTACAGTGCGATGTTCAGTTCGTACGGTTTGTCATAGCCTTCTCTGGCGCGTCGGTAAGTGACTTTACCCCCGGCGTTTTGTGCACGGTGAACGAGTTTGTCCCGCTCCTCATTGCTGAGCAAACCATCCAGCGGGCGAAGCCCGATCCCATCGTGTGACGCAATGAAGTTCAGGTAAGCAGTGCCTAACTGGGCCGGAGGCATGCTCATCATCCATGTTTTCAGATGGCGGCAATCGCCGGCCAGCAGGGTATAGGCCAGCAGAGGCGGCAAGGAGAAGTTGTAGAT
>CACBCS010000081.1 GCA_902537815.1 uncultured Pseudohongiella sp. | reverse complement strand
TTTTGAACAGATACACAAAGGAGAAACGCCATGACAAATGATTTTCAGATTGTTTTTCACAATATTGATCAATCCACTTCGATCTCTGATGCGGTAAATAAACGGATAAGCAAACTCCAGCGTTTTTGTGACCGGATCCTTGCCGGCCGAGTTGTTCTGGATTCTCCCCACAACAATCATCACAAAGGCAAGGTTTACTCGGTGGTTCTAGAAATTCATACTCCGAGCAAAGAAGTCCGCGTCAACCAGGAGCAGCATGACAATCATGCTCATGAGAATCTTTATGTCGCGATTCGTGACGCCTTCAATGCGGCGGAACGGCAATTAAAGGCGATCGGCAAGAAACACCGGGTCGAGAGAAACCATGAGTTCTCGGAACTGGAAGTCACAGGTCTTTAGCAGGTGCAGCGAGGTTAATCATGGAAGATCACAAACGCTTGGAAATAGAAGCCGCCACATTTCGTCGGTTGGTCAGCCATCTTGACGCTCATAAAGACGTTCAGAATATCGATTTGATGAATCTGGCCAGTTTTTGCCGGAACTGTCTGTCCAAATGGTACCGGGCTGAAGCGGAAGAAAGAGGCATTGAGCTTGATTATGAGAGCGCTCGGGAAGTGGTGTACGGCATGCCCTACGAGCTGTGGAAGGAAAAGTATCAGACTGAGGCGACCCTGGCGCAACTGGATAAGTTCGAAGGCAGTACTGCTGATTGAATTGCCAGTGAGACTCCGACCGAGGCTCGGAGCGCTGCAACCCAATTTCAGAGGTTTTGATTAACGCGAAACTGCTTGTTTCTGACTAGTCTGCGGTATTCTTTTGGGTTCAGACCATAGGCTTTTGTGAACAATTCGGTGAAGTAACTGCTGTCGTAATAGCCCACTTGATGGGCAATTTCCGCGATATTCAAGTTGCTCTCTTTTAGCAGTCCTTTGGCCTCTCCGAGTCTGATGCTTTGGAGATACTCGGTCGGCGATTTGTTGGTAGCAGCTTTGAACCTGCGATTCAGTGTGCGAACGCTCATGCCAAAATCGTGGGCCATGTCCGCCATATTGGTTTGTTCCGAGAAACGGCTCCTTAGCCGTTCCTGTATCTGAATGACACGCTCGTCATGATGACTCCCTTCCTGACTCTGCTGCAGCAATTCTGTGGCATAGGATTTTTTAAGCTCATGCATGAAATGCCGCGACACTTCATTGGCGATTTGATCGCCATACATGTCATTGATGAGATGAACGATGATGTCGCGAATAGCATTGACGCTTCCTGAGCAATAGATACCGTTTGAATAGGTGATAAAGCGCTTCCGCTGTAAATCAACATCGGGAAAGAGTGCTTCAAATTCGTCGAAAAAACGCCAGTGCGTAGTAGCCTGAGCCCGCCCAAGGATTCCCGTCGCTGCACAGAAATAGGCACCAGTGGTGGCTGCGCAGAGAATTGCACCCGCTTGTGCCTGATGATTTAGCCACTGCACCAGCTCCGGATGCGCATTAAGGGCTGCCTTCGGACTTCTCCAGACAGCCGGAATGAAGATTAAGTCAGTTTTTGAGACGTCAGAGACTAATTTGTCACAGGTAATGCTTAAATTGCCGGTCAGCCGGCATTCGAGTTGCTCAACAGCGACGATGTCGAGGGCGCAAATTTTATCTTGCTGCTTGTAAACGCTGGCGATGTCGTTGGCGGCGGTCAGCATCTCCAGTGGAATCGTCAGCGCTGACCCCAGCGCGCGCGGAATAGCAAGCACTGAGACATGCCTCATGCTGGCTTATCCGAGTACGAAATGCTCTTGATGAAGTAGCCAGCCTCTCCGGTGGGCGCTGTGATTGTGATGTCACTCTTGGAGGGCTTGCCCAAAAGGGCTTTCCCCAGTGGCGAATCAATGCTGATGTAGCCGCGTTGAGGATCGATTTCATCCGGGCCAACAAGGCGATAGCGAACGAGTTCGCCGCGGTCATCTTCCAGAGTAACCCAGGCGCCAAAATAGACTTTGTTGAGATCGTCAGGGGAGGTGCTGACTACTGAAATTTCTTCGAGTCGCTTGCTGAGATAGCGGACTCTGCTGTCGATTTCCCTGAGGCGTTTTTTTCCATAGATGTATTCTGCATTTTCCGACCGATCTCCGAGTGCAGCTGCTTCGGCGACGGATTGAGTTACCTTGGGTCTTTCAACTTTCCAGAGTTGATGAAGTTCGGCCTTCAGTTGCTGTTCCCCCTCTGCCGTAATGTACTTTGATCTGGGCGCCGGTGGCGGTCGATATCTGCTCATGATGTTTCTAAATCAATTGTCCCGGTTAGACTTAATTGTAGCTGATCCGCATCGGTCTCTGCTGAAACGGGGTTGCTTTGCGGCTGAATTCGGACGCCTAGGCCCAGCAGCCGGACCGGCTTGTTGCCGCGACCGAAACCTTCTTCACAGAGCGCGCAGTAGTTTTCAGCATCATCAGAATTGGACACCATTTCCACGGTTGTTTGGGTGAAGTCCCTGAATTTGATTTTGATGAATTGCT
>CACBCS010000080.1 GCA_902537815.1 uncultured Pseudohongiella sp. | reverse complement strand
ATGGCGAGCAGGGAGGCGACCGCCGCCGCTGTCAGAACCCTGGGCACCGTTACTGGCCTGCGACGTTGCTTTCTTCCACACCCATGATGCGCGCCAGAGTGCAGTGATAAGCATGGCTGGTAGAGCCAAAACACCACAATATGCTGTTCGATTTGCCCGGATAATAGACCGGGCGATCTCCCTCAGAGCGGTGACAGCCACAGCGACCGCAGGGCGACTTGCCGCAGCAGTCATTGTAGGAAATCAGATAGTCGCGGCCATCACCCGGATTGTGACAGGTACCGACCCATGCGACCGTTGCAGTTTGTGATCCCGGAGGGCACTGGGTTACTGTGCCGCCGCAGCAGCTACAGGCCTGCCCGCTGAAAGCGCAATATCGCCAGTAGTCACAGGAATCGGGATTACCCATATCAGGAATATCATCAGAGCTTTGTGCGTGTGCATCTCGCACTACCGGCAGCATGGGCAGGGCGCCCATGCTGGCGAGAAACATCCCAAATTTTCCTAAAAACGAGCGGCGTGAGGTGCGCGAGGAAATTAACCGCACCGCACCGGTGGTGGCGGCATCAAGATCCTTCAGTAACTGGTCAATCAACCGCTCACGCTTGCTCATACATGCTCTCCGAGGAATTCTTCTTTAACCAAGTAATCCTGTATCGATTCATAACCGGAGCGCATCGATTCAACAAGACTCTCAAGATGTTCACGGCTGTTAACCAGCCCTTTTGAGCGTAACACGCCCTGCTCATCAATCAGCACTGCATAAGGCAGTTTACTGACTTCGAACTTCATGCCTAATTCCAGCGAAACAACATAAGGATAGTCTTCGATATTCATTTTGCTGACGTAATCTGCGTGCTTTTGCACTTCTCCGCCATCGCTGCCAAAAACCAGGGAAAGTTTTTCACTTCTGGCCATGGATTTGGCTGTTGGTACCAGTTCCTTGCAAACCGGACACGTGGGTGACACAAAAAGTAGAAGCTGCGGTAGCTTGCGTTGACCTCCCAACTCCAGCGGGGTGCCATTCAGATCTGGAATCGATAATAAAGGCGCCGGTTCGCCTACTTTGGGTCCAGCTGTTGTCATCAGCGCGCCCGCCGGCGCAAGCCTTGTGTGCAGAACGCCGATTTGACGGGCCAGAGCGAATACCGCAATAACCAGAACCAGAACGACCAGCGCCAACAGCATGACGATCTCTGCCAGATAATTATCCATGGCTTGCCCTCCCGCTTCTGGTAAAAGCCTGATTACGCACCAGCTGTTCAACGAGCAGATAAGTACAGCTGAGCACCGCAACCATCAGTGTGAGCAGTATAAAGTCTTCCCAGACCACAGCCCGGCCAGTACCGGGTATGACTAAAAGCAAGCAGCCAATAATGAGCGCGGCATTCCGCAGAAGCAGCCAGTAAGAGAGCATCTGCGGTTGGCCACCGCAGCCGCAGTCAATGTCATCTCTGCCCCGCAGGAGATTAATTGCTATAGCGACTGTGTATGAAGCGAGCAGACCAGCAGCCAGAGCCCCCGCCCAGGGTCGGGTAATGGGCACCAGAATCAGAAAAACAACAGCCATTTCTGCCACGGGTATCGCCCGTGCCAGACCGGGTAGGATGGCAGGAGGCACCAGCTCATAGGCTGCCAGCTGGGCACTGAAACGGGCCGATGAGTTCAGCTTGTGCATTGCCGCCGTGAGAAACAGCAGAGCAAGTGATGTGGAGAGTACAAGAACCGTCAAAGGATCAATCATTTACCGTTTACCCCCCCCTAGTCTCCGTATAGGTTTTGAATGGTGCCTGACAGGTCTTCAATGGTTCTGATCAGCCGGCCGGTGACCGGTTCGCGAACCTGAATAGTGCCGCTTACTGCCAGCAGTAGCAGGGGATCTTCATCCTGAGTCATCTGCACGCTGGTCACGGTCTCGCCGTCTTCAAGTGCGATTCGATAACCGCGACGCTGCGAGCGGGTGGAGAACACCCAGACTTCGGTTCCGGCATCTTCAAAGGATTCCTGGCCGCCACCCTGATGCATTACCACTGCGAGAACCTCCGCCTTGCCGTTGTAGGCGTAGGCTTGATTGCCCCCCAGACGCCAGTCGTCGTCATTGGACAACGGCATCCCATTGCGGTCGGTGGCGTCAGTATCCGGCGGATTGATTGACCAGCCGTCACTGATACTGACCTGTCCGTTTTCAACCTTCGCTTCATGGACCTTTCCGTTCATGGTCATGAAAACCCATCCGTCGTCGCTCGGTACGGCATAGTCAAGCACGGGGTCCTCAAACAGATCAAAGAACACGTCGCTGCTTGAGCGCGCAGCTTCTTCGCCGCTTTCATCCACTTCCACATATTGGACAGTGCCGTCTGCGCATGAGGAAATAAAGCCACGGTCAGCCGGGTAAATACCGGCACAGTTCGGTGTCGAAATCTCGGTGACGAATTCGCTGCTGTCCAGATCCACGATCGACACCGAAATCGCCGGCGTGATGTTCCAGACGCCGATAAATTGCTCATTGATGAGACTAATCATGCCGGG
>CACBCS010000079.1 GCA_902537815.1 uncultured Pseudohongiella sp. | reverse complement strand
AACGCTCTACCAAGGCGCCACATGTCCCAACCAGTAGCGGCGCAACAAGAAGACCTGCCCAGAATCCTAGCTTGAGGGAAATCGAATACGCAACGTAGGCACCCAGCATATAAAAGCTGGCGTGAGCGAAGTTGAGCACCCCCATCATGCTGAAAATCAGCGTCAGTCCGCTGGCCAGCATGAACAGGAGCAGGCCTGTCACCAGGCCATTAAGCGTTGAGAAGACAAAAACTTCCAGCATGATACGGCGCCACCAGCGGTTATTTTTCTTAGCGGCGTGGCCTGCGCATGCGGCAGCTGTGATCGACCACCGTCTCTTCTCCGGGAACCGAGAAATCTCGATAGAGACCGAATCCGGAGTTATCCGCGTCCACGACGATGTTCTGGTCCGTGTGCACGGAAATATGCAGCGGCTGAATAATTTGATGATCCTCGCCGCGCATCCACAGCTCTTCACCGCTCATGTTGGTGAATCGCATGTCTTCCAGGGCCAGGGCGATGTCATAGGGATCTGTGCTCTGGGACGCTTCCATCGCCTGCACCAGCATTTGCAATGCATTGCTGATACGAAACTGCGTCATGTCATTGTTCGGATTGAGCCGCTTGAAATTTCTGGTGTATGCCAACCGCTCTTCCGAGGGCAGCGGGTTCCCCGCATCGTTGTGTACCAGATAAATCTTATCGACACCGTCCGCGCCCAACGTTGCAGTAATTCCGTCATAGGCAGCGTAAAACGTATAGATCGGTATATCGAGCCCGCTGTCGATTATCGATCGTGCCAGAGAGACCATATCAGCACCGAAGTTGCCGGTAATGACCGCATCGGCATCGGAGGAAACGATTTTCGTGACGTAGGGAGTAAAGTCCTTGACCTGTCCGATTGGATGAAACTCATTGCCCACAATCTCAATGTCCGGACGTTTTTCCCTCAGCAATTCAATCGACGTGTCCGACACCACCTGCCCGAAGGAATAGTCCTGACCAATGATATAAATTTTTTTAATGTTGGGGTTCATGGCAATGTAATCGGTCAGCACATTCAGCTTCATCACCGCATGGGCATCAAATCTAAAATGCCAGAAGCTGCATTGCTCATTGGTCAGAATCGGGTCAACCGCGGAGTAATTGATCTGCAGAATCTCCTGCCCCGGATTTCGACGGTTGTGTCTGCTGATGGTCGAGTTCAGCGTATTGGCTACTGCGGAACTGTTACCTTGAAAAATAATCCGCAACCCTTCACTTACCGCGCGTCTGAACTGAATCTGGGTGTCTGTCGGACTCTGCTTATTGTCCAGCGGGACAATCTCAATCATGCGACCGCCCAGAATGCCACCCTTGGAGTTGAAGAGTTCATCTGCCGCATACTGCAATTGCTTGAGACCGCTGGTGCCGATGGAAGCAAATGTTCCTGACAAAGGGTCGATAAACGCGATCCGCACAGGCTCCTGGGCAGAAATAGAACTGAAGAGTGAAAGCACGAGGCCGGTAAGAAGGGATCTGAGGGTAATTCTGAAGGTGATACTGCGGTGTAGTCTTTTCATTATTAACACTTCTTGTTTATCAGATTACGCCTCCATCATACCGAGTTTACCTGCACTTCCCTATTGTTTTCTCTGCCTTTTCTTTCAGAGATCGAACTCTCAGCTGTTATCATCTGGTTGCTCTGAGGTCTCCACCGCCATACTCACGCACATTTCTCTGATACAGACGCCAGTAGTGCCATTCTTCGGTAACGCTCTCGTTTCCCTCGGCATCCACGGTATTCACAATGGGCGACTCGCCGCCTCGCAATCGAGCTACTTCATCTCGATCCTGAACTAGCACGGCAGTCACGTCATACAGCTTTCCATCAATCTTCAGGCGTACCCTTACGCTCAACGTGCCCCCACCAGGCCTTACCGTGCGGAGAGTCCCGGTTCAGTCTGAAGGTCTGTGCACTGGACTGCAGATACAGCGCCTCACCGCGTGGCACGAGCAAGACCCGAACAGAGTGAGGAATTCCGTACCAGGTGCGGGTCTCCATCGCCGTGGCATTTTCTCCGATGGGACCATCGAACTGATTGACCCAGTCCCAGTGCGTCACCGGCTCGCGAACCCGCTCCCCGGTCAACCACAATCCCGGTCGTGCTGAGCGTCCAGCTTCGGCGTATTCCTCAAAGCTCGGATGCCCCGGGTCCAGACCCGTGATCCTCAGCACAGTGAGCGTGCCCGCCAGCAGCGTGACGACTGTCAGGACAGCAATCTTGAACCACTTCATCACGAAGACGCGCCTCCCGCGCTTCACTCATTGTTGCTGGCTTGGTCGGCCACGCGGGCACCGCGCAAAATATTGACCATGCCATAATTGCCCTCGTGACAAGCGTATTCGTAAACCTGGCCCGCCACCTTATAAAACGGAATCAGGCCGACAACCTGATCCATGAAGGTATTAGGGTCAATGACGGTAAATTCATAGTCGATTCTGTCGACAGCGACCCGCGTGAACTTTTCCACGAGCAATTTGTTTTCTGAACTCCCCAGGCCGAAGAAGGAATGGGTCAGACCATTGAAATTCCGGGTCTCAACCACCAATGTGTCCC
>CACBCS010000078.1 GCA_902537815.1 uncultured Pseudohongiella sp. | reverse complement strand
GTAGTCTGGCAGCCGATTTCGGTACAGAGCCGTGAGCGCGCCAAACAGAACTCCACCAGTGGCGGCAAATACTACGGCGAGAACACCCAGAATTGCTGAAACCGGAAAGTGTTCACGGATAATGTCGTTAACCTCCCGATTCTCCTGCACAAAGGAGATACCGAAATCTCCGCGGGCAAGATTACGCAGAAAAATCAGGTATTGGGTCGTTATCGGCTGATCAAGTCCGTACTTCGCTTCAAGGTTGGCGCGGGTGATTTCTGTCATCGCCCGATCATTCGTGAGCGGGTCACCTGGCACATTATGCATGGCAAAAAATGTCGCCGTGGCAATAAACCAGACGGTGAGGAGTCCCTGGAGGACGCGTTTCAGAATATAAAGCCACATATTTTAGCGAGACCGGCTGTCGGGATTGAAAGGCCTAGTCAGAACTCTGTTCGATATACGCATAGTTATAATCAACTTCAGGACCCACCGAACGCCGCCTGAAATCCTTCAAGCGGGGATCAACCACAAAAGAAAAGCCCCGTTCATACATAGGAAGAATCACCACATCCTCATAGAGCAGATATTGGATTTCTCCAAACGCGTCCATACGTTTTTGAGGGTCGAGCTCTGACTGGGCAATACGGATCAAAGCATCCATGCCCTGGCTGCTGTATCTTCCGCGATTCTGCAAATTCCATGAGGAAAACAGGTCTCCGTAGGTCAAGACGTCGTTGTAATCGGGGCCCCAACCCGACAGCACGACATCAAAATCCCCCTGTCTCATCTTCTCCAGTCTTTGCTTAAAGATCTGCACATCAATCCGAAATTCCAATCCCAGGTGCTTGCGGAACAGCTGCTGATAATACTCGGCAGAAAGCAGCCCGATCGGGGTGTCGCCTGCCAGCATCATCAACGGCGGAAATTCCTCAATGCCCAGCTCCTGCCGCGCCAGCTCCAGATGTTCGCGTGCCTTTTCGACATCCATCTGATGCTGTACCGGTGGATATTCATTTTGGAATGACTCAGAAACACCTGACAGCCAAGCCGGAAACAGGCTGACCCCGGGCAGATAACTGGGCTCTTTCAGAACCTTGTAGACCAGCTCATTTGGGTCTTGCGCCAGCTGGAGAGCACGGCGAAAGTTTTTATTCCGGGTGATGCGATCATCGCGATGATTGAATTCTAGGTAAAACACAGAGCCATCCATGGAACGGTCAATCTGCCAGCGCTGTTCCATCGCAGTTGGCAGCATCGGCGACAGCAGATGCGTATCGACGATCTGCCCATCCTTGAACAGATTCAACTTCGCATTGATGTCCTGAGTGATATAAGCGGTGCGGATTTCATCTAGAAACCCTTTGTTTTCACGATTCCAGTATTTGTCGTTTTTTACCCAGCGCATGGTTGAACCGTGCACCCAATCGGTCAGGACGTAGGCGCCGTTATACAACAACATATCTGCATCCGCCCCGTAACGGCCATTGGTGCTGTTATAGAAATCTTCCCGCACCGGGAAATAAGTCAGATAGGCCACCAGCTTGTCGAAATAAGGAGTGGGACGCTCGAAATCGACCTCCAGTATCCGGTCACTGGCCGCGCGGACACCCAGCGTGGCAACCGGCATTTCCCCCCGGTTTATCGCCTCAGCGTTCTTAATAGGATAAAGAATGAACGCATATTGTGAAGCGGTTTCCGGATCCAGAACACGCTTCCAGGAAAACACAAAGTCCCGGGCCGCTACCGGCACGCCGTCACTCCAGAGTGCGTCTTCGCGTAGCCAGAACGTGGCGCCATCTTCTCGAATCTCATAGCGCTCAGCGACCCCCGGCACCAACTGAGCGTCTATGTCATACCCCAGTAACCCTTCCATGACATGGGCCAGAACCACATTGCTGGACGCGTCAGTGGCCCGATTAGCATCCAGTTGCGGTGGCTCCTCTCTGAGCGCGATGGTGATGGCATTGTTCTCAAAATCGATGGCGTTGCCGGAGGTCGTGCTGCCGGCCTCGCCGGCCAGAACAGACAACAGGTAGATCACTAGGGCCAAACCGGCCATGGCGTAAACGGCGAATTTGGCGAGTTGTCCACCCGCTGAACGAACAAACTTATCGTCCCCGGGCACAGAATTGAAACTGGAATCTGACATGCGCTACCTCCGCGCCCGAGAATACCCTAGCGCCCTGACGCTCACAAGCATCGCGGTTTGAGCCAGAGGCCGCTGCAACAGTGACCCTCAACTCGCCGGAGAAGACGCTTGAGGAGCTATCCAGGTAGGGTAAGCATGGCAGACGTCATTCCCAGTTTCAGAGGCAGTAGCCTGCCCGAAGACACCGCAAGCTGACGCTTTAGAGGACGCTACCGATCACCCCAACCAGACCCCCACCGATCAGAAAGGCGATGGCCAGAAAGCCCGGCAAAAATCCGCGCCCGCGCTTGGCAGGGTCTGAAAGGTAAGCCTGTAGATAGATGACCCTGGAAACCGGAAACACAAGCCCGACCGCAGCAGCGATCACGGGATTTCCGTAGACTCCGTAGATCACAATGGCAGGCAGAAAGATCAGCAGTTGTTCGGAGGTGTTCATGTGCACGCGATAATAACGCTCGAACATGGG
>CACBCS010000077.1 GCA_902537815.1 uncultured Pseudohongiella sp. | reverse complement strand
GCCTGATTTCAGCGGAATCTGGCAGGCAATGACCAAGGCGCACTATGACATCGAGCCGCATGCCGCTGCCTACGGCCCTCATCCCGGCCAGATGGGTGCGCTCTCTGCCACTCCGGGCAGTCAGGGTGTCGTTGAGGGAGGCCGAATTCCATACACCGAGCCTGCGCGGCGCCAGCGAGATGAAAACCGAATCGATGCGATCGACAAAGACCCTCTGACCAAGTGTTACATGCCGGGCGTCCCTCGTGCCAACTACCTGCCATTTCCTTTCCAGATTGTGCAGTCGACTGACGTGATCCTGATTGCCTATGAATTTGCGGAATCCAATAGGATACTTTACGTGGATCAGCCCGAGATCCAGTCGCAGGTGGATGCCTGGATGGGGCACTCGAATGCCGAGTGGGATGGGGATACGCTGGTGGTGAGAGTTACAGGTCAGATGCCTGATACATGGTTCGACAGAGCCGGCAATCATCATAGCTGGGAGATGGTCGTTGAAGAGCGCTGGACGCCGATGGGCCCCAATCACGTGCAGTATCAGGCTACCATGACGGACCCGAATACCTTCACGCAGCCCTGGAAAATCAGCTTCCCGCTGTACCGCCATGTTGCAGAGAATTATCAGCTACTCGAATTTAAGTGTGCTGAGTTCGCTGAAGAATATCTCTACGGCGAATGGCGTAAAGAAGGGACGCCAATTGGCAATCCTTCGCAGTAATGCCATCCAAGAAACCCCGGGCTACGACCCGGGTTTTTTTGCCTGCTGTGCGAGTATTTGACCACATAAGTGTGTCTTTATTGAATCACGATTAGAGACTGGCTTGCTTGAACTTCAGAGAAAGCTCGCAATGTCCTCTAAGGATTTACGGCCAATGACAGGAACTGTTGATCCCTCTGCCGGAAACCCGGTAACGAGGATCATATAGGGTTTTTCCGATGGGGGTCTGCCGACGAGTTCGTTCAGAAATTTCATGGGCGCGGGCGTATGGGTCAAAGTAGCCAGCCCCGCGGTGTGTAACGCTGTAATCAAGACGCCGGTCGCAATTCCCACAGATTCACTAACGTAATAGTTTTTCAATTTGGCCTTGTTTTGGTCTCTGCTGAATTTCTCTCCGAAGATGATGATCAGATAGGGCGCAGTCTCAAGAAAGGGCTTGTTGGCGTCAGTACCAAGAGGCGCAAGAGCATCCAGCCAGTCCTGTGGCGCCCTCGAGGTATAAAACTCTCTTTCTTCGGCTTCGGCCCCTACGCGAATCTTCCGTTTAAGATCCGGATCGCTGACCACCGAAAAATGCCAGGGTTGTCGATTGGCTCCACTGGGTGCTGTACCTGCGGATCGCAAACAATTTTCTATGACCTCTCTAGGAACCGGATTATCTGAAAATTCCCGGACAGTTCTGCGCGTTCGTACGGTTTCATAAAAGTCGCGGGCAGACTTTTGCATTTGCTCCGTCGGTTTGGATCGGAAGTGAAGTGGTTCTGTGATGATAGCTTTATCCGTCATTTTAGTTCTTTCTCGTAACAGACCATCGAGCACTTTTCAGTGCTATAGGGTTGACCGCACAGTTAGTAAGGATCAGTCGGGCTCATCTTTCCTCAGCGATTCTTTGAACCTCGTCAAGAACACGCAGCAGATTGCCCGACCAGAGCTGACCGATCTGAGCCTCCGTATAGCCCCGCCGAACTAGTTCCAGGGTCACATTGAACGACTCCGAGGCATCATTCCAACCGACCAATCCGCCTCCGCCATCGAAATCTGAGCTGATGCCAACGTGATCGATACCGATCAGATCTATCAGATAATCAATATGATCGACGAAGTCAGCCACTGTGGCGGGTGGCGCGTTCTCGCGGACGCCATCCCCGGCCAGGTAGACACGCCTTGCTTCGTTTACATAACTGCCAAAAGCGACAGTTTGGACGACCCCCCCGTTTTCCTTCAGTGCCAGCAGCATTTCGTCATCGAGATTGCGGGAGTGGTCAGTAAGTGCGCGCGCCGCGCTGTGTGAGGCAATCACAGGCGCCTGACTCAGCGCCAGGGTTTGTAAAATCGAACCGCGTGAGGGATGGGAAATGTCTATCATAATGCCCAGTCGGTTCATTTCCCGGATAGCGAAACGGCCCATTTCACTCAAGCCTCCGTGCCAATAGATGCCATCGCGTTCGCCTGTGTTGGAGTCTGAAAACTGATTGTGTCCATTGTGTGCAAGGGACATGTAGCGGCCACCCAGGTCGTAGAACTTTTCTATGTTTGATAGGTCGGGGCCGATTGGGTAGGCGTTTTCGATGCCGATCATGGCTACCTTTTTGCCGGCCGCAACAATTCGACGCACATCTTCAGAGGTATAAGCGATCTCAATCTGATCCGGTGCAATTTCTTCTGCCAGGCGATGGATAGCAGAGAATTTGTCTATCGCGTTCGCATAAGCGGCGCGATATCCCTCCGGTCCGAGTTCGCCCTGGCCCGTATAGACGATGAACCAGGCAACATCCAGCCCGCCAGCTTCCATTTTCGGCAAATTGACTTGGGTATCTAGATCCTGAGTGTAGTTGTTTTCCGACGTGAAATTCTCGGTGTTGATATCCGCGTGGGTGTCAAGCGTGATAACGCGTTCATGAATTCCGAGTGCGACTTCCTCAAGATTTGCCTCGTTATCTGT
>CACBCS010000076.1 GCA_902537815.1 uncultured Pseudohongiella sp. | reverse complement strand
CGCTGATTTCGACCTGGTATTTTGGATATGGTGTCGTGTTGAATCTTCTGGTGGCTACCTGCTTCGCCTATGCGCTTGAAGCCTCGGCTTTATATGTGCGACGACGGCCAATCAAACATCATCTGGCTGACAGCAGCGTATTGGTCACCGCGATGCTTTTCGCTCTCTCTGTTCCTCCCGGTATCCCCTGGTGGATGATTGCTCTGGGCACCGGATTCGCCGTATTGCTGGCCAAACAGGTGTTTGGCGGTCTCGGTCAAAATCCTTTCAATCCGGCCATGGCTGGCTATTTATTTTTGTTGCTGGCGTTTCCGCTGGAAATGACTGCCTGGCATGTTTCCGAGGCCGTGATTGATCCAGCCTCCGGTCATTCGGTGCTTGGCCTAGCTTCGTTTCGTGAACAGCTGGAACTGCTGTTCCCGGGGCTGATCTTCTCAAGTTTCGATATTGATGGTCTGGTAATGGCTACGCCGCTGATCGAATCGAAACTGGCTTCAAAAAGCGCGCTGATGTCTGCCTGGAGTGAAGGCCGGAGTCTGCTCGCGCGTGGCTCAGAAACAGGCTGGGAGTGGATCAATGTCGCCTATCTGCTTGGCGGCCTTTACCTCATCAGTAAGCGAATAATTACCTGGCATATTCCGATGTCGATCCTCATCACTGTGTTGGGCTGGTCGCTGTTTTTTTACTCCCCGGAGCACTCAGCGATAGTCGGGACTCCCTATCTCCACTTATTCGGAAGTGCGACCATGATCGGCGCGTTTTTCATCGCAACGGATCCCGTCAGTGCCCCAACCAGCAACCCCGCAAGGCTGGTCTACGGCATCATTATCGGCTCTTGTATCTATGGCGTCAGGGTATGGGGAAGTTATCTTGACGCTATAGCTATTGCGGTGATTTTCGGAAATTTTCTGGCACCTCTGCTTGATCACATGCTACGTCCACGCATTTTCGGCCAGATTAGCCACAGCAGAGCCGCCCCGGCGCGTCTGGGGCAAGCTTCTACCGAGAATACGGTCCATGAGTAGGCTTTCGCGAATACAGGATGCACCCAGCCAAGTATGGGTGAACAACCCGACCATCACAGGGTTTTTAGGAATCAGCCCACTTTTGGCAATCAGTCAGAGCAGCATCGTCGGCAGTGCACTCGCATTTAGCACAGCGGTGGTATGCCTTGCCTCTGCGGCGACTGTGTACGGGTTGCGGTCGGTTATTCGTCCCCAGCATGTTTTCCTCTGGGTCACTGCCATCATGAGCTGTTACACCACAATACTGGCCCAACTGATGGAAGTCTGGTTCTATCCGCTGGTGCGTGAACTCGGCATTTATCTGTATCTCATCGCCTGTAATTTCGCCCTGCTGGTCAAGCTACCGTCCTATCGTAACAGCACAAGCTTCACCGTTGCGGTCGCGGATGCCGCGCGACTGGCCGTCGCTTTCGGAGCAAGCCTCATAGGCTTTTCGATGCTCCGTGAACTCCTGATCAGCAGAACGCCGTTCGCCAATGTTCAGCTACTTGTGCCTCGGTCGTTCGAAGCAATCGTCACTCCGGAGAGCACAGGAATTTCAGCATTCGTCGCGTCCACTCCCGGTGCTTTCATCCTGCTTGGCTTACTCATAGCCATATGCCAAGCATTAGGTATGCGCAGACCCGAAGCCTACTATCATCAGGACGAACAGCCCGTAGAACGCGCCAGAGTCACTGGACGCCTCAAATCGGACCGCGATTGAGTCTGGAGAACCGATGAACAAAACGAAGAGAATCGAGATTTTTTCCCGCTGGCGCGACGCAAATCCGGAGCCAACCACTGAATTGGCTTATGCGAGTACTTTTGAACTCTTGATCGCTGTCATGCTCTCAGCGCAAGCCACCGACGTCAGCGTGAACAAGGCCACTGGAAAGCTTTTCCCGGTGGCAAACACACCGGAAGCCATTCATGCGCTGGGCTTGAAAAAACTGAAGCGATACATCAAAACGATCGGCCTTTTTAACAGCAAAGCCGAGAACATCATCAAAACCTGCCGAATACTGATTGACCAGTATCAGTCTAAAGTTCCCGACTCGCGCGAGGCGCTTGAATCGCTTCCGGGAGTCGGAAGAAAGACAGCCAACGTCGTCCTCAATACGGCATACCGGCAGATTGCCATGGCGGTCGACACACATATTTTCAGAGTGTCGAACCGCACCAAGATCGCTCCGGGCAAAACGGTTCTGGAGGTTGAAAAGCGACTGGTACGCCTCGTCCCGGAGGAATTCCTTTTAGACGCGCATCACTGGCTTATCCTGCACGGCAGATATACCTGTATCGCGCGAAAACCTCGCTGCGGCTCCTGCCTCATCGAAGATTTGTGTGAGTTTAAGCAAAAAACCGATCCTTAAGCGCTGAAGCGATCTGCAAGCCAGCAGTCATCTGCGCCCTTTTTGGGCGGCCAGCCTAAGTCGCAGGGCGTTCAACTTGATGAAGCCGGCTGCGTCTGCCTGGTCGTAGGCTCCGGCATCCTCTTCGAATGTCGCGATTTCTTCGTCAAAAAGCGAATCATCTGAACTCCGCCCGACGACGATCACATTGCCTTTATAAAGTTTTAGCCTGACCATGCCATTCACATACTGCTGAGATTTATCAATCAGGGCCTGTAATGCCGTCCTTTCAGGCGACCACCAATATCCGTTGTAAACCAGGCTTGCGTAGCGAGGCGAGAGCTCATCTTTCA
>CACBCS010000075.1 GCA_902537815.1 uncultured Pseudohongiella sp. | reverse complement strand
TTAGAAGGTGGAGGCGAGCGACTTTGCAAGAAGCCTGGGAGTATTGAAGAAACCTAAGTAAGGCAGAGCGCTTATTTTAAGCGCTCAACGTCGATGAGGGTCGTTGATCGAAGTTGAGCAAGTAGATTTGCTCAAAATGAAAACGGTAGCCTGATGGGTCAGGCTACCGTTTTTTTGAACAGCATTTTGCTGCTTGATATAACTGCAAACCCCTGAATTTAGAAGTTGTAGTTAACGCGTGCATAGATCACGCGACCGAGCGGATCCTGCATGGAAGCCACGACACCGGCGATCATCCCGGTTTTCTGAGGCATGCGGTCGAACACGTTACGGGCACCTATTGAGAAATTAAAAGAACCCCCCAACGCGTCGAGATCCCGATAGCTGTAGAACATGTCCATCTGACTCCAATCTTTAATGACGTCAGCTGAGACCCACTCGTTGCCAGGGAAGAAGCGCTGGAAACTGAATTCATTTGCGTCAAAAACCAACTCATCTACATAGCGACCGGTGGCGCTGATGCTGTGCCGGCCCAGTGTCCAGTTCACTCTCAAGTTCGCTCGAAGCTCAGGAATCGGCGGAACTGCGCCGAAGTCATTATTCTGATTACCAACAGCTTCGAGTTCGGGTGAATCGGCCTGCAGTTGGAAACGGTAGGAGTCCACCAGAGTGGCATTAAGCAGCATGTTGATTCTGCCCCAGCCGTCTACCAGGTCTAGCCCGAGATCATCGAATGAGAAGCTATAGCCAAGTGAGGTGTCCCAAGCTTTGACCAGCATGGTAGAGGCATTGCTGTCGGATTGCAGCAGTCGCACCGGCTGTAGCAGGTCATTACGAACGATTCTTGGATCGGCTAAACCGCTGGTTACCCATGTCCTGAGTTGGGCTTCTGTCGGTTCAGGCTGGGCAGTAGTTGGTGAAAAGCCAGACCAGTCCTGAAAATTTTTGAAGTCGCTGCGCGCAATGTCTTGGGTTGTTGTGCTGACGATTCGATCTGCAAAATCCGTCTCGCTCCACGTCACCTACCAGGTCAACTCGTCAAATAGAGTAAGATCGAAGCCAAGCGAGGAGCTTTCGGAAGTCTCCGGCGCTAGTGCAGAGTTACCAACTCGACAGGACGTGATGAAGCCCTGAGAAGGGGTGAATGGATCATCAAAGTTACTGAGCCCGCACTGCTCTGGGCTATTAAGCTGAGTTAGTGTAGGAACAATGAACGCTTTACCGGTTGTTGCCCTCAGGCCCAGCCATTCAGTCGGCTGATAAGTAAGGCCGTATTTGTCGATTACCTCGCCTTGGCCAGTGCTGAAGCTCTCGTCTCTGATTGAAGCGCTGAGGCCAAGATTCTCTAAAATCGGGAAGTTGAACTCAGCAAAATACGAATCACTGTAGCGTGAATTAATCTGTGGCAGTTCCTGATTACCGATGAGCTGGTCATTTAGAACGTCACCCAACGGAGGATTGTCCTCGTCCCGTTCTTCGCGTCGCTGGTAGCCAACTGCCATGGCAATTGGCCCTCCGGGCAACTCGAAATTCACGGGTAGCTCTCCGTTCAATATAAGATCGAAGGTGTGTAGCTGATCGATATTCCTCTCTCTATATTGGGTAAATACTGAGTCTGCCACCTGTTGTGAGTTTCGGAAGCTTGGGTCGATTGCGCCAAATGGGTTAAAGCACGAATTGACGTCGGTGATGACATCGCAGTTAAGACCCTGCTCAACAGCACTAAAGCTGAAGTCTTGGTTGGCAATGTCATTTTGTTTTGTCTGGCCAAAGGTATAAAAAGCTGTGCCTTCCCATCCTTCGATGTAAGGCACGGTGAAGTCGGCCTCGAAGGCGATTCGGTAGGTGCGCTTGTCATCCAGTTCCATGTTCAGGCCGCCGTCTTGCTGCATTTTCAGAGGCAGAGTGTTGGGGATACCATTTTTGCCAAATGGTAACCACTGGGTGATGCGGACATCTTCATTGAATGGAACACCGCCAAGGGGGTCGGTATCGATCGATGTAAATTGATTCTGCGCGAGAGATACTATGCCGTTGCCGTCGCGGAAAGGTAGGGGCTGGCCATAGCCGTCAGTTACAATATTACCGCTGGCGTCCCGCAGTGGCTCAGCGAACAGTGGAGCACCTGTCGATGAGGTTGCTCTAAATAAGTTGCCGGGTAGCTCGCCGCGAACTGTCGGAAGGTCATCTTCCCGGAAACCAGGATTACCCGTGTTTTGGCGCCCACGCACAATCTGTCTGTTATAGATAAATTGTGCACTGAGGGACAAATCTTCATTAACTTCCCAATTAAAATTCGAGTAGAAGTTTGCAGTATCCAGCTCTTCCATGAAATCTCGAGTATCACCAAAACTCAGGAAACACCGATTACCTAGTGGGTTTCCCCAAGCACTGTTTCCAAACGCGTTCTGATCGGCGCTGACATCCCGGCCACATGACGGGTCGGTCATCTGGCGGGTAGAGGGCAGTCCATTAGCACCATACGTCAAATTACCATCAGCATCTCGAATTGGCACAATGAAACTGCCGGGGTTCGATCCGCCGTTATGAGTCAGACCTGCTCGCACATATTCGGGTCGCTCATGCCATTCCAGTGAGGCCCCATCCTGATAGGAGCCGGCGACAACGATATCGATGTCACCGATGCTTGTGCCTCCCAGAAAAGAGGTTTCGATTTTGCGATAATCTCCCCGACTGTCGCCCTCTTCATACATCTCGA
>CACBCS010000074.1 GCA_902537815.1 uncultured Pseudohongiella sp. | reverse complement strand
GAAATGCCGGTCACCGTGGCGGTGGACGTCAACGGCGAATCGGTGCACCGAACTGGGCCAGCTGTGTGGAGGGAGAAAATAGCAGAGACCCGATCTTTAGAGGTCACCTAGTCAGTCGCACATGTCGGGAAAGTGATGCGGAACACTGAGGCTGATCTCCGGTGAACCGTTGCTTAACTGGGCGGCCGATGAATCGATTGCCAGATCTTCACCCGTCATAACTCCGTGATTAAACTTGTAGATGGTTTGATTCTTGCCCTCGCTGCAAGCGGTGTTGTAACGCTCTTGCTCTTCCATAACCGATTCGTTGCGAGTTGTATATTCAACTAGGGCGTTCTTACCATGTCGTTTGCTGAGCATCCTGCGAGTGACATGCGGGCTTAGAATGGAGGCAGTGGCGTTGTTTCCGCCGAACCCTTTGGCATTGATGAGAGCGGCATCCATGCTTTCGGGCGCCAGTTCGCGGTGTGTAAGGAGAAAATCGAGATGCTCCGTCGCGACATCATCAGCGAGCTGATCCACACCAGCGATTTCAGGCAGGATATTTTCGGACCACACGCCAAGACTGGCGATAATCTGATCACCCGAAGCTGACGCTACTGAGTGTCCCAACTGTGACTTGATCGCGGCAACTGGCCACTTCTCTATACCAAAGGTTGCCGAGAGTCGGTTCAAAATCTCTGACTCAGATATCCGGTTCTGCGGTGTGCCGGTCCCGTGCGCTTGAACAAAGCTGTTGCGCTGAGTTCGTTGTTCGCCAATGACATTGCGAGTGGCAGCCAGCGCTTTTGCGACTGTCAGATAGTTACCAAGTCCCGGGCCGGTGATTGATTTTTTAAAGCCGTCAGCGTGAATAAAGATGTCGTTCACCGCACCATAAACATTGGCTCCTGTTTCCATCACCAATTCATCATCGAAGAGCACGACAAACTGAGCTGATTCTGCGAGGGTAAAGCCGGAATTCTCACAGAATGGCCGGCATGCCCGGCGATAATCTGGCAATACATCGGGATTCAAACCGTCCAGCTGCCGTAAGGAATTATCACTGGCCAGAGCGCCCATGGTAATGAATGCTTCAAACACCTCGGGCACCATGCAGGACTCGCTCGTTCCGACGAGAGCAATCCGATGCGAGCCAGACTGAATGTCGCGCATACCTTGCCGAAGGTTGTATAGAAAAGTGGCACAGGCACCATTGTTGTGTCCTGTGGTGCCGAGGCTTCCCAGCAGGTAGGCATTGATAAAATCAGCCGGCATTTCATTTAGCCCGAGAGGCAATTGCTTGGAAGTGACTTTTTTGCCCAGCAGGCGCGCCTTCAACATGCCTCCATTGCCGTTGGAGTCCAGTTGTCCCAGGCAGCTCCCTGCGTACACGCTTATCTGATCAGCCGGGACCCGTTTGCGTATGGTTTCCCAATCCAGGCCTAACGCGTTGACAGCATCCGAAGCGCCGAAGACGGTCATTTGTAATGCTCGGGGATGGTTGCGGGACGGGTAACTGCCGGCAGGATCAAACCCATGTGGAAGCTGGGCAGCAGAGTGGACCTCCGAGGCCCGCAAACTCGGCAACATCACGGGGAATCCGCTGTCGGTTCGTATGGTGAGCTGTTCAGGGTCACTGCTTTCGCAGGTAATTTGCCAGGCTGTCGGGACTGGATTGGGTAGGTCCCTGCGTTTCAGGTTGAAGCATATTGGTTCGCTGCCTGCGCCTTCTAGCCGGGCACGCTGATATATCGGTATGGCGTCCGGGTCGAACGTTCCGCCACTGAATTTTCTGATCAGGGTGCCATCCAGCAAGACCTGTCTGTTTTTAGCAAGAAAGTCATCAACATCGATGGTGCTGCCTTCTGCGTCGCGCCAGATGCCGTCTTTGCGTTGGATTTGTCCAGTCAGTGCCGCGAGTTGCTGGAGCGTGGCTTTTTGCTTTTGCACATTCGTTTGATCAAAAATCAATCGGCGAAACCCGTTATGGCCGGAGCTGCGGCCTGCCGCATTAATGCCGCCAAAACTGACGATCACCGGAAGCTTTGTCATAACATGCCCTCTCGCGGATGTAACGGGAATACTTATTACATCGGACAGACTGCCGTTTATATTATGGCTAAATAGCCACTTTTTGCGTCTTTCTGGACATTGGCGTGCGAGCCTTGCAAATTGTCAGGTCCAGAAATAGCATGCTCGGATCATTGCCTTAACGCTTCTGGCCTTTCGACAGCTCAACTTGTTACCACATTGTCAATCTCCCCGGACATTACTGAACACATCGCGCAATTGAACACCGCACTCGGTGTTCCCCCTAACTATGCTGCTTCCAGAGGGCTTACGCTGTGCCTCACTCCGGAGGCGCTGGTTGACACCGAAGCGGATTATTATGGCAGGCCACAGCGATTGACTGCACAAGCGCTGCGAGCGTGGTCTCAAATGAAATCTTGTGCCGCTGAGTCAGAGATCACGCTCCACCTGATTTCAGCGTATCGAAGTCCGGACTATCAGTATGAATTACTGAAAAGAAAACTCAATGCAGGGCAGAGTCTTGAGCAGATACTCCAAGTCAATGCCGCGCCGGGCTACAGTGAGCACCACACGGGCAGGGCAGTAGATGTTGGAACCCCGGGCTGCGCTGCGCTTGTTGAAGAATTTGAGCGGACTCCGGCCTTCGCCTGGCTGCGCGAGCATGCACGTGAATTTGGCTTTACGCTCAGTTATCCAAGGGGTAATCCGGCCGGAATGGCCTATGAGCCATGGCACTGGTGCTTCCAGGAGCAGTCTTCCGGAGCGTTTGCAAAGAATTTAGACAAACC
>CACBCS010000073.1 GCA_902537815.1 uncultured Pseudohongiella sp. | reverse complement strand
TCGATAGCCAGCGACAGATTCTCGACCGCCGAGTCATAGGTATCGTCTGAAAAATTCAATCGCTCGGCCAGACGATCAATCGACATTCTCGCTCGACCGGTTGCCTCGCGCTGAGATTCGGCAATAATTTCGGCATCAGCTCCGAACTCCTCCGGTGATACCTCGCTCTGACGATTACGCAACTTCCAGGTGGCCGCAATGATGTCTTTCTGGACTGACACCAATGCGCTGCTGTCACCACCCTGACCGCCGCCGGCACCCTGCCCTACACTCGTCCCGGGGTTTCTGCGAAATTCCTGATCCGTAGGGATAATCTGCAGGAAGTAGATATCGGAAATCACCTCAGCCGGGCCGTCCAGGCCGTTGTTGTCGGCAAGCGTGAGAAAGTAACTGACAAAATCTCCAGGTTCGACTCCGAGGTCTTCAAGATAAATCAGCTCTCTGCCGGAAACGCTGCGAATATTCGCTTCAGAGAGGAAATCCACTTCGACCTCGTCTGACCCCACCACACTGTAATTCAGAGTGAACTCGCTCAGTCCGTAATCATCGCTGGCATCCACTTCCAGCACCACTTCCTCGAGCGGCATCACTTCCTGATCGCGCCCCGGACGCCGCAAGGAGAGCTCCGGCGGCGCATCCTCAATGGCTCTGATGAAATAATCCAGCGGCTCCTGACTCTCCAGGCCAGCCAGATCGGTAGCGAATATGCGGTAGATCCCATCGCGGGTCACGGTGAAGTTAGCGCGCCCGATATCATCATCGATTTCCAGATCCAGATTCGGATAAGCAGCAAGTTCCGACCCGCCCTCCTCAGAGTCCCGATAACTTTCCTCGAATTCCACTCGAGCGCTGGCAATAGCTTTGTTAAACTGAATGTCCAGTGCAACCTGCGTGCCTTCCGGCACGATCATGTCCCCACTGTCCTCTTCTGTGGTAGCAGTCATCTGGGTGTAGTCAGGATAATCAAACGCCAGATTGATCTGCTCGATTTGTGGCAAATCAAACAGGTTTATCTGATATTGGGGAGAACTCTGCTGTCCCCGCTCCTCAAAGGCAACGTAATAGGTCGTATCCGCTTGCAACGACGGAATGAAATAACTGTAGGTCGCACTGTTGCTGCCGCTGCCATCCCGATTTATCGACACAGCCTGCCAGTTGACGTTGTCGTCCTGCAGCCTCAGATCGATGCTGTCTGGCGCTGCGTTGGACACGCGAGCGGTGATTGTGACACTGCTGCCGCGCTGTAGCTCTAGGTCGCCGGGCTCTACTGAAATTCCAATTTCCGGCAGGAATTCGGTGACAGCCAGAGGCTCGGAGATCGCGAAAGGCCAGGACAGACGGGCACCTGACTTCAGCAGCGATTCCGAATTCAAGAACATTGCCGAAATTACAGAGACGACCGCTACGGCGGTCGCAAGTGTCATCCAGGATTGCTGCGCGGGTGCGACCGTTTCAACCCTCCGCTGCTGCTCGGCCACATGGGTCTGCGCATCTTCCCAGAGCTGCTGGATGAATTGCTGCGACACTCCCGCACGACCGAATTTGAGGTCGTCTTCGCTGAACTCCAGAGAAGTCAGCAGGCGCTGTTCAAAGTCCGGTATGTGGTCCTCAACATAATGCGCCAGGATCCGGTCATCCGTGTGGCGACGGCGAAGCAGGCGCAGGAATCGGGCCGTGATCAGAATTATGGCGAACACGGCCAGTCCGAACAGAATGATAGAGCCTAACTTATCGGGCTCCAGCCACGCGCCCACCAAGCTGACAGACAAAGCCGAGACGGCCAGAGCAATGACAAAAAGGCTCGCAGCCTTGATTAAGAAAAACCTCGCGCGGCGACGGCGAAGCTGCTGGAGTGTCTGTCGGAGACTTGCGATGGTTGGTGTGGTCATTTGGTCCAGTTGGAAGTGTGATTGCCGGCGTGCAGCGGTTGGGCCGACAACCGACCCCGAGGTGATTTCATCCCGCTGTCAGTCGTCCCGTTGTCACCTGGAGACTCATGCAGGCCGCTTTAAATCCTGTCGTGAGTAGCAGCCCAACCGCGCCTCAAATTCGAAGCCGGACCGTTTCAACTATCCCACTAACCAGACTGGAGAGCAAGGCTTACGGGCGTCGTCTTCGACGCCGGGCGTGACTCTCTTTGCAAACTGGCGCTATTGAACAAAAAACGCAGAAAAATACCTATGACTTGTCAGTGAATCTGCTTGTCACCTTCTGCGAAAAAGCCTTGCCGGCTACCGGATAGGGGAGTACCAGCGCGTCAGAAAGGCACGCCGCTCGGGTCAAAACAGCCGTACCAGGCACACAAACGGCGGGCTCTTGGGAACGGATACGGAGAGCGGAACCGGCCGGTTCAGCTTGAGAAGCAACCCATTTCTTCCGGGCGATAGTATGAAGAATTTTCCGGAAAGACCCGAATGCCGGCCTGCGCCACCCCGGACAGCAGCGACGACAGTGTCGCGTGACCTGACAAGTCTCGCAAGGTTGTCACAGTCGGCCGGGGCAAGATCATGGAATCATTCTCAGCTGCGGCGATCGCCGCGTTGGGGCTGAGCCATCTGAAATCCAGAATTTCATCGTTGTCGACGCTTACGTCTACCGCTTCATGCAGGGGACACAGGAAAAACCAGGTACAAAAGCGCCGCGGTAATTTAGGTGGCGTCGTCCAGTGTGCGGTATGAATCAGCTGATCTTCACAGATTTCAATCCCGGCTTCTTCGCGGGTTTCCCGGACCGCTGCACGAAGCGCGGCGGGATATTCCAGTCTTCGCGAGTCATCATCGCCAAAATCCTCATCATCCAGCCTGCCACCGGGGAAGACCCAGTGCCCTCCATGGAACACCAGCCTGGAATTTCGCTGCACCAGAAGCACTTCAAGTTCTTGCTGCCGG
>CACBCS010000072.1 GCA_902537815.1 uncultured Pseudohongiella sp. | reverse complement strand
ATCAATCCGCCAGACGTCATGACTTCGTCACCTTTGCTGATGCTATCGACCAGATCTTTGTGTTCTTTCGCCCGCTTGGATTGCGGTCGCCACAGAATAAAGTAGAACAGCACAAACATGCCGCCAAACAGAAACAGATTGTAGGTCAGTGAAGGAGCAGCCGGAGCCGCCTCCTGGGCGTAGGCAGTTGGGAAAATGAAGTCCATGTGTCAAGGTCACTCTATATTGTCAGCAGTTGGATGCATGGTGCGGCAGACGGGCGGCGGTGGTCTGTTCAGCTGATCCTTACCGGCCATTGCTTCTCATTCTGGCGTCATTATCTGAGATCAGTCCTCAGCGAGACGGAGTTGGTCTGCTTTATACTGGCGCACAAAGGCGCACAATCTACCCTGTTCTATCGCCTCACGCAATCCAGCCATTACCTGCTGATAATAGCGCAGATTGTGAATGGTATTGAGGCTGGAGCCGAGTATTTCCTTGCATTTGTCCAGATGATGAAGGTAAGCCCTGGAAAAATTCTGACAGGTATAGCAATCACAGCTCTCATCAAGCGGCCGGGGGTCATTCCGATATCGGGCATTTCGCAATCGGAGCAGTCCGGCGGACGTGAACAGATAGGCATTGCGCGCGTTCCGCGTAGGCATCACACAGTCAAACATATCCACGCCCTGAATCACGGCGTTGATGATGTCGTCAGGGGTGCCAACGCCCATCAGGTAACGGGGGCTTGCTTCCGGCATATGGGGGGTGATTTCCTCAACGACTCTGGCCATCTCCTCCTTGGGTTCGCCCACCGAAAGTCCGCCTATGGCATATCCCGGGTAGCCCTGAGCCTGAAGACCCTCCAAGGATGCCTGGCGCAGATTGCTGTACATTCCCCCCTGAATGATCCCGAACAGAGCAGCCGGATGATCGGCATGGGCTTGATGACAACGCGCGGCCCAGCGCAGTGAAAGCTCCATGGATTCCCTCGCCTGCTGTTCATCTGCTGGGTAGGGCGTGCACTCATCGAACACCATGATGATGTCTGCCCCGAGTTTTTGCTGAATCTCGACTGCCGATTCCGGACCAAGAAAGACTTCAGCACCATCAACGGGCGAGCGAAATTTCACCCCCTCTTCTGAAATTTTTCGCATCTCACCGAGACTGAAGACCTGAAATCCACCGGAGTCTGTTAGGATAGGTTTAGGCCATGCCATAAAATCATGCAGGTCACCGTGCTGCTGGACGATGTCAGTTCCGGGCCGCAGCATGAGATGAAAGGTATTACCCAGGATGATATCCGCATCGATATCGAGAAGCTGAACAGGCGTCAGACCCTTGACGGTACCGTAGGTTCCAACTGGCATAAATGCGGGCGTGCGCACTGCGCCTCTGGGAAAGCTGAGCACCCCCGTGCGTGCGTTTCCATCGCGAGCCGACACAGAGAATTGCATGGCACAGCTGTGCTGGTTTGACGACATACCTCAGTGCTCGCGAGTCGATCTGAAGGACACTTCAGGCCAGCGCTCTTCCATCAGGCTAAGATTGACCCGGGTGGGCGCAAGGTAGGTCAGATATCCGCCACCGTCTATGGCCAGATTGTCAAAAGCTTTTTTGCGAAAATCCTCAAACTGTGCTGGATCAGCGGCATCAACCCAGCGGGCAACATAAATCGACACCGGTTCGTACACGCAATCCACTTTGTATTCATCCTTCAGGCGAAACGCCACAACCTCGAACTGCAGCACACCGACTGCCCCCACAATCAGATCATTATTACGCAGCGGCATGAACACCTGAGTTGATCCTTCTTCGGACAGCTGGGTGAGACCTTTCTGAAGTTGTTTGAGCTTGAGCGGGTCTTTCAGGCGAATCCGTTTGAACAATTCCGGAGCGAAATGAGGAATGCCTTTGAATTTAAGTGCTTCTCCGACGGTGAAGGTATCGCCGATCTGAATGGTGCCATGATTGTGTAATCCGATGATGTCCCCCGATACGGCCGTTTCAGTATGCTCACGATCTCCTGCAACGAACGTGACGGCATCGGTAACTTTAATCTCTTTACCAATACGGCTGTGATGCATCTTCATGCCTTTCTGGTACTCACCGGAGCAGATGCGCATGAAGGCGATTCTGTCACGGTGCTTGGGATCCATATTTGCCTGTATCTTGAAGACAAATCCGGAAAAGCCGGGATCATCAGCAGCAACCGTTCTTGATTCCGTTTCCCGGTCCAGTGGACCGGGCGCCCATTCAACAAAATCATCCAGCATTTCCCGCACGCTGAAATTCCCCAGCGCGGTGCCAAAATAAACAGGCGTCATCTCGCCGCGCAGATAGGCCTGCCGATCGAATTCGTAGGAAGCCCCTCTCACCAGTTCAATTTCTTCGAGAAAATCCTGATGATAGGCGCCCAGTAAGTCCTCCGCTTCCCGACTTTGCAGCCCATTGATGCAGACATCATCCGGAATCTGGTTTCCCTGACCCTGCTGATAGACATGGATCGTGTCGGTAACCAGGTTGTAGACCCCCTTAAACTCTTTGCCCATGCCCAGAGGCCAGTTAATGGGCGCACAGTGAATATTCAGAACGTTCTCTATCTCGTCGAGAATCTCAATCGGATCACGGATGTCGCGGTCCAACTTATTGACGAAGGTAAATATCGGCGTGTCCCGCAGCCGGCAAACTTCCATCAGCTTGATGGTCCGCTCTTCCACACCCTTGGCACCATCGACCACCATCAGCGCAGAGTCGACCGCGGTGAGCACCCGGTAGGTATCCTCCGAAAAGTCTTCATGGCCCGGCGTGTCTAGCAGATTGACCACCCGATCCTTGTATGGGAACTGCATCACGGAAGAAGTCACCGAAATCCCCCGCTGCTGCTCCATGGCCATCCAGTCAGAGGTCGCGTGACGGTCTGATTTCTTGCCTTTGACTGTTCCGGCCACCTGAATCAGATTGCCGAACAGCAACAATTTTTCAGTGATGGTGGTTTTGCCGGCATCAGGGTGAGAAATGATGGCCAGTACTCGCCGGCGATCAATTTCGCGCTGTAATGATGCTGTTGGTGACACGACAAACTCGCAGTGGCTGCAGATAGACTGTAACGCGGCCGCATTATAGCAGCTGCTTACATTCGCCACATCAGCTCCGGGCACCG
>CACBCS010000071.1 GCA_902537815.1 uncultured Pseudohongiella sp. | reverse complement strand
AACCTGAGTTATGGCATCGATTACAGCCACTCGGTATGGGGTGGTTACTACAACATCGATGTCTTTACGCGAACGCGTAATGACCGGCAGCGGTCTCTGGATCTGTTCGTGCAGAAAATCTGGTTCGATGACTGGGTGTTCAGACTGGAAACCGACAACACGCTCGACGCCTCCCAGTGCCGATACCGGGAGCGCTACGAAGGAACGACCATTGAAGGCAACATCGCACTGATTCAGGACTCCTGCAGCAGCCGTTACCGCCGTTGGATACTCAGTGTACAGACCACGTTCTGAATAAGCGTTGCCCGAAATCGACTCACTTCAGGGATGCGCTAAAACCTGAACGTGTAGCGAAACTTCAGACTCAGATCAGATGATGCGGTCTGGAAACTGTTGTTGCGGTCCCTGTCTTCCAGCCCGTAGTTGAGCACAATAAAGCCTTCCTGACCTGCTCTGGGAATCCACTGCAACCGCGTATTGATTCCTATCTCTTCGCTGATGTTGTCGTATTGCGCCAGAGTGATCCAGTACAGCGTTGGTGAAAAGGCCACCTGAGAATTGAGCTACTGAGACGAGTGGTGAAACTACCCTGCGGCAACTGAATGTCATTCCAGTCATAACTCGCCGATAATTTAAAATATCGGGACTGATTCCACGTCACGCGTCCGTTGAGATTGAGCCTTTCCCCGTTAAAAAAGTCACCGCTCCGATAGGCGAGAGAGCCTGACAACCGGCGTTGACCGGCAGTCTGGAAATTGGCGCTCTGTTCACTAAACTGATAAACGCCTGCTTCCATATACACCTCTTCGTTGGGGCGGTGCGGCCGGAACCTGGTTCTGGATCGACCCTGTTGAAGAGGTAGTCTTTGTCGTAATGATCCAGCAGGCGGGACAGGGACTGCCTGTTGTCCGCAGTACCTCACGGCGTCTGTTCTATCAGGCCATCATGGATCCCAAAGGGGTGTAGCGTATGAGGAAGCTGGCGGAGGCAATAAACAGTCCGCCCGCTTCCTGACGGAAACCCCTGTCCCCACCCCATTGCGTATGGCTGTTGCCCGATCGGCGACGGCAGCTCAGTCCCACTGGAAATTGCGCGACTGCTCCGTGCTCATCCAGCGCGCCCTTACACCGAACAATCGCACTGGGTTCAGGAGAACTGGACGAAGGCCAGATGCAGCAGCACGGCCATCACTGCCAGCAGCTGCAGCCCGTTGAGCACTTCTGAACGACGGTGCAGCTTGTCAAAAACTTCTGTGCTCCCCGCCTCGCCGGCTCGCGAGCGATCCCGATACTCATTAATCCGCGGCATCAGGTATTGACGACAGTATACGGTCGATGCGGCGATCAGCGCCATCAGGCCGGCATTCAGAGGCGCGAAAGCCACCAGAGTCAGCGCGCCCAGCCCGGCCAGAATCAGAATCAACAGGTAGTACCAGGGGAACACCGCGCGCACAAATTTCCCGGCTACATCGATGTCCAGCTTGATAAAAATGAGCGGCGCCATCACGAAAGAGAAGAACAGCATCGAGCCGGCCAGCAAAGCGACCAGAACCGTCGCGACGCCCTGAAGTATCTGTATCAGTTCCATAGGCGGTATAACGAGCGAGCGCGGCGTCTGGATCTGACCAGCAAGCGATCACCGGATCACCGAAGACGGAACTACTGCGCGTACAGGCGATGCAGCAGCAGCGCTGCCCGCTTGCTCTGACTGGGGAATGCAGACATCCGCGCAGTTTCATCGACCGTGTGGCCGCCGCTGCCGCTGAGCCCCAGTCCGTCAATGGCCACGTCCACCAGACCGGAAGTGAAAGAGACATCAGACGCTCCTGCCAGCCGGGGATTTACCGGCGCGACCGGACCGAAACCCAGATCAACGCTGGCCTGGCTATACAGCAGCAACAGCCTGCGATTCCCCTCGGTCGGAGCCAGCGGGGGATAGCCGTCATCAAAAGTGATAGTTGCGCTGGTATGGGGAAAGTTCGCCGCGACGATTTCCCGCATCGTGGTGCGCGCCCGTTCGAGCTGCTCAAGGGACATCGCGCGGAGATCACCGGTGACCAGTGCTGTCTCCGCCACGACGTTGTCTTTACCGAAGGCGGCACCCTGACTGTTTTCCAGATCATGAGTGATGTCAGTGCCCCCGATAATATGGCCGGGATTAAACGTCAGGTTTTCTTCCTGCTGAAGGTTTTCAAGAAACAGCAGCAGAATTCTGGCAGTCTCATAGATTGCTCCCGGACCAATATCTTCTCTGAATACCTGAGAAGAATGGGCAGGAGTACCGGTGACTTCAAGCAGCCATCCTGAGGTGCCGCGTCGGGAAATGTTGGCCGTTGCGTCATTGCCATCTCCATCTTCAAAGCCGATGGCGATGTCTGCATATTCAGCCGCATCGGTGATGGCTTTTTTGCTGAGCGCCAGAGGGTCACCGCTGAGTTCCTCATCACCGGTCAGTACAACCGTAATTTCCATCTCAGCCAACAGCCTTACGTCATTCAGCGCCTGCAGCATGATGAAGTTGCCTCCTTTCATATCCGTAATACCGGGCCCGCTTGCCCGGTCATTTTCCAGACGACGAAATTCCTGAAACGGACTGCTCGGCTCAAACACGGTATCGAGGTGACCAATCAGGAGTATCTTCGGCCCCTCTCCCCCGCCGCGCAATTCGGCTACCAGATGGCCGGCCCGGCCAAACGCCGATCCGTCCTCCCAGCGAACATCAAACCCGATGGCTTCGAACAGAGGCATCATGTGCTCCGCAACAGCTTTCACACCGGCAAAATTCATACTGCCGCTGTTAATATTGACGCTTTCGATCAGTTCAGCCTCTGCTCTTGCATTGGTGGCATCGATGAAGGCGACCATGGCCTGCTCGATCTCGCTGAGCTGGGCGACGGACTGATAGGGACACGCGATCAGCAAGGCGGCCGCAAAAATGGCAGCAAGTGACCTGGGCATTTTCGACTCCGGTAAAACTCTGAAAAATCTGCCAAGGGGTATAACACAGCTCGCCAGCGCAAAAAATCATTTCCTGACCCTGAGTTTCCACGGCACGACACTGCCCTGGGCGGATCCTGACCCTTTGAGTGGCCCGAGACACCACCGGCCCTGCCCTCTGTAAGCCGCAGCGAAGAGTCAGTCGCACCTGTGACGGGGCCTGA
>CACBCS010000070.1 GCA_902537815.1 uncultured Pseudohongiella sp. | reverse complement strand
GGGTATTCAGGTCGGTGAGTTAGCAGCCGGACGGGCAGTCTGTTCAATGACGTTGATGGACCATCATCTGAATAATGGAGGCAGAGTGCATGGCGGCGTGCTTACCTCTCTTGCGGATACTGCCGCCGGCGCAGCGGTCCGGACACTGCGTCCTGAGGGGAAAGCTTCGGCTACCACCGATCTCAATATTGCATTCATTCGCCCTCCGCTGGGTGATACGCTGGTGGCGACCGCCCAGGTGATTCACGCCGGTAAAGCACTGTTTCGAACTGAGATTGCTGTGCACAGTGATGACAATCTGGTCGCCAAGGCCAATGCGACCTTCATGATCGTATCCCCGATGGCTGAGTGCCGCCGTATTGCAGAATCTGCACGCGCCTCTAAGGCGAAGTAAACCCAACGGCGGCTGGTGCGTAATAAAGATCAGGGGGCCGTGTTTCAGGCAGCGCGGGATGTGCCGAAGCACCAACAAACTGATCGAGAGCCACTTCATCGGAGGCGGGCGCGAAAGGAGCAATCAGACAGACGTGGTAAAACAGAGCAACAGGACGGGCGGGATGCAGATGCAAAGAGCACTGATCATGCTGTTGGCCACGTTTGGCACTTGGTATGCACTGGGCCAAGAGTTGCCAGAGCTGGCGTCTCCCTCGTCGGCGTCCGGGAACCCGACCACGGCAAGATTCTTCGGAGGCGCTTCGGCAGACAACGGAGAAACCTACGGCAGCAGCTTTGATTTCAATACGCCGCTGGATATCTCGGGCTCGATTCAGGTCGAGCAAGCGCATATCAACACCGTTGGAAACCTCTACATTGTGGTTTTGCTTGGAGAGGATTATCTGTACCGCGATTCCGAGGGCAATTATCAGGCCTGGGATCTGGAGCTGTCCACCCTGCAGGCAGCGAGTCCGGATAAAACGCTGGCATCGGTTGAGCCGCTGACGATTGTGGACGATGTGCCGCTTGGGCCTGCTGGCGCAGCAGGCCTTACCCTGAGTATTTTCTTTGCCTATGACACGTCGGCTGTGCCCGGAGAACTTTTCTTCAGCGGATCTCCTGTCACGGTGGCGATCGGCACTGAGCCCCCGGCCGAACCGGCCAGTTTGACGCTCTACAATGCGTCTATTTCTGCACCGATCGTTCAGTCTCGCTGTGTCAGCTGCCATGTCAGTGGGGGTGCTTCGGGCAACACCCGTTTGGTTTTCGTCAGAAGTTCGGCAGACAACTACATGACGCTTAACTACAACGAAATGGTGGATTTCATCAGGAATGTGCCCAGCGGTGCCAGCCTGATCCTGTCCAAGCCGCAGGGCATTGGCCATGGCGGCGGGGTGCAGTTGGCCAGTGGTTCAACGGAGCTTGCCAAGCTCACTGACTTTGTCGAGGCTGTACAGTCCGATTAATCGCTCAGGGCAGCCAGATGGTAAGACGTACCTGTGGCGGCCAGGTTTGTTGAACCCGCTCTGCCCGGGCGACGCGCAGCGCGCCCAAGCGGGCCTGCAAGGTAAGCTCCGACTGACCGAGTTGGTGTGTCAAGATTGCGCAAAAGAGCTCCCGCAAGAGAGCCCCTCTGCCGGTTAATCGCCCGGCTGTGGAATGGAGGTGGTGACTACGGGCCCGATACCCATTATCTGAACCGTAACTTCCTCATCCTTAGCCATGTCGTAGTGGTGTCCGTCGGGTGGCTGGTAGATAAAAGTACCCTCCGGCACTGCTGTCATGTTATCCGGGTCATAGATGTCAGCCTCAGGACCCCAAGAGGTGTACCAGGTGCCCTTGATTACTGTAATGTACCGCGCTGTGCTGTGGAAATGCGGCCGGCTCCCAGTGCCGGGTGCGAAGGTAATCCGCATGACATACATTCCGGGTTCTGAAGGGTTGCCATAAATGACGACGCTTCGGGCGCCTTCAGCAGGCTCAAGAACGTCAGGGGTACCGATGACGAAACCCAGTTCATCGGGCTCAACGTCCTGGGCGCCGCTAAGCGCCGGGAGCAGACTCATCAGAATGATGGATAGCAGCCGAGACACTGGCGGTAGCCGGAATATCCGAAGCGCCTGCTGAGTGGCGAATTGTGGACGACGCTTTAACATGATTTTCTCCCTTGATAGCCGATAGCTGGCCTGACGGCTTGTTGCTGGAGTCGCCTTGGATAAAGACAACTTTTCATTGCTGGACAGACTAATGCACGACGTGTGAAATGCCAAGAGGCTTTCAGTGGCGGTAGCGTTGTCTGGCCGACTCGATGGAGATAAGCGGTGGTTGGCACTAGCCCTGTGTTCCTTTTTACCCTCTCAAGGGTCGCCAATAAAGGCTATACTCTGCCCTGAGATCTTGGACAGAGCGATCCCACACTTTGCAGGTCGAGTTGATGATGACGAAATTGAGCGTTTTCTGTTTGGTCGCCGGTGCCCTGATGGTGTCCTGTGCTCAGCAGCCTGTCCGGTTCCACACCATGAGTGAATCTGAACTGCTCGCATACAATCGCGACAAACCTGTCATGGACCAGATCTACTGTGAAGAAGGCAAGGTGCGAACGGGGTCCCGGATTCGTCGCCGAGAGTGCCGCACGGTGCAGGACTGGGTGGAGCATAACTTTCGAACCCAGCAGATAATTCAGACCATGTCTGTTGGCAGGCCTTTTAACTAGTGTTTTCTGCTTGTCGAACTACAGCTACTGATGGGCTTTGGCGGGCGACGCGCGCCCTATGGAGTCTTCTACTGACTGTGGGTGTGGTCAGCTGTACAGCACCGCAACACAATTTCGCTTCGATGACAAAGGCCGAATTGCTGGCTTACAACGCCGATCGCCCGGTGTTGAAACAGATTTATTGCCAGAAGATGAAGCCGACTTCTTCCCACATCCGCAGAAACGTATGCAGATCGGTTGAAGACTGGGTGCATCACAACGAACGCACGCTGCTCACAATAGACGCGATGAATTCAGGGGACTACTCCGTGTTCGGGCGCACGCGGGACTGAGGTCCTCCGGCGCTATGATCGTGCCGTTCGTATGGGGCGCACCGTGCCTATGATCCCTGTCAGGATTCAGATTCTCTGCTTTTTCCGGTTGCCCTCATCGCGAAAATCTGGCGCGGCGCACCATGCCAAGCAGTGATGTCCCGACTTGTATCATCCCGCCAAGCGCAACCCAGGCCCAGAACTTTG
>CACBCS010000069.1 GCA_902537815.1 uncultured Pseudohongiella sp. | reverse complement strand
CCAACACAACATGAGTAACGACCTATGATGGGTACCCAAAAAGAAGGTCTAATATTCGCGGTTTTTGTGATTCCAGCAGCACTTGGATGGCTTATATGGCAGCGATACATGAATCGCGCTGAACTACCTGAAGACAACGAATCTAAGCCCCGCAAAGAAAAACTAAAGCGGCAAATGAGTGTGCTTCTACCGACTAAATCACCTAATAAAGAGGATTCATTGAATGAGCGAAAGAAGAATGTTTGGAATCAATATTTCCGCCAAAACATCAATGATTATTCAAATTCTACTGGTGTGGTCCCTCGTGGTTATGGATATTTTCTTAGAAGAGGTCAGGCTAGATTACATTCTTCCTCTGTACACGCTCTTTTGGATAATGGCATATTCTGATATCTACAAGGCAGCAAAAACTGAACAAGACTAAACCACCCGGTAGAGAGTATAGAAATGAACGGTAATTTACTGAAAAAATTTGTTTATCTTATTTTTCATTTCTTTTTCATAACTTCTGCGTATGCTGATGCTGTTTATGATCCAGCTACCGGCACAATAACTTTATCCCATGTTCTTGCTGGAGATGGGTCTAGTAAAACCGAATCTATCTATGCCACGAATGTCCAAATTACTCCGGGTGCAATACTCTCCCTGGGGAAAGCTTGGCCTCCATACATTCATCCATCGCCTTGGCCGTCAGAAGTCGACTTCTATGATATAGCGGCTCAAGAGTTAAAAATCTCTTATATTAGAACAGCAGACGGTTCAATCGAGTTAAATGATGTAGTACTTAAGGTAGACGCTGTCTCGGGTGTTGGTTTCTCTGAGTCAATTGCTCCGGGCATTGCAGACTACAAATTTAGATACGTTTTAGATGATTCCCTTCCCAGCGAATGGCGGAACGAATTTGAACAAATCATGAATAATCTCCATAGAGACATCCCTATCTATGCTAAATCTGATTGGTACAGTATGCCGATATTCGCATGGAAAAGTGATGCCGAACGGCCGCTGCCTTTTGTAAGTGGCGGATGCATTTGCGGAGGAGGAGAAGGCGGCCATTTTCGCTGGATGAGCCTCGAAATACCCGCGTCAGAGTTCGAATATAATCAGATACATCGTTACAGCATAGTTCCGCATGAATATTTTCACGTATATCAACTTAGCCATGCCGACCTTCCCGTCAAGTGGTTAATGGAGGGGCCAGCTGCAACGCTCGAATCAATTTATGTGCAAGAGAATTATGGCATTAATTATTTCTCTTCGGCCCAGGGGCCAGGTCTTTCCGAACAAGTTAGAGAAAATACTGCTTCGTACGAGTCTTATAGTGCCTCCGGTGGCGAGGCAGATATTAATTACTCCGGCTCTGTATTCATGACATTAGTTCTTGGAGCAGAACTTCAAAAGCAAGATTTGAGTGAGGCTGAGGCTTACAGGAAAATACTTCAGGATTTTTTCCTGGCAGGGCCAACTTTAGAAAATTGGGAAGCTAAATTCTTGGAAGTATTTTCAATTAGTGTGGATTCGTTTTACTCCGCAGTCAAAACTTACGAGCTCTCCTACGATGCTGTTCTTCCAAGCGTGGATTTAAAGCTTTCCCAAATATTTTCGAACTAGCGATAAGCACAATGATTACGGGAGATTCAGGGGACTATATTAATCTCAGTGAGAAAATCTGACATGGCCTGATTCACCTCATCTGGGGCTTCCTGTTGAACCCAGTGTCCGATACCGGGCAGCAGAATAACCTCCCTCAGATCATCAACCACCCGCGCCATAGCACCCTGCAGACGACCGCGATTGGCGCCGGCAATGACCACATCCTTTTCGCCGGCGATAAAAAGCGTCGGAACCGTAATGCGTGCATCCTGCAAATCGGCGGTAATTTCCCAGTTCCGATGAAAGTTTCGGTAGTAATTAACGCCTCCCCGAAAACCGGACCGTTCGAATTCACTGACTACGTAATCGAGATCAGACTGATCCAGCCAGTCTGGCAGACCAAATGGCTCCCCGAGTCGCGGTATCCAGCCTCCGGCAGCTCGCCGGAGATCAGTCACTTCAGGTGCATGCCGCGGCGATTCAGGAGACAAGTATAATCTGTTGATGAGAGCATAGGGATTGCTGTCATACTCCGCCTCAGCGACGCCTTCAGGCTCATTGTGGTAAAGAATGTAGTAAAAATTATCGGCAAAGTCTTCTCTCCATGAAACCAGCGGCGACTGCTCCGGCCTGCCACTGTAAGGTACGCTCATGGCAATCAGCCCGGAGAATCGATCGGGATACATGAGCACGGTATTCCAGGCAACTATCGACCCCCAGTCGTGCCCGACCATAATCGCGCGCTCTTCACCAAGGGCATCGATAATCCCCACCATGTCGGCAGCCAGAGTTTTGATGTCGTAGGCTTCAACCGCATCAGGGGCATCAGTTGAACCGTAGCCACGCATATCCGGAGCTACCACACGATAGCCTCTCTGAGAAAAAAAACTGCAGCTGATGGCGCCAGTTGTACCACGATTCAGGCCAGCCATGCGCCAACAGCAGCAACGGCCCCGAATCGCCTGCCACAGCAATCCTGAAATTCAAACCGTTAGCCGTAATCTGTCTGAAATTTACACCGGAAACAGGCGATGGCTCGGTCATAGCAAAACTCCCTTGTGCAGCGAGCGGAGAAGACAAAAACACAGAAAAAGCAATCAGGCAGCCAAGCAAAATCCCCGGAAGGCTAAACTTGGGTTGAGTCAGTAGGGTCATGGCTCGTTAATCCAAAATTGGGATTGTAAGCAAAGCTATCACGCCCACGAGTCTGTATTCAAACCGGCACTCCGGACACGACCGGGGGCGAAAATGCACGGCGCATTCACGTCGCCCTGGCGGAGGGCTGTTTGAACTACTGGGGTACCGACCCTGCCCTGCCTCTTTTTATTCGCCGGATTTGTCGGTATCCTTGCAGCAAAAATCTAGGAGCGCCAGCGACGTGACGACCCCCTACGACGTGCCCTACATGGAGCGCACCCGCCTCTATTACGAGGCTCAGGGATACACCACCCCTTATCAGTGGGCGCACCACGACTACACCCCCTTCAGCCAGTTGACCAAATCGCTGTCTCAATCACGGGTAGGCCTGGTCACGACGGCCATGCCAGACACCGAACAGGGTCGTGCCGAACGCAAACTTTATTCAACCCCCTCAAGGCCGGTACCGGGTTCCATGTTCACACTGGGCCTGTCCTGGCACGATACGG
>CACBCS010000068.1 GCA_902537815.1 uncultured Pseudohongiella sp. | reverse complement strand
TGGCCTTGCTGAGCGCTTGGGCAAACGCGCGATTGCTGACCACTTCAGGTGCGACGACGTTGAGAGGACCGGCGAAGTTGCTGTTCTGTAGGCAGGCCATCATGACGTCAATGGCGTCTGTTAGGCTGATCCAGCTCATCTTGTGCGAGCCGTTTCCGAGACGGCCAACTACAGCCAGACCGCCGGGCATGACCAGATTTTTCAATACGCCGCCATCAGCGTTCAGCACCAGGCCTAAGCGAAGCAGAACAGTCCGGATACCGGCATGGGTGGCGGCAGCTGTCGCCTCTTCCCAGCGCACCGAGACCTCGGCAAGAAAGTCATCCCCGGGCGGGCAGTCCTCATCTGCAGGCGCTGTGCACTGATTGCCATAAAAGCCAATGGCTGACGCTGAGAGCAGGGTGTGGGGTGGAGTTTGACACTCGGACAGAGCCAGACACAGTGCTCGGGTAAGCCTTGCTCGGCTGTTGAGTATTACTTCTTTGCGTTTGGTGTTCCAACGCTTGTCTGCGATGTTGGCTCCCGCCAAATTGACTACCGCATCAAGATCGGTGTCTTTTGAGAGATGAACGCGGTCATTATTCGGGTCGTAGTGAAAAGGCGCAGAGTCGTCAGAACGACTCAGACCAAACACCTGATGGCCGGACTCTGTCAATCGTGTACGCAGAGCAGAACCGATCATTCCACTCGCGCCAGTGATCAGTATGTTCATTCCTTAAGCGAGTCTCTTGTCGGATGATTGTCGGGCGGTGCGGCAAACACAAGACGCCGGCTCCGGCTGGAGGGCTCAACTGTGCGCTGCTCTCAATGTCGCAATACTAGATCCCGCAACGAGCTGAACAATCGCGATTAAGCGGTTCTTTGTCTTTCAGGAGAGCGGCCAAACACCGGCGCGCAACATCGAAAACGTTCCGGTAGAGCATCCGGTTCACCTTGCCTGGCGATGAAAGACTAAATTCTCCATGAGCTCTTTGCGCGGACGATGTTTTTGTGATCCGTCGGAGAGAAACGACCGTTACACAACCCGCTGTTAGTTTTTCACCACTCGTTTTTATTTGAGGTTGTTATGACACAAGCCCGTCGCATTACCCTGGCGTTGTTCGCCATCATGCCAATTGCTTTCACCAGCATACCCGCTAAAGCGCAGGATATCGTTGATACCGCGGTAGCGGCAGGCAATTTTTCCACGCTGGTCGCAGCAGTACAGGCCGCCGGCCTGGTCGATGTGTTGAAAGGCGAAGGCCCTTTCACAGTATTTGCTCCTACCGACGAAGCTTTCGCGGCCCTGCCTGAAGGTACCGTCGAAAACCTGCTGAAGCCGGAGAACAAAGACCAGTTGGTCGCTGTGCTGACCTATCATGTGGTGCCGGGCAAAATCATGAGCATTGACATTGCTGGTCAGCGCGTAGAGGTCGAGAGCGTGCAGGGCTCAGCGCTGTCTGTAGATGCGACCGATGGTGTGCGCGTAGACAACGCCAATGTTGTTGCCGCTGATATTGAAACGGATAACGGAGTGATCCACGCAATCGATCAGGTCGTTATACCAAAGTAAGCTGTCCTACTGGCCGGGCGCCTGCCCGGCTTATTTCCCTAGAGGCTTGGGCTGATTCGTCAGCCCATTTTTTTCCCTGCTTCCAGCGTCCTGCCATGAAGATCGTAGCAGGTACCCTTCTCCATTTTTCTCGTCAATGATAACCCCCAGTCGCCCGCCAATTTTTTGCGCCAGCCTATCCCGGCTGATCTGTTGTTGCTTTTCCATGAAGCGCTCCCAGCGCTCCTGTTTGACTGGCTCCTCGACCGGGTTTGGCAGCGAGTTTGCCTGCGCATCATCGACCGGAGAGTATTGAAAGCATCCCACCCGGTCGAGCTGGGCTTCATCCAGAAAATCGAGCAGGTCCTCAAAGTCCTGTTCTGTTTCACCGGGAAACCCCACGATGAAAGTGCTGCGAATACTCAAATCTGGGCAGATTTGTCGCCACTGGTTGATGCGCTGCAGGGTATTCTCGCAGGCGGCGGGGCGTTTCATCAGCTTGAGGATACGGGGACTCGCATGCTGAAAAGGAATGTCGAGATAGGGCAATATTTTGCCCTCTGCCATGAGAGGAATGACTTTATCGACATGGGGATAGGGATAAACGTAGTGCAGCCGGACCCACATACCCAAATCGGCCAGGGCCTCGCAGAGCCCCAGCATGTTTGCCTTTACCGGGCGGCCCTGCCAAAAGCCGGTCTGGTACCTGATATCCACTCCATACGCACTGGTATCCTGGGAAATAACCAGTAACTCGCGCACGCCGGCCGCTGCCAGTCGCTCGGCTTCTTCGAGCACCTCATTAACTGGCCGGCTGCGCAATTTGCCCCGCATTGAGGGGATGACGCAAAAACTGCAGCTGTGATTGCAGCCTTCAGAGATTTTCAGATACGCATAGTGCCGCGGCGTGAGTTTGATACCCTGCGGAGGCGCCAGATCGAGGAAGGGATCTTGATCGCCCGGCGGCGGCACATGATCATGTACCTGACTGACCACCTGTTCATAGGCCTGAGGACCGGTGATCCCTAGAACGCCGGAGTGAGCTTACTTGATCAGATCCGCTTGAGCACCCATGCATCCAGTGACCAGCACCTTACCGTTTGCCTTCATAGCCTCCTCGATGGTGTCCAGAGACTCTTGTTTGGCACTGTCAATAAATCCACAGGTGTTGACCACCACGATATCTGCCTCCTCATAACTGGGAGACACTTCATAGCCTTCAACTCTCAGCTGAGTGAGACTGCGTTCGGAATCCACCAGTGCTTTCGGGCAGCCCAGCGAGACGAAACCAACCTTGGGATTCGACATGCGGAGTTTTCTTCAACCTAACTGATTTTGCCGAGGTCGGGATTATAGCGGTCTCGGTCCAGTATGTAGACGTCTGAGCCGGACTCTTTTACCTCGGGTGCCTCACCGGCATCAGACGATTGGGTTCAAGAGTTGGTGATTGGCCGAGGCACGGCATACAGCTGCGCCGGGACCACTGCGCATTGAAAGATTGCCAGCATCTCTGATACGGAGGTGTTCTAAGCCGACATGCCGCGCGCCGAAATGGGCCAGATCGCTTCTACCCGCTCTCCGCGGATTGCATAGAGAGAATCGTAAAGGTTTACGACCGGCACTGGCGCTCGCTCAGCTGATTGACCGGCTGCCCGGACTGCGCTTGCGCGGACTACTGTGTTACGACGGTGGATCGCAGCACGTCAAAGGGTTTGCTTCCCGACGCCTGCAGACGCTTGAACGACTGCTTG
>CACBCS010000067.1 GCA_902537815.1 uncultured Pseudohongiella sp. | reverse complement strand
TGGTGCCTACCATGTGAATACTGAACACGGCATGGTCAGTTTCCTTGACACTCCGGGACACGCTGCGTTTACCGCCATGCGCTCACGGGGTGCGAAGGCGACTGATGTGATTGTGCTGGTTGTTGCGGCTGATGATGGCGTGAAGCCTCAGACCGAAGAGGCAGTTCAGCACGCGAAAGTGGCCGGTGTTCCACTGGTTGTCGCAATCAACAAGATCGATAAAGAAGGTATTGACCCTGATCGGGTAAAGAATGAGCTCTCAGCGCTGGAAGTGATTCCGGAAGACTGGGGCGGTGATACCCAGTTCATAGAAGTGTCGGCGATCACCGGTCAGGGCGTCGAGAACTTGCTTGAGGCTATCCTGTTGCAGGCTGAGTTGCTGGAACTGAAAGCCTACACCGACGTGCCGGGCCAGGGTGTGGTCATCGAGTCAAGGCTCGACAAAGGACGGGGTTCGGTTGCCTCCGTTCTGGTGCAGAATGGCACCTTGAAAACCGGAGATATCGTGCTGGCTGGCTATGAGTATGGTCGCGTGCGGGCACTGGTAGATGAACTCGGCAAGAATGTTGAGTCAGCCGGCCCTGCGATACCGGTGGAAATTCTCGGTCTCAACGGCGTGCCCGATGCGGGCGACGAATTCGTCGTGGTGTCTGATGAGAAGAAGGCGCGTGATGTGGCTGAATTCCGAAAGGTTCGGCTCAAGGACAGTCAGCAGGCTAAACAACAGTCCAGCATGCTCGAGGGTATGTTTGCCGGGATTGGGCGAGATCAGAAAAAGATCCTCAATGTCATCATCAAGGCCGATGTTCGGGGCTCTCTGGAGGCCATTATCGGATCCCTGCAGAAACTGGGGACCGATGAGGTCGAAGTTAGCGTGATTGCCTCAGGTGTGGGCGGAATTTCCGAGACAGACGCGCATCTGGCCACCACCTCGAGGGCGATGGTGATCGGCTTTAACACTCGCGCTGATAAATCGGCCAGAGACATTCTGGAAAATGAAAGCTTGCAGCTGCGTTACTACAACGTCATCTATGATGTCATCGATGATACCAAAGCCATTATGGGCGGCATGCTTGAGCCGGAAATCCGTGAGGAAATTGTTGGCATAGCCGAGGTGCGCGATGTGTTTAACTCACCCAAATTCGGACAGATTGCCGGCAGCATGGTGATCGAAGGCACGGTCTACCGCAGTAAGCCGATTCGAGTGCTGCGCGATAACGTCGTGATCTACGAAGGAGAGCTGGAATCTCTCAGACGATTCAAGGATGACGCCAACGAAGTGCGTAATGGCATGGAGTGCGGCATCGGCGTTCGGAACTATAACGACGTCAAGGTGGGTGACAAGATCGAAGTCTACGAGACTACCGAGGTCGCCCGTAGTCTATAGGCGAGTTTTTGCTGCAGGGAAAAGAAGGGTAGCCCAGTGTCAGAAATGAGTGCCAGAGCTCAGCGCATCGCTGACCAGATACAGCGTGAGATCGCCACCCTGATACAGCTGGAGGTGAATGATCCGCGCGTCGGTATGGTTTCGGTAACCGGAGTCGACGTCAGTAATGATCTGGCCCATGCGAAGATTCTGTTCACCGTACTGAACACCCATCCGGGTGATGAAGGGCTGGTATCGGATACGCTAACCGATCCTGGCTCCCTGGATCAGCTGGAGATAGATGAGAATCTAAAAGCCTTGCGCAAGGCCTCAGGTTTTCTGAGGACGTTGCTGGCCAAGCGCTTACGGCTCAGGTCGACGCCGAAGCTGCAGTTTATTTACGACAGTAGCGTTCAGAGAGGTCAGAGACTGTCAGACTTAATCGATGATGCGCTGGCAGCGGATCGCAAGTTGCAGGACGGCTGACGGTTCGAAACAGCGAGAACGAAATTTGAAAAACCACGGTAATCGCCGAGGTCAGAGCAGCAAACGCAATCGCCGTAAGATCAACGGTATTGTCCTGCTCGATAAGGGCCTGGGTCTCAGCTCAAACGCTGCGCTGCAGGAGATCAAGCATCTGTATGAGGCCGCGAAGGCGGGCCATACCGGCAGTCTGGATCCGCTTGCTACCGGTGTGTTACCGCTGTGTCTCGGAGAAGCGACCAAGGTCTCGCAGTTTTTGCTGGACTCAGACAAGGCTTATCGCGCGCGTATCAAGCTTGGCGTGCGGACCGACAGCGGCGACCGGGACGGCACTATTGTGTCGCAGGCGGACGCTTCGCACATTTCGGAGCGCGAGATCAAATGCGAGCTTGAGCGCTTTTTGGGGGTTATCCAGCAGGTGCCACCCATGCATTCAGCGATCAAGCGGGATGGTGTACCTCTTTACGAACTGGCGCGCAAAGGTATCGAAGTTGAGCGGGAAGCCAGGGAAGTGGAGATCTATGACATCGGTCTTTTGCGTACTGAGGGCGATGAGATAGAAGTCGAAGTAAGCTGCAGTAAAGGCACTTACATCAGGACGCTGGCAGATGACCTCGGTGAGAGGCTCGGCTGCGGCGCCCATATTTCGGGTTTGAGACGCACGCAGGCGGGTGCATTTCTGGAGCCGCAGTGCGTCACAGTAGAAACTTTAAAACAGATCAAAGAAGCCGAAGGATTGGCGGGTCTGGATAGGATACTGGTCCCTATGGACCGAGCAGTCGAGCAGCTCCCCGAAGTTCGACTGCCAGGCATTGCGGCTGACAGTGTGAAGCACGGTCAATCCGTATTGTTGAGGCACTTGCCGGCTGAAGGGCTGGTAAGACTTTACGAAGAGGAGCAATTTATTGGCATCGGTGTCATTGACGATGATGGCAAGGTCGCTCCGAGGCGTCTGGTGACAACTCACTAGACTTTTATAGGCAGGAAAGTGCCAGGTGACTATCAATATGCGTGGTTATCCTGGAGTTATAGGGAAATTGTTTGAGGCACATGGCTATCTGGCGCAGTGCTCATTGTTCAATCGCATATTACGGAGAAATTAACATGGCTTTATCAGCTGAAAGAAAAGAAGAAATCATCAAAGACTACGCGTTAAGCGATGGTGATACCGGCTCACCAGAAGTGCAGGTGGCGCTTCTGACAGCCAACATCAATGACCTTCAGAGTCATTTCAAAGAGCATATTCATGATCATCATTCTCGCCGCGGACTCATCCGCATGGTGAACAGCAGAAGAAAGCTGCTTGATTATCTAAAGCGCAAGAATGTCGAGAGATATTCGAGCTTGATCAAGCGTCTCGGCCTGCGTCGATAAGCTCACTTAAAAACTCATTACTGGAACTCTGCGCTCGAAATAGGCATCAGCGCAGGTTTTGGATTTATAGGAAAAAAATATGTTTAATCCAGTAAGA
>CACBCS010000066.1 GCA_902537815.1 uncultured Pseudohongiella sp. | reverse complement strand
CGTCTGGTATGCACCTTCCTGTTGATGAGATCCAGATGGAGATAGGCGCCCCGCCGCCCTCTTCTTGTTGAGTAACCTTCCGCGAGCATTTTGATGAGCGTTTCAAATTCGGCTTTGCTCAGATTTCGGTAAGGGTAGGCATTGACGAACAGGTCAAACAGCTGTTCCAGGTTCCAGCCTGTCGGTTCTGCTCCAACCTGTGTCGATAAACCTGGCGATGACACCTCGGCGACGATTTGCTGAGCGAGAATGTCCATAGGTTTTTCGGGCATGACAATCTGGTCAAGCTCACCCTCCTCGATGCCCTGCAGTAATGCCGTCGCTTCAACCAGATCATCCCGGGTCAGCGGAAACAGAATGCCCTTGGGTGTGCCGTGCACCGAGTGCCCGCTCCTTCCTACCCGCTGCAGGAATACAGCGATACTCTTGGGAGAAGAAAATTGCACGACCAGATCGACCGATCCGACATCGATACCCAGCTCCATTGATGCCGTGGCTACCAGCACTTTGAGGTCCCCTTTCTTGAGACGCTGCTCTGCAATGTGGCGGTGGTCTTTACTCATGCTGCCATGGTGGGAACAGACACTGGCATCTCCCAACCGCTCACTGAGTACCAGAGCCAGCCGCTCAGACAGCCTTCTTGTATTGACGAAAATCAGTGTGGTTTCATGGGTATTGATCAGAGTGACCAGGCGCTCATAGAGCTCTTCCCAAACCTCATTGCTCATAATCGCGCTCAGAGGAGAGCTCGGCACCTCGATGCGGAGGTCTCGCTTACGACGGAAACCGGAGTCCACGATGTCGCATGCTATGGCCTCTTCTTGTGACCCGGCTCCGCCAATCAAATATCGAGCAACCATCTCAATAGGCCGCTGGGTCGCCGAAAGACCGATTCTCTGGAGGTGCTGGCCAGTGCTTTTCCTGCACAGCAATTGGAGCCTCTCCAGAGAGAGCGCGAGATGTGAGCCTCGTTTATCACCCAGCAAAGCGTGAATTTCATCAACGATTACTGTAGACACAGTGGCAAGCATGGCGCGACCACTGGCACTGGTGAGCAACAGATAAAGGGATTCCGGAGTAGTAACCAGAATATGCGGTGGATGCCTGGCCATCTTCTGGCGCTCACTGGCTGGCGTGTCGCCCGTTCTCACGCCAACCCGGATGTCTACCGGAGGCAGGCCCAATAAATGCACCTGCTCGGCAATACCGTCCAATGGCTGATCGAGGTTTCTCTGAATGTCGTTGCTGAGCGCTTTCAATGGGGACACATAAAGAATGTGGACCCCTTGTTCCAGCTGATTGTTTAAGCCTTTCTGAAGCAAATCATCGATCGCGCCGTAAAAGGCAGCCAGTGTTTTTCCGCTCCCGGTAGGCGCGGAAATCAGCGTATGACGACCGGCCTTGATAGCCGGCCAGGCATTCGTCTGAGCAGAGGTAGGTGCGCCGAATTTTGCCCGAAACCAGTTCTGGCTTGCAGGGTGGAATTGCCGTAGAGCGGATTCTGCTGACATCTTGGTGCACCAGGCAAAGCGCCGATTACTGTACAAACATACAAGTTATTGAAGGTGGGAAAAATTTTCAAGACACGGGCTGAATTGACATCACCGGAAGCGCTGGCTAAGTTTACGAGCATGTCAGATACAGACGACAACCTCGGAACCGCGGAGAGTCTCAGTGCCCGTGCGCTTGGCTTCGGCCGAGCTGCCTGGCGGGAGAATAGACAGTTTCTGCTGCTGCTGAGCTGCATTGTTTTTTTCAAAAGCGCTATCGCCGACCTCAGCTCTATTTCCGGCGCCTCAATGCTGCCGACCTTGCTGGATGGAGACAAAGTCTGGGTGAACAAGCTCGCCTACGATGTCAAAATTCCTTTCACAGAAATTTCACTGGCTGAGCTGTCTGACCCCCAACGTGGTGACATTGTCATCATTGACTCCGAGCGCGCCGGCAAGCGGCTGGTCAAGCGGATAGTTGGGATCCCGGGCGATACGGTTTACATGCAGAATAACACGCTGGTGATCAATGGCGTGCCTGCCGTTTACGAAGTGCTGTCGCGCGACTCAGAGTCGATCATTATTTCCGAGCAGCTGCCTGAAGGGGCTCATCAGGCCCGCCTGTCGAGTCGGTACATCAACCGCTCCGGTCGCAGCTATGGGCCGAGCGTGGTGCCTGACGATCAGTACTTCGTACTCGGTGATAACCGGGACAATAGCGCCGACAGCCGAATTTACAGCTTCGTTCCCCGAAGCGAAATTATCGGGCGTTCAAGCTCCGTAGTTTTCTCACTCGACAGCCAAAACAATTATCTGCCGCGAGGCGAGCGCTTTCTGGCGGGTCTGGAGTAATGAGAAAGCATGCAGTAAGCCTGCACGCGACGGTATCACGGAGTCTCACGCGCCCCACAGTTAGCCAATTCAGCGGCCAACAAGGACCCCTATGAAACCTCTCCTTCATCACAAAATCATCAGCCCGAGCAGCAAGGCACTGCTCGCTTTGCTGCTCTGCTTCACTGGCACCTCGCTGGCTCAGGAATTTGTCTGGTCGCCCGACCTGCCTGTGGGCTCGCCGTTACCCGAATTACGCGCCCAAGACCAGCAGGGTGACCTTCGCAGTTTCGAAGATCTCAAAGGCGGGAACGGGATGCTGTTTATGCTCAGCCGTTCCTTTGACTGGTGACCTTACTGTAGAGCTCAGCTCGTGCAGCTGACAGATATTGCAGGACAATTTGAAGCCATGGGTGTGTCCGTGGTTGCAATGACCTACGATTCAATTGAGATTCTTCGGGAGGTTGTTGAAGACGAGGGGATCGGGTTTACCCTTTTGCTTGATAAAGACATGACGCACGTGAGCCGGCTGGGGATTCTCAACGACACGGACTATGAACCGGGGCAGCGCGCCTATGGAGTTCCCTATCCGGGCATCTTTCTGATTTCCAGTGATGGTATCATTCGCGCCAAATTCGCTGAAGAAAGCTACCGTGACCGGCCGGACTTCAGTGACATACTGGCTGCAGCGGCTGAACTCTAGTTGAGCCTCAGCTGAACCCGAGGTGAACTCTAGTCGAACTCTAGTGCGGCCTTGAGCAGGCCGCTCATCGCAGCGAAAGCTAAGTGGTTTGGGCCGGTCTGCTACGCAGTCCGGTCAGCGACACCGGCGGCTCCCGAGCGGCGTCCCATTGGCGCCGTATCTCACATACCGTGTAATCTGCAGTCAAATAGCAATTTACTCAAAGAGATTCAACCGGTTGAACCCTCTAATTCAAAGCCTGTTTTTATGACTTTGTCGCCTCAAAACCCAGCCTTCCTGCGAGCGAGGCTCAGTCACCTGATCGCCGTTGTCATTGCCGGATTGTTTGCTCAGATTTCTCTGGCTCAGAGTCAATAC
>CACBCS010000065.1 GCA_902537815.1 uncultured Pseudohongiella sp. | reverse complement strand
CTCCCCGCTGATAAGTCAGATCGAGGTAAGCTGGCTGATCCGGTGCTGCTTCTGGTGAAACGCTCCAGAGCCACATACTTTCCTCAGGCTCCGCGGCAGGGTCTTCAAGAATGCCGCCCTCATAGGAAATGTGAAGCAGATTCGCATCCATTGAATAAGGTGATTTACCGCCTCTTTTCTTTTCAACCGGGATCCCATGGCTTTCGCAGTAGGCCAGAAGTTTTTCGCGGGAGTTGAGATCCCACTCCCGCCAGGGGGCGATTATCTGGATGCCGGGGCTCAGAGCGTACGCGCCGAGTTCGAAGCGGACCTGATCATTGCCTTTGCCGGTTGCACCATGGGAAATCGCATCGGCCCCCGTTTCCCGCGCAATTTCCACCAGGCGCTTCGCAATCAGCGGACGCGCTATCGAGGTACCAAGCAGATACTCACCCTCGTAAATTGCGTTGGCTCGGAACATCGGAAAGACATAATCAGACACAAACTCTTCCCGAAGGTCTTCGATATAAATCTCTTCGATACCCATCGCCATCGCCTTGGCTCGGGCCGGCTCGACTTCCTCGCCCTGACCGATGTCAGCGGTAAACGTCACGACTTCGCAGTGATAGGTGGTCTGAAGCCATTTTACAATGACTGAAGTGTCAAGCCCACCCGAATAGGCGAGGACGACTTTATTGATATCGGACATAGCTACTTCCCGGCATACCTCGATAGGGCGCCGCTCCAAATTCCAGAAAAAGACACCAAAATACGTTGCGCCTGCAACCCGGAGTTCGGATCGCAGTTCTGCGCCTATTCTAGCATCCTCTCCCGGTGTACTGGCATCGTGTACCGCGAATTTTGTGTTTAGCCGACAGAAAATCTGCTTGTCATAACAGACAGATCAATTTCAGCACTGCGCGTTCATGTCGCGGGCAGTTTTCGTTACAATAGGGCGAAGAAAGCCCTGCGCACTGCATCAATACGACGAACCGCTCTGCAATGACCCAAGACACTCTGACTCTGACCAAGCCCGACGACTGGCATCTGCATCTACGAGATGGTGAGGCGTTGCGCACAACGGTGCCTCATACGGCGCGATGTTTTGGGCGAGCCATCGTTATGCCCAATTTAAAACCACCGGTCACCAGCGTGTCACAGGCCCTCGCCTATCGGGAGCGCATCATGCAGTCCGTGCCTCAGGGGACTTCTTTCCGTCCGTTGATGACGCTTTACCTGACTGACAATTTACCCGCTGACGAATTGAACAGACTGGCTGATGAACCTGATGTCGCCGCCGTAAAGTATTATCCTGCAGGCGCTACCACCAACTCAGACAGTGGCGTAACTTCGATAGAAAAGGTCATGCCAGCGCTCGAAAAAATGACTGATCTCGAAATTCCACTGCTAGTACACGGTGAAGTCACAACGCATGAGGTTGATATTTTTGACCGGGAAAAACGCTTCATTGATCAGGTTCTTAGCCCACTGCGAGCGAAATTGCCAGAGCTGAAGATTGTGCTTGAGCATATTACGACCCAACAAGCCGTCGAGTTTGTCTCCTCTGAAGACGAACGGGTTGCCGCAACCATCACCGTGCATCATCTGCTTTTCAACCGAAATGACATGCTTGCCGGCAGAGTCAGGCCGCATTTTTATTGCTTACCAATATTAAAAAGAAGCTCCCATCAAAGCGCGCTTCTTGGGGCAGCAACGAGTGGCAATCCGAGTTTTTTCCTTGGAACTGATTCTGCGCCTCACGCGCGCGGTGATAAGGAAAGCGGCTGTGGTTGCGCCGGAATCTACACAGCACCAGCAGCAATAGAACTCTATGCTGAAGTATTTGAGCACGCAGGAGCGTTGGATAAACTGGAAAATTTCGCCAGCCAGTTTGGTCCCCGATTTTACGGCCTTGAACCCAGTAAAGAAACGATTACCCTCGAGCGAAGCGAGTGGCACATGCCCGTACACTTCGAATTTGGGGACGAGACGGTTATTCCAGTCCGGGCAGGCGACTGTTTGTTCTGGCGTCTTAGACAAGAAGAGGCCTAGAGCCCAATGCAAGAATTCGACTCAGACAATCCGCCTCGGAATGCCCTGGCCGAGCGATTTCGCACCTACATGCCGGTTGTTGTGGACATAGAGACTGGCGGCTTTAATTCCCAGACCGACGCCATACTGGAAATCGCCGCGGTAGTCATTGCGATGAACGCCGAGGGATATCTCGAGATAGAGCAGAGTCTCTTCCACCGCGTTATCCCGTTTGAAGGGGCTAATCTGGAAGAAGCGGCTCTGAAATTCACCGGCATCGATCCGTTTCACCCACTTCGGATCGCACGTTCAGAGAAGGACGTCTTCCAGAATCTCTTTAAGATGATCAGAGACGCGATGAAGACCAAGGCATGTAAACGCGCCATTCTTGTCGGTCACAATGCCCACTTCGATCACGGATTTGTGCGCGCGGCAAGCGCCAGGCACGGTCTCAAGCGCGACCCTTTCCACCCATTTTCATGCTTCGATACCGCCACCCTCAGCGGCCTGGCCTTCGGTCAAACGGTACTGTCCAGAGCCTGCAAGGTTGCTGGCATAGACTTCGATGAAGCAGAGGCCCATTCCGCAAAATATGATGCCGACCGCACGGCGCAGCTTTTTTGCCTGATAGTCAATCGATACAAGGACCTCGGTGGCTGGCCTCCAACGTAGAAAAATCACAGATTCAGCCTGCAGAACAGCTCTGCTTTCGGCTGACCTCGGCCTGAACCTGCTATCGGGTTGTGGAACTTGACTGCCTCAGGACTCTGCTTCGGCCTCGTCACCGCCCGCCTTATCGATCAAGGCTTGCAATTCACCCTGCTCATACATTTCAGTGACGATGTCACAACCGCCAATTAATTCGCCATCAACGAACAACTGAGGGAAAGTTGGCCAATTGGACACTTTAGGCAGGGTCGCGCGTATTTCTGGATTGCTAAGGATATCAACATAGGCGAAGCGTTTGCCGCAAGACATCAAAACCTGTGTAGCCTGCGCTGAGAATCCGCACATTGGCTGTTCGGGATTACCTTTCATGTAGAGCAAAATACTGTTGCCATTGATTTGCTCTTGAATTGTTTCTTCTGTACTCATTACTTACCTCGAATGGACACGCCGACGTGGCGCGGGTGATTATAACTCAACTTAGCTCCGGCTTGAATTTACAAACAGCCAGCAAACCGGGGTGGCTCCGGTGATCTGGATTACTGACCAAGACTCGCCAGGCGGGGTCTGAAGAAAGCGTGGTAATCGCTTTGAGCGCAGATAGTCAGCGCGTCGTAGATGGCGACAATTCAGACTCTCGAGAGCAATATCAAACCGCTGTGGTCACAACATACCTGCCGAAATTTACTTGGGCTCGTAAAGCCCCCAACCGCCTCCTCCGGGAGTACGAATTTCGAGACGATCACCTGCCTCGACTGATAAGGAGCACTTGCCCGGAAGACTGTGACCGTTCAACAGATTCTCCCCCTTCGCGCCATCTTCTCCACCAGCCAGCCCCCAGGGCGCAA
>CACBCS010000064.1 GCA_902537815.1 uncultured Pseudohongiella sp. | reverse complement strand
TTCCGGGGCATCCAGCAGGGCCTCATTGATCTCGGTGACTTCGCCGCTCAGCGGGCTGTAGACGTCGGATGCCGCTTTCACAGACTCCACTACGGCCACTTCCTCTCTGGCGTTCACGGTGGCTCCGAGCTCCGGGAGTTCAACGAACACGATGTCGCCGAGCGCTTCCTGAGCGTGATCACTGATGCCGACGGTTGCGACGCCATTGTCGTCAACACTGACCCATTCATGAGATTCAGCGTATCTTAAATCTTCAATGATTTTGCTCAATGGGAGGGCCCTCTGCACTTGGCATCTGTTGAGACAGACTGCCTGATTTACTCAAATACTTTTTTGCCGAACCTGACGAAATTGGGCTGTACGATCCGGACCTCTGTAGCGCTTCCACGCATGTCGACCTGACAAGTCGTGCTACCCGTAGGAATTCTAGCGAAAGCGATAGAATGCTTCAACGTGGGGGAGTAACTGCCACTGGTAATCTGCCCTTCGCCTCGGTCGGTAGACACTGTCTGGCCGGCGCGCAGAACGCCGCGCCCCTCCAGGACTAAACCGACCAGTTCCGGCAAATTGCCCTGCGCTTGCGCCGCCAGGTCATCAGTTACGGCCGCTCGGCCGATGAAATCACGGTCGGCGGGTTCAAAGGCAATGGTCCGGGCCATGTTGGAAACAACTGGCGAGGTGGACTCATCCATGTCCTGGCCGTACAGGTTCATGCCTGCTTCCAGACGCAGTGTGTCCCGGGCCCCCAGGCCCACGGGCTTTACCTCTGCTGCCAGCAGCTGATCCCAGAGTTCCGCGGCATCTTCAGCGGGGACAATGAACTCCACCCCCTTCTCTCCCGTATATCCAGTCCGAGCAACGAACCAGTCTTCCAGCTCTGCGCCTCTGAAATTTTTCAGTCCAGCGACGGCCTCGCCTTTTGTCTGATCCAGCAAGGCGCTGGCCGTCTCAATTGAGGAAGGCCCATGGACGGCAAGAATGGCCAGATCCGGCCGTTCAGTGACCGCGACCTCGAACCCATCAGTCTGCGAGTTCATCCAGGCCAGGTCTTTGTCACGGGTCGCGCAATTCACCACGATGCGATACCCAAAGCTCATCCGGTAGACAATCAGATCATCAATGACCCCGCCATCCGTTCGCAGCATGGAACTGTAGAGGGCTTGCCCCGGCTCTTTCAGCCTGGCAACGTCATTAGCGAGCAGATGGCGCAGGTACCGCTGCGCATCAGTCCCGCTCACATCGACGACAGTCATATGGGATACATCAAATACGCCTGCCGCGTGACGAACCTGGTTGTGTTCCTCAATCTGTGAGCCGTAATTGATCGGCATGTCCCAGCCGGCGAAGTCGACAATTTTCGCGCCGGCGTTGAGGTGTTGCTGATAAAGCGGAGTGCGTTTTCCCACGGCAGGAGGCCCGAGACTGTTTAGGGGGAGTAATTATACCTGCCTGTCAGGGTCAATGACAGCGTTCCGGGATAACTGAGCTGATGTGCCTGACAGAAATCACAACAGCTTCCCGGCATAGCTTCTTTTCCCGCCGGACTGAGCTGCATTGGACGATGGAATCTGCCGTATTGACCGGTGCCGCAGAAGTTACGCGTTAGTGGCCGGTGAGCGAGGGCCGCTGAAAGCGTGGTCAGGGTTGCCAGGCGTAACTGAATTTCGCGAAAAATGTGCGGTTGGTGCGGTAGAGGCTGTCCTGGCTGTCGTCCTGAAATCCAGCATCGGAATAACCCAGAAAGAAACGGGTCGCAGCGTTGACCCGGTAACTGTAGAGCAGTTGAGAGGTCAGTTCTCTGTTACGGCTTTGCACAGGGAAGGCATAGAGTTCCTGATTTCGCTCCCGGTCATCCTGTTGCACGATGACCCTCAGAAAACTGCGGTTATTGAACTGATAGGTTGTCCGGAAATTGGTCAGTTCGGCAGTAAATAGGCGGCCGCCGTCGACGTCAAAATTCTGAATGGTGTGCTCAAGATCAAGCTGGAGGTGGCGGCCGAACTGATAGCGAATCTCTGGCCGGACTCGTCTTGAATGACCTAACCGTGTGTTGGCAAAATCCACCACGTCTTCTACCCGAATGTTTATGCCGAGCTGGAGATTGGGCGCCGGGGAGAAACCGAGGTTGAGGTTGTTAAATTGTTCGTCGAAGTACTGCCCGTTCCAGTAGGTTTTGCTACCGCCAAACAGTCCAAATAAAGACGACTGCAGTGGCCCGTTCATGTTCAGAAAGAATTCGGTTTCTTCCTCAAGCAGCAGCCCGGACTGGTCTTCTGTCCGATCATAGTCAGCGGCAAAGCGAATGCGGTTGAAGAAGCTGTCGCCGCTCCACCACCAGGTATGCCCGATGGTTGCAACCTGATATATATAATCTACCCGGTTGATAAAGCCCAGATCAGCGCGAAAGTCTTTTCCCCAATCGTAGTGTCCGAAACGCCAGTCCCAGTTGCGATCATTGTGCTGATATTCGATGACCAGACTGTTGTCGCTGAGCTCTGCGGCCTGACCGTAATTGTCCTGAATCTGCTGGGGATATTCGGATTCAGAGTGCATTGCCTGAAGGTAAATGTTGTCCTGTTCTGTTGGCCGTAATGTGGTGTCGAGGCTGCTGACCCGGTTACGATATCCATTGCCCTCGCGGTTTGTAACCAGTGCGCCAACGGTCGAATTCTGGAAAATATCAAAGCGATAGCGAGCGATGGCCACATCGCTCTTCTCATCTGCGAGTGTTGCAATTCTTGAGCTGAGGCTCCGCGGCACGATGAAGCTGGTGCTCTCATCGTTGGCTGCCAGAAATCCGAACGTGTGAGGACCATTTTTGCCGGTTATTTTGGCACCGTGTTCCGGGCTGGCGATATTGCGTGTGTAAACCAGATTGCGGAACGTGTCGAAGTAGTCGGCGCCATCAAGAAAAAAAGTCCTTCTTTCCGGGAAAAACAAGCTGAAAGTCTGATTGATGTCCAACTGTGCCACATCGGCTTCGACTTGAGAAAAGTCCGGGTTGATGGTCGCGTTCAAGTACGTGTCCTGAGTAATTCCCCAACGCAAATCGAAGCTGCCCTGTGGATCGGGATCTCCACCGAGCCATTCGCCGTCGGCCGGATTGCGAGTCTCTGATGAGGCAGCAACCAGTGTCGGTATGGCGACGACGTTGATGCCCTGTTCAAGATCAGAAAAACCATCGGCTTTGGAGATCTGGCAAAGGTAACAGGAAATGTTTCGGTCTACCGGGACGACCGAAAGGCTGGTTTCTCGGTCTCTGGGATAATAGCGCAGTAAATTGAGGCCCCAGGTTTGCGGGCCGTCTTGAGGCGAGAACCTCAGCTGTTTGAGCGGAATCGCCATCTCAACGAGGTAGCCGGAGTCGGTGATTTGTCCGGCACTGTCCCAAATGGCATCCCAGGCCTCGTCTGTGCGTTGATTAACATCATCAAAGATATCGTCTGCCTGAACGCCCAGAGGGTTGACATAAAACTCGAAGGCCCTGCGTTCATCGTTAAAAGTGTCCAGAATGATTGCGACCCAGTCATCATCCCAGAGCAGGTCCCGGTCCCGATAAAAAGCGCGGATCTGTTCAGGCCTCGGGTCTTCAGCGATAAATGCCACATAAAGCGTCTCGCCGTCTTCCA
>CACBCS010000063.1 GCA_902537815.1 uncultured Pseudohongiella sp. | reverse complement strand
CAAGCTGCTGCTGGCGCATGGCCTGCTGGACGATAACGTGCCACCGAGCAATACGCTGCTGCTGGTACAGGCTCTGATCGAGGCTGATAAGGACTTTGACCTGCTGTTACTGCCGGAAGCCCGGCACGGCTTTGGTAACAGCCGATACTTCATGAAAAAGCGCTGGAATTATTTTGTGCAACACTTGCAGGGGGGGGAGCCACCCTTGCAGTTCCAATTCGCAGACAATATCAATTAGGACGCACAGCGATGGCCTGACGTTCAGTAACCGCCTCGTTTCAGTGAGGGTAAAACGGACAGAGCCGCTGACAAACACGCACGGAGACAGTCCATGGGAAACATACGGCTTATTGGCTTCGCACTGATTATAACGGCCAGTTCAGGAAGCTTGGCCGCTGAAGATTTTATGCCCCCCGCCTTGATTTCGGCGCCGGGTCAGTAGCCTAAGTTGCTCTGCGCTTTTTAAGATTTCAGAATCCGGTCTGTCACAGCGTATTTGAATGCGCTGAGGGAGTTGAGAGAACTGAGAGGCATCCTGGAACTGAAAGAGCTGAGGAAACTGTGAAAGCCGAAAGCAAAGCAAGCAAAGAAAACACTGCGAGAACCGAATGTCTCGACTAGAACAGGGGCTTGCTGCGTTTGCGAATTTTATGTGGGGCCCTCAGCTGGTCGTCCTGCTCGTCGGGGGCGGTCTGTATTTCACCTTTCATTCCAGATTAAGGCATTTCAGGTATCTCGGTCACAGCGTTGATCTGCTGAGAGGCAAATATCAAGCGGGCGCTTCTGCGGCAGGAGACATCAGTCATTACCGGGCTCTGGCAACGGCTCTGGCAGGGACGATCGGCGTGGGTAATATCACCGGGGTTGCCGTGGCAATTACGCTGGGTGGGCCGGGCGCCGTTTTCTGGATGTGGGTGACCGCGCTGGTCGGGATTTCCACCAAGTTTTACACCGCGTCGCTGGCGATCATGTATCGAGGCACTGATGACGCAGGCAACCTGCAGGGTGGACCGATGTACATAATTCGGGAGGGTCTCGGAAAACGCTGGATGCCGCTGGCCTATCTGTTCGCAGCAGCGGGGATGTTCGGCACACTGCCCGTTTTTCAGGTCAATCAGCTGGTGCAGATCACCCGGGATGCCCTGGCGATTCCGGCGGGTATTACTTCCGCAGAAAATCACTTCACCTTTGATCTGATTATGGGCCTAGTGCTGTCCGTTTCGCTCTTTGCGGTTGCGGTCGGGAAAGTCAAACGGGTAGCGGCTGTCGCCGGCAGTCTCGTGCCGCTCATGGTGCTGTTTTATGCTGTGATAACCGGCTATCTGTTGCTGTCTCATCTCACAGAATTACCCGCGATGCTGGCGTTGATTGTGGTTGACGCATTTTCCGGTGAGGCTGTTTCCGGTGGCGTGCTGGGCGCTGTGATCCTGATCGGGGTGCAGCGGGGTGTCTTTTCCAATGAGGCTGGCCTTGGTACTGAATCTCTTGCGCATGGCGCAGCCAAAACCAACGAACCGACCAGAGAGGGGCTGGTGGCCATGGTGGGCCCGATCATTGATACCCTGCTTGTCTGCACCTGCACTGCTCTGGCGATTCTGGTTACCGGGGTTTGGCAGGGGGATGCTGTTGGCGTGACACTCACGGCTCAGGCTTATGATCAGGCTTTTCCCGGCGTCGGGTCCTACCTGATGTTGATCATGGTGTTTGTTCTGGGTACAACGACGGTACTGACTTACTCTTACTACGGCAGTAAGTGCATGGCATTCATTTTTGGCACGCGTGCCGATAAGTATTATCTGTGCATCTACATGGCGCTCATCACCGTTGGTGCGGTGGCGTCACTGGATGCGGTCATCAGTCTGTTTGATGGTGCCTACGCAACCATGGCGATTCCGACCATGCTTTCAACATTCGTGCTGGCGCCAAAAGTGAAGAGCGCAGCACAGGATTATTTTCGACGTCATGACGCCGGCGAATTTCGTCAGGGGTCCGACCAAGAGCCTGACAAAAGCGGTGTCTGAATCCCGCTGCCATGCTGTTTAGCCGGCAATCGTATCTGGGCTCGTGACAGAGCTCGCAAACGGGCTAACTGCCGGCCGTTGTGCCGGAGGACTTTGAATAGCAATCACCTGCTGATGACTCAATTAATGGATGGTCTGTTCGGGTTTGGGCAGGTCCTCTGCCGATAGGGACGTGACAGATGCTTCTTCCTGAGAGACGTAGCTGCGAGTCTCCACCGGGCTGACAAGATAGTCTCCCAGCTTGCTGAGAAAATGCTCCATGTGATCTGTCTGGTAGTGCTCATGCAGACAGTCTGCATCCTCCCACTCCTGCATCAGGATCACCTGATTGGGGTTGGAAATTCCTTCAAAATATTCATAGCTGATGCAGCCGTGCTCGAGCCGGCACAGTCGCACCATATTACGCATCAGTTTGATGGCATCTCGCCTGGAGTCGGATGCGAGATGGAAGATCGATTGGACGACAATCATTTGACATTCTCTGAAGGGAGAGCATCATTATACGCACAATTTCGGGAAATACACCCGATCTGCAGACACAGCCGCGGCCAGCCGGCGGTGCAGTACGAAACGGTGCTGGTTGATGCGGTCGGTTGAGAAGGCTTACCACCAGGGGTAGAAAGGCGGCATGTCGGCAGAGGCATGGTCATCAAAATTCGCCTTTCGCTTTTCCAGAAAGGCGCTCACGCCTTCTTTGCCGCTGGTTCGGCTGGCATAAAAAATCGCCAGCGAGTCAACCTCATGGGCACCGATCGGATGTGGCAGGGCAGCGTTGCGGTACATCATCTGCCGAGTCAAGGCCACGGCAACCTGACTGTGGCTGCTGATTCGAGCAGCCATTTCATAGGCTTTATCCAGCAGCGAAGCCCCGTCCAGCTGCTGGTTGGCGAAGCCTTTGCGAGTCAGTTCTTTTGCTGAAATCAGGTCACCGCTGTAAATCCACTCCAACGCAGTTCCCATGTTGACGATGCGCGGCAGAAACCAGGATGAGCAGGCTTCTGGTGTGATGCCAATCTTATTGAAAACGAAGCCCACACGGGCTGTGTCGGCAACCAATCGAATATCCATAGCGCAGAAATCGAAATCAAGGAAGGAGAGGAAGCGGTTCGTATCAGCCGAAACTCCAGCGTCACGACCACCGTTGCGGCACCGGCCGCAGCCACTGTCGCTGCGCCAGCACCAAGCCCCGCTGCACCCGCAGCGGCTGAAGAAAAACCCGCCCCACAGGCTACCTCAGGGCATGTTGTGAGCTCTCCGATGGTAGGGACTTTCTATCGCTCTCCCTCCCCCTCTTCTCCTCCCTTTGTCGAAGTGGGAACACATGTGAAGGCCGGCGATGTGGTTTGCATCGTTGAGGCAATGAAGATGATGAACCAGATCGAAGCGGAAAAAGCAGGCATCATTGAGGCGATTTTGGTGAAGGATGGCGAACCGGTAGAGTTCGACCAACCACTGGTCACCATCGTCTGAGCCGGAGGCTCATCCGCCTCTATAGTCGTATAACACTGAGAATCAGAGCGAGAGCGAATGCTGGATAAAGTACTCATAGCCAATCGCGGCGAAATCGCCCTGCGCGTGCTGCGCGCCTGCAAAGAACTGGGCATCCGCACTGTTGCCGTACACTCAACTGCCGACCGCGATCTTATGCATGTCCGATTGTCTGATGAATCTGTCTGTATCGGACCGCCGAGCGCCTCGGAAAGCTACCTCAACGTTCCGGCAATCATCGCTGCCATGGAGTTAACCGACGCCAATGGCGTG
>CACBCS010000062.1 GCA_902537815.1 uncultured Pseudohongiella sp. | reverse complement strand
AACCCGCTCGATCGCGATTATGTTGTCCAGTGATGGAAATCTCAGGGTGCCGGAAGATAGGACTATTACCAATTTTAGCCTTAAGCCGAGCGTCTCTGCCCTACTGGTCGACGAGGGTAAAACTGACGGCAACTAGATCATTTCCATCTCTCTGAGCGCTGCTGGATTGCCCCTCTGCAATCCTTGTGAAGGCCCTTGTGGCAAGAAGCCCTCATTCTTTGGGAGTTTTTTCTGCAACCACAGAGGATATGGCGCTATAATCGCCGGTTCGTTAGCGGGCGGCCTTTTATCGCCCATTCATTTAACCCAGCGACAGCTAAACCGATGAAATCTGCTGAAATAAGACAAAAATTCCTCGACTACTTTGCGGCGCGCGATCACGAAATCGTGTCAAGCAGCTCCTTGGTTCCTGCCAATGATCCTACTTTGCTGTTCACCAATGCGGGTATGGTTCAGTTCAAGGACGTATTTCTTGGAGATGAAAAGCGGGAACGGGTCAGGGCGACCAGTTCCCAGCGATGTGTAAGAGCGGGTGGCAAGCACAACGATCTGGAGAACGTGGGCTATACCGCTCGTCATCACACGTTTTTTGAGATGCTGGGCAATTTTTCGTTCGGTGATTATTTCAAGCGAGAGGCTATTCAGTTTGCGTGGGAATTTCTCACCGAAGAGCTTGGCCTGCCTGCTGACAGACTCTGGGTCACTGTCTATCAGGATGATGATGAAGCGGCCGACATTTGGCTGAATGAGATGAAAGTCAATTCGGAGCGCTTCTCTCGTCTGGGTGAAAAAGACAATTTCTGGGCGATGGGCGATACCGGTCCCTGCGGCCCCTGCTCTGAAATCTTCTATGATCACGGGCCTGATGCGGCAGGAGGTCCGCCGGGCAGTCCTGAAGAGGACGGTGATCGCTACATCGAAATCTGGAATCTGGTTTTCATGCAGTTTGAACGCAAAGCTGATGGAAGTATGACGCCACTGCCAAAGCCGTCGGTGGATACCGGTGCGGGCCTTGAGCGCGTTGCTGCGGTTCTTCAGCATGTCCACAGCAACTATGAGATAGATCTGTTCGCTGAACTGATCAGCGACATTGCGCAAATAACCGGAACGGCTGATCTGCAGAACAATTCCCTGCGGGTGATCGCCGACCACATTCGCTCCTGTGCCTTTCTCATCGTTGACGGAGTGACTCCGTCCAATGAAGGTCGCGGATACGTCTTGCGACGGATTATTCGCCGCGCCGTGCGTCACGGTTATCGATTGGGTGTTAAAGAGGTTTTTTTCTACAAAATTGTCGCGTCTCTCGCGCGCGTCATGGGGGAAGCTTATCCCGAGTTGCTGGAGCGTCAGGCTTACGTCGAGAAGACGCTGAATGAAGAGGAGCAGCAGTTTGCCCGGACCTTGGAGAATGGAATGACCATTCTGGAAAAAGCGATCGGCGAGCTGTCAGGTTCTGTTATCGCCGGAGAAACGGTATTCAAACTGTATGATACTTACGGTTTCCCTGTTGATCTGACTGCGGATATTGCGCGTGAACACGATCTGACCCTGGACATGCCCGGTTTCGAGGCTGCCATGGAGATCCAGCGCGATCAGGCTCGGGCAGCCAGCAATTTTTCTGCGGTTGAGAAGCTCGATCTTGATGGTCTGGAAAAAACAGTGTTCTCGGGGTATTCCAGTCTGCAATCAGAGGCACAGATTGTCGGGATATTCTCTCCGGCCAACGAAAAGTTGGATATTGTTCCTGCTAATAGTGAGGTGCTGATAGTCCTTGATACCACGCCTTTTTATGCTGAATCGGGAGGACAGATTGGTGATGCCGGGTTGTTGGAGAGTGATGAGGCGCGTTTCGAGGTCTCGGACACGCAGGAGCAGTCAGACATTTTTATTCACAGGGGCAGGCTGACCAGTGGGAAGCTAAAAATCGGGGATTCAGTCAGGTCGCTGGTTGCCGGTAACGATCGAGCAGCGATTACTCTGAATCATTCTGCAACTCATTTGATGAATGCGGCCCTGCGCAGCGTGCTCGGTGATCATGTGCTGCAAAAAGGTTCTCTGGTTGAGGCTGACAGACTGCGGTTTGATTTTTCTCATGGTGCCCCTGTGTCGGCTGAAGAAATCCGGCGCATTGAGGAACAGGTGAATGTCGAGATTCTGGCCAATTCCGAAGTCAGCAAAGAAGTCATGCCAATTGAAGCGGCGAGAAGCAAGGGTGCATTGGCACTGTTCGGAGAAAAATACGGCGAAGAAGTGCGGGTGGTCTCAATGGGTGGAGACTACTCCGTCGAGTTCTGCGGCGGTTGCCATGTCGACCGGACAGGCGATATCGGTCTGTTCAAGATTGTCAGTGAATCCGGTATTTCGGCCGGCGTTCGACGAATTGAAGCGGTGACCGGGCACGGTGCGCTGGCACTGATCGAGCGGGAGCAGGGTGTTCTGCGCGAGGCATCGTCGCTGTTGAAAACGGGAACCGAGGGTTTGCTGGACAAGCTGTCCGGCCTCCTGAGCCAGAACAAAGCCCTTGAGAAACAGCTCGCACAGTTGAAAGCACAAATGGCGGCAAGCGCCGGCGATGACCTCGGATCGCGCGCTGTCGAGCTGGGGGGAATTAAGGTGCTGGTTGCCAATCTCGAAGGTTTTAATCCCAAGTCTCTGCGCGATACGGTCGATCAGCTAAAAAACAAGCTGGGCGCCTCGGTAATTGTGCTGGCCTGTGCGGCGGAGGGTAAAGTGAACCTCGTGGCAGGTGTCAGTAAGGCACTTACTGACCGGGTCAAAGCCGGCGAACTGGTGAACATGGTCGCCGAACAGGTCGGGGGTAAAGGCGGGGGGCGCCCGGATATGGCGATGGCGGGAGGTAGCCAGCCAGAAAATCTGGCGGTAGCGCTGGAGAGCGTACAGCCGTGGCTGGAGGCTCGTCTGGTCTAAAGACAATCTGTAATGGCATTGATAGTACAAAAATTTGGCGGAACGTCGGTGGGCTCTGTAGAGAGAATAGAGGCCGTCGCGGAAAAGATCATCAGTTTCCGCGATCGCGGAGATGACGTCGTGGTGGTGGTGTCTGCCATGAGCGGCGAGACGAACCGACTCACCGCGCTGGCTCAGGAAATGACGGAGCAACCGACCGCAAGGGAAATGGATGTGCTGCTTTCCACGGGCGAACAGGTCACCATTGCGCTGTTGAGCATGGCGCTCGAAAAAAGGGGATATGGGGCGAGATCCTTTACCGGTGGTCAGGTGCGCATTCTCACCGACGATGCTCACACCAAAGCAAGGATCCGCGAGATCGACAGCACGCGTATCATGGCGCAGCTGGAGCAGCAAAATGTGGTGGTGGTGGCCGGTTTTCAGGGGGTTAATGAAGCCGGGTGTATCACAACCCTGGGTCGGGGCGGCAGTGACACGACTGCAGTCGCGCTAGCAGCAGCGCTCAAGGCCGATGAATGTCAAATCTATACCGATGTCAAAGGGGTATACACCACTGACCCGCGCGTGGTTGAAGAGGCCCGCCTGCTCATAACCGTAACCTTTGAAGAAATGCTTGAATTGGCGAGTCTGGGTGCCAAGGTGCTGCAGATTCGTTCGGTAGAGTTTGCCGGGAAATACAAGGTGCCATTACGGGTGCTTTCCAGTTTTGAGGAGGGTGAGGGTACCCTGATCAGTTTTGAAGGAGATGAGGCTATGGAAGATCCGAGCATTGCTGGCATTGCGTTTGAGCGCGACGAAGCCAAACTGACCGTGACCGGTGTGCCTGATGTGCCAGGAATCGCCTATAACGTCATCGGGCCGGTGAGCGAAGCAGGCATTGATGTGGATGTTATCGTTCAGAACGCCGCCGCTGACGGCACGAACGATATCACTTTTACCGTTAAGCGGGGCGAAAGTGAGCGCGCAAAGTCAATTCTGGACAATATCGCCAGTTCCCTCAAAGCGCGAGCGGTGGATCTGGATACCAAGA
>CACBCS010000061.1 GCA_902537815.1 uncultured Pseudohongiella sp. | reverse complement strand
GAAGGCAGAGAAACCCGGGTGGTGATCAATTCCTTTTCAATCAGTTCGACCCCATTTTCAAAAAAATGAATGGATTCAGTAATGTAGACGCGGGCAGCCTCTTTCTGGGCCGACTCGGCTTCGGATATCTGCAGATAGCCGGGCCCCCGCAGAGGAAACACAATCTCGCTGAGTGCCTCCATGGGCACTCTTAGCAAGGCGGTCAGCTCATTTCCGGCTGGTTTTACGAATCCGTAGACGGTCACCCGCGATGGAATATCATGGGCATGGGTCGCTGAAGACCATCCCACAGCGGCAGCCAGCAGTACCAAACACTTAGCAAAGCGCCGTATTCGCTTCATTTTATTCCCCCAAGATGATTGTCTTAATTATATTTTTTACATTTATTACAGATACTTATGAAGATAATGCTGCGGCAAGGTAGCCGGAGATAACTCGCCGCGCAACGGTGCGAGAATTGACTGTTACAAATTCTTACAAGTCTGCGTACGATAAAGAAGAGTGTGAGTATACTGTCTGCCCTTAAGTCAGTATACTCGGGCCTCGCTCTGTGCATTGACTGCCTAGCAAGGTAGAAAAGGAGGAGAAGAAAAATGATAAATAAGAAACTGGCTATCGGCTCATTCCTAACAGCAAGCTTGGTTGCGCTGGGAATCGGTCAATCAAAGCTTCAGGAACCTACCATTGCAGCCAGCAATGACGTAATGGCTCCGGCCTTCCTGGTCGACCCGCTGTGGCCCAAGCCACTCCCCAATCACTGGATCACCGGCAACACCATTGGTGTGGATGTGGATGACAGAGATCACATCTTTACGGTACACAGAAACACTGAAAACATGTTCGGTGGACGCACTGAAATCGGACTGGCACTCGGCGTGGCAGAATGCTGCACACCGGCACCTCCTATCCTTGAGTACGACATCGAAGGCAATCTGATCAACGCGTGGGGCGGTCCGGTCGAGGGAGCCCCGTACCAGTGGCCTGAGTCAAACCACGGCATCGAAGTCGCTGCCAACGGCGACGTCTGGATTGGTGGCAACGGCGGTCCCGATTCTCACGTGCTGGTTTTCACACGGGACGGCGAATACATTCGAACAGTCGGAGTGCCCGGCGAGGAATTCGACAGCAACAGTACAACTGCATTCGGTCGCGTTGCCGAAATCGCCATCGATGAAGACGCAGGCGAAGCCTACTTTGCCGACGGCTACGTCAACAAGCGGGTTGCAGTGGTCGACGTGGCGACCGGTGCGTTCAAGCGTTACTGGGGCGCCTATGGCAGCACGGACATCGACGACGACGCCGATGATACCTACACTCCGGGTCAACCAGGTCCGGACGTTTTCCGCGGGCCGGTTCACTGCGCAGAGCCTTCCAATGACGGTCTGATTTATGTGTGCGACCGAGGAGCTGACCGGGTGCAGATTTTCCGCCCCGACGGAACCTTCGTGAGCGAACACATCTATAACCCGGCAACGCTTGCTCAGGGATCTACCTGGGATATCGCTTTCTCACCGGATGAAGATCAGGAATTTATCTACCTGGCAGACGGTCAGAATTTCAAGATCTCCATCATTGATCGTGCGTCAATGGAGGTGCTGTACACCTTCGGTGACGGTGGACGTCAGCCTGGACTGTTCTACGCACCGCACAGCATTGCCACGGATTCCGAGGGTAACATCTATACCACGGAGACCTATGAGGGCAAGCGCGTACAGAAGTTCCTGTATCAGGGTATGCGCCCGGTCACCGTCAGAGATCGCGCACCGACCTGGCCAGCATCGGAGCTGTAAGCCACAGCCAGACCGGCTAGATAAAGCCCGGTTCTCTGTCACGAGAGCCGGGCTTTTTCATGCCTTCAATCAGGATTAAAAACTGATACCGAGAGGCTCTTTTCAGTCAAAGACGATCGATGTCCATGGGTGTAAGCCTTGAACACACGAGACTCAGGAATTATTCTCACTGATAACAGATCCGACTGTCGCATGAGCCGAGGGACTTTCATGACCAGCATGACCAGACTTACTTTCACCTTTTTGCTGTGCCTCAGCTCACTTGCTCTGAAACCGGTGGTAGCTGATGAGCTCACTATTGACTTCACCTACGAGCGCAATGTAAATGTTGGCAGTATCAGCCCAAGCCTGCATTTAGCGCCTTTCGCTGACGAGCGTGGTTTTGCCGATCCAAATACCATTGTCGGAGACGATCGGGCACAGTTGCCTTTGGCAGATCTGATTAGAGACGCCTTCGAGCAGGGCTTCGCCAAGGGCGGTGTCGAATTTGCGGACGAAGGTGCTGACATGGAAATTGTCGGCACTTTGCTCAGCTCTGATCTGGAAACTGTTGACAGGGCAGGAGTTCCCAATCTACAGCTCACCATTCGCACTGGCATTGAGCTTCGCGGCGGTGGCCGCAGCATCTGGTCGACCACGCTGTTCGGGCGCGGGCGCGTTCCGGTGGAGGAAGGCCTTGGGAGCGCGGTCAATGCCTCACTTGAGCGACTGGTGCGCGAGCTTTTACGAGATGACTATTTCCTGCTGGAACTAGAATAACATCGGGAATTCAGCTGCGGCAACCGAGCATAGGATACAGCGACAGTTCAACTTCCACCGTCGCCGCCGGAAAAAAATCCAACCCGCTCAGCGCTTCTATCTCTTCAATGCCAGCACGCAAGTCGCAGTGGTGAACGTGCACTGCAGTGTCTTGCGGAAAAAGAAACGCAGCGGCGCGTCCGTCTTCTGTCAGCACAATTTTAAAAAATTTGTCCGGGATACGATACCCGCTGTCTTCTGTCAGTAGCCTTGGTTCCGCCTCAGGATCAAAGATCGCTCCAGTATAGACATAAACCGCTGCTTCACGATTCACCAAATTTCGAAGCGACCAGTCAAGCCCGTACCAGGCTCCCTGACTTAGACTACGGCTGCGCACCGTGGCGTTCGAGGCAAAGTTGACTTCACGCCAGTAAGGAGTTCCCGCAAAGCTGACCAGTGGCACATGTTGTGACCGCACGTATTCCTGCTCCGCCAGCGCCGCGAGATCTGCAGCGGTAAGCGATTCCGAAACCCAATTATCCCGAATCAGATCGCGCGATAAACTGGAAGCAATGCCAATCGAGCCGCGCGTCACTTCATACGCTGCCCAGACTGCCGATTTCCTGCCCTCGTCGTACGACAAGGTGTAGGCCGATCTCACCAGAATCTGGTTTCCGCTGGAGCCTTCCGGGCATTCGAACAGGCAGTGGCCGAACCGATAGATCTGCGCCTGAGCGGAAAGGGTCAACAGGCCAGACAGCACAAGGGCACAAGCCTTACCAGAACGCAGGAAGTTGTGGCTGAAAACGCGCTTCAATGGGAACATGGTCGGGTTGGCAGTATCCTGGTTGACTGACTATATTCTCGCACTTCTGCAGCCCGGACCGAAGCGCTAAAAGGTCAGCGATGAAAGCAGGTCAGGCTTTACTGCCCGCGACCGGCCCGGCAAAGCTTACCCCGCTACCGGCGCGCGAATACGCCATTATGTCTGAAGAGACTCATCAGAGCGCCTTGTGGTTGATGGCGACCCTCACCCCTGAACACGCTTGAAACCGGCGCAAAACCTGCGTAACAGGCGGAAAAATCTGCTCAATTATTCAAATTACGGGACTTTTTAATTTTCAGGATGCCCAGTCATCGATTTGAGCCTACAATTCTAAGCCTAAAACATCCTGCTAGTAGTCTTAGGAGATCAACATGCGTACAGTTTCATCCATGCTCAGATTGACTGCGGTCTTTGCTGCAGCGACCTTGGCAAGCATCCCGGTGAGTGCGGCCAAGCGCATCAGTGACTTTTCACTGATCGACCAGCACGGAAAATTCTTTCAGCTGAGTCGTCAGGCTAATTTCGATGCCATCGTGTTCATGGCCCATGAGGACAGCAGAGACGTACGCCGTGCGGCCTCAGGCCTGGCCAACCTCAGCACGCAGTTCGAAGGGCAAAACGTCGGC
>CACBCS010000060.1 GCA_902537815.1 uncultured Pseudohongiella sp. | reverse complement strand
CAGTTCTCGATGAGCTGTCAGTGGTCATCGAGCGGCACATCAAAAAGCGCGCTGTTGGAGAATTCACGCTGCCCGGCCTGTTGAAAATAAAATCTGTGGTACGACCAGCGCGACCAGCTCGAAAAGGAGTTCCCAACCCCTTCAAACCCGGTGAACTGATGGACGTTCCTCGAAAGCCGGCTTCTACGCGAGTCAAAGTCCTGCCTCTGAAGAAACTCAAAGAGTACGCACTCTGAAGTCCGGGACACCGAACGGATAGCCACAGCCTAGAGCATCAGGCTATCGGCTTACCTACATAAAAGGCAGCCTTGGCTGCCTTTTTTCTGACGGTTGAAAACATCATGCGAGCCAGCAATTACCTATTAGCAACGCTGAAAGAAACGCCTGCCGATGCCGAGGTCATTAGTCACCAGTTGATGCTCCGCGCCGGCATGATTCGAAAACTGGCGAGTGGGCTCTATACCTGGCTCCCCCTTGGCACACGGGTTCTGCGGAAAGTCTCGAAGGTTGTGCGCGAAGAAATGGATCGGTCAGGCGCCATGGAGGTGTCTATGCCCGTCGTCCAGCACGCCGAGCTTTGGGAAGAGTCCGGACGCTGGCACTCCATGGGGCCGGAACTGTTACGCTTCAAAGACCGGCACGAGCGGGACTTCTGCCTGGGCCCTACTCACGAAGAAGTTATTACTGACCTGGTCAGAAGTGAATATGGCAGCTACAAGCAACTGCCGGCCAACCTGTATCAGATTCAGACCAAATTCCGCGATGAACGCCGACCACGATTCGGCGTCATGCGCTCCCGTGAATTCATCATGAAAGACGCTTATTCATTCCACGCGAATGAAGAGTCACTCGAACAGACGTATGAGGTCATGCACGCCACCTACTGTGCCATTTTTAATCGCCTGGGGCTGGAGTTTCGCGCAGTGGTTGCTGATTCAGGTAGTATCGGGGGAAATACTTCACACGAGTTCCACGTCCTGGCGGACTCAGGTGAGGACGAAATTGCGTTCAGCGACAGCAGCGATTACGCCGCAAATATAGAAATGGCCGAGGGCCTGCTGCCAGATGAGCCGTCCTCCGGTGACATCCTGAGCTCAGAGTGCATTGCTACCGGTGACGCCCATTCGATAGATGCCGTTAGCGAACTGTTGCAGATTCAGGCCAATCACATCGTCAAAACGCTTATAGTCCTTGGCGAAGACGAACAGGGAGAAGCCAGTGGTGAACTGGTTGCCCTGCTCCTTCGCGGGGATCAGGAGCTCAACGAGACCAAGGCTCAGAAATTGTCGGGCGTTCTGTCTCCGTTGACATTCGCGACAGATGAAGAAATCAAGAACAGCATCGGTTGTCAGCCAGGTGCGATCGGCCCCGTTAATTTGAGCATCCGCACCATTGCAGATCACAGCGTGGTGGGCATGAGAAATTTTGTATGCGGAGCAAACCATGACAATTATCATCTGCGCGATGCCAACTGGGAGCAGGATTGCCATTTTCATGAATCGGCAGACATCAGAAAGGTTCGTGCAGGTGACCGAAGCCCTGATGGCAAAGGTACCCTTTCAATAAAGCGCGGGATAGAAGTGGGTCATATCTTTCAGCTTGGCAAAAAATACAGCTCAGCCCTCGGCGCCACGGTACTGGATGAACACGGCAAAGCAATTGTTATGCCGATGGGATGCTACGGCATCGGCGTCACCCGGGTGGTCGCAGCCTGCATAGAGCAAAACCATGACGAAAAAGGCATTATATGGCCCGAGAATATCGCCCCTTTTCAGCTGGTGGTCGTGCAGTTTGACGCACACAAATCAGCTCAGGTGCCAGCGGTTGCTGAATCGATTTATGAGCAGGCAACCGCGATGGGGATAGAGGTTCTGCTGGACGACAGAGACAAGAAAACCAGTCCGGGAGTCAAATTTGCAGAATCTGAACTCCTCGGTATTCCTCACCGTCTGGTCGTGTCAGCCCGAGGAATTGCCGAAGATTCTATCGAGTACACCTGCCGCAGAACCGGGGAAAAACGTCCGATTTCTCCATCCACTGTCTCCTCTTTTTTAGAGGAGCTGTGTCGTTAGCTTGCCCGCGCCGTAAAAGCCCGGCCGTATGCTCCCATACACACTCGACACTGGCATTTTATGCGCGGATGGATTCGACAGCAGCCCGCCGGATTGCATACCTCTGGCTAAAGCGCAGGTCGACTGGACAACATCAATGAAGGGCACGCAATTCCTACTCACCAGCTGAAATCTTACTCTATGGAAACTCCTTACGTTCTTGTTCTTTACTACAGCAGGTCAGGCGCTACAGCTGCCATGGCACGGGCAATCACTCAGGGAGTGGAATCCATCGAAGGTATCGAGGCCAAGATCCGCACCGTGCCGAGCGTTTCCCCTGACCATCATGCTACCGCAGCCTCTATCCCTGAAGCCGGAGCCGTCTATAGCAATCTGGATGAACTGAAGCACTGTTCGGGGCTCATTCTGGGGAGTCCAACCCGATTCGGACAAATGGCCGCGCCGTTGAAGCATTTTATCGACGGCACCGGCTCGCTGTGGAGCGCCGGCGCGCTTATCGATAAGCCGATCGGCACTTTCACTTCCACAGCAAGCCTGCATGGTGGTCAAGAAGCGACTCTGTTTAATATGGCGATCCCGATGATTCATCACGGCATGATGTACTGTGGAATCCCGTTCTCAGAAGACGCTCTATACACCACCCAATCCGGGGGCACACCCTATGGCGCCAGCCATGTTGCCGGCCCTGAAGGCACTCGCGCTCTCACCTCGGATGAAATTGCCCTGTGCCGGGCGCTGGGCAGTCGCATTGCCAGGCTCAGTTTGAGGCTGCTTAAATGAGCGAGGGTGGTAGCGCCCAGACAATCCGGGTTATGCATCTAAGCTATCGGTGTGTTGTGGGAAGTTATTGTGCACTGCTTGGCCTTTTCCTGATCAACAGTTTGACCGCGCTCGATCAATTCAGCCTAGCAATTCCGGTGATTTGGTTGTTGCAGTCGGCCCCGCTGCTGGGCTTTGCCCGGGCTATCCGTCGCAAAAATGCTCAGCAGCTCATTTGGCTTAGCCTGGTTGTGCTGCTGTATTTTATACATGGAGTTTTAGTCGCATTCGACCCTGCAAGAAGAATCGTTGGAGCAGCAGAGTTGGGATTGAGCGTTCTTTTGTTCTGCGCACTTCTGCTCTACTTACGAGTCGCCCAGAAACTGAGCAATCCAGCCGTCACCAACCCATAACATCCTTGATCAGGGGCACTGTCAATCGCCTTTGCCTCTGGAAGGACTCTGAGTCAAGTCGCTCCAGCAGTGCTATCAAGCCAGCGAGACTGCGGTCAGCTCGCTGCAAGATATAGTCGCAGGCCTGATCGCTCAACGAGATTCCCCGCGAATTTGCCCGATGCTGCAGAATCTGCTTTTTGAAGCCATCATCTGCGGCCTGTAACTGAAAAATAAGGCCCTTCTGCATCCGGGAACGCAGATCTGCCAGCGACAGATCCAAGGCTCTCGGCGCACGGCTTGCTGTGACTACGAACAGCACATTACTCTCGGAGGCTTCATTGAAGCAGTGGAACATGGCTTCCTGCCAAACGCTGTCTGTAGCTACCGCATCAAGGTCATCAAAACAGATAACAGACAGAGCGCGAGAATGCTCCAGAATCTGCGGCGCAGAGTCATGTCGGCTCAGCAAGGGCAAATAGAGCGCTGATGCACCGAATTCAGCATACCTGTGACACAGCGCCTGTAGCAGATGACTTCGCCCGCTGCCCTCTGCGCCCCAGAGGTAGATCAGCTGAACTGAGGGCGACATACTCGTGAGCACGTCAAACAACTGCCGGTTACCGGATGAAACCAGAAAATTGGCGAATGTCGCTTCATCATTGAGGCGAATCCCAAGTGGCAATTGACTGGCAGAATCAGAAGTCACAACAGCCCTGCTCTACCTGGTCCAGCGATAATGCAGCAAGCCGGAACTGACAGTCATCGAGCTCTCGATTGGCAGCAGATCCCGATCTAGGGCGATCAGTTCGTAAAGCTGCTGAGGGTCCCCTACCAGCCCAAGGTGCAATTCCAATCGCTCTCCGGCAACCTGCGATATTGCCACACTGTCAACCAACCCCAGACCACCAACATAGGCTACCAAAGCAGAATAATCCTGCAGGTCGCTGATGCCGTCGACCCGGAGAACCACCGAAGCTGCAAGGTCCGCACCAGGCATGATGGCAAAGTATTGAGCGAGTCGGGCCGTTATCCGCTCAAGCGGTGCGTCCAGATAGCCTGCTAGATCGGTCGAAAAACCATCAAAGATCTCTGTGTCGCCCTGAAACTGAAACTGCCAGAGGCCCACCAACTCTCCGCTGGATGTGAAATGCAGTCGCCCGGTC
>CACBCS010000059.1 GCA_902537815.1 uncultured Pseudohongiella sp. | reverse complement strand
TAGGGACGATGTTGTCAACGCCGATGCCGTGACATCGCGCTGCCGCTTCCCGGAACGACTCAGCCGTTGGTGATGGATATCGCCTCAGAAACGCTGAATCGATCCCGTTCAGCGCCGCTGCCACTGCCGGACTGGGCGGGTAGGGGTTTTCGTTGGTGTTCAGCTTGATGACATCAGCGCTGTTGACTTGCTCGCCTGGCACGTAGCCGGCCATAGTGGCGATGTTAGTTCGCTGAAAGGACATAGGTCAGGGCTCTATTGTGTGTAACAGGATCGAGAAGGGTAATGACTATTGCCGCAGTGGGCAATGACTTCAATTGGCTGGTGGCAAATAAGACTGCAACCGGTTGTGCCAGCCAGCCCGCCAGCGGGACTCCCTGCGTTCGGCGGGGGCGTTGCTGATGCGTCGGTCCAGCACCGCTGTGCCCGCTTCGACAAATTGCTGGAGGGAAACCTCTGCCTCCAGCATTTCTGCCACGACCTGTTTTAGCCCCCACCCCATATTGTGATATCGCTCCGCGGGATTCAGTCCTGAGCCTTTGAAATGGAGATAGTCAATCAGTGCATACTGTCCCAGGGGCGGGTGTGCAGCGGCTAGTCCCTGCAGGATCTGACGCGCTTTACTGCGGTCAGCGGGTGGGAAACTGAATACGATTTCATCTTCAGTCAGGTTAAAGCGGGAGACGATAAACTCTGCCTGCAGAGGAGCAGTCGCAAGCAGGAATGCCCTCAGCTCGCGCATCTGCTCGCTTTGTTGCGCGGCGTTAAACGCAGCGCGACTGGGCCAGGGGTTGTCAGGGTCAGCCGAATTCTGCAGCCATGGGGGCAGCGCGACCTGCCGCCGTTTCAGGAATGACAGCAACTGCGGGAAGCTCTCTTCAAAGATTTCCTGCTGTCCGGCGCGATACCAGATAAAGTGTCCGATGCCCAGCGAGGGGAAATCTTCTCCGGCACTCCAGTTGGTCAGGCAGGCTGGTCTGGAACGGCATTCATTTCGGAATACCTGTTGTCCCAGCCAGTCAAAATCTGGCTCAGAGAAGGCGTCCTGGCCGCTGGATGCACCCGAAAGTCCCAACAAACTCGTGAGAATGAAGGGTAATATAGTGTTGAATCTGACTGAATTTAGTGGCATTTTTGCAACCTATATCCCTCTCTGGTCAGGTCGATCAAACGGATTAGGGCAGCAAGTGCTGCACACCCAAATTCGTGCGGCGCGCTGTCCTGTCACTGATAAGACATCGGCTCGGAACCCTGAAAACACAAGAATTTTATGGCGGATACAGCAACAACAGAGATCGAAGTTGAGGCGCCCCCAGCCCAGGCGTCTTGATAGGCTGAGCCCAAGGACGAATTTGTAGCGTAGCTCTCCAAGATCTATAAGCGGCTCAAGTTCATCAAGCAGCCCAAGTCCGCGATGAAAGAGGTGGAGCAGGAATTGCCCGATCTTCATGGCGTGCTGGCGCAGCGTCTGTTGCGAACCCTGTGTCCGAAATGCAAAGAGTCTTATCGCCCTGATCAGAAAGAGCTGGATCATCTGATTGACACCTATGGTCGTGACCTGGTTGAGCAAGACACGCCGGATTACGATTTCGGTAATATTGAACTGATGAGGGCTCACCCTGACGGTTGCGAAGATTGTGGCGGAACGGGATACAAAGGCCGCACCGGTATCCACGAGCTGTTGGTGGGCACCCCCACTCTGCAGGCCATGATCTATAAGAAGGCTGAACTCGATGATATCCGCGCCCAGGCGTTGAAAGACGGGATGCGGACCATGAAGCAGGATGGTATCTACAAAATCTCCGGTGGCTACACGGATTACGCGCAACTGCTGCGTGTTGTCGCTGAGTAGTCAGCAAGCGTTTTCTTCAGTGTCTACATAAACAGCCGAGGTCTGGCTCTGCCGGCCTGGGCCAGCCGTGCCCTTTGCTTACCGGTTTGACCAGAGAGTCCCTCAGTCAGTTATAGATGAGCGGAGAATCAAGCCTGAAGGCTGTTAACTGCCAGCCCCCGGGCTGCGTAATCAGGTCGATAAACAGCGTCGCCTGCGACTCACTAAAAGGCAGGTCAATCTCGTAGCTGGGCAGAATTTCCTGGGTCGGATAGGTCAGCATAGGAACCCGCGCCGCGCCACGGAGTTCCGTCATGGCGGTCAGTGATCCAGGTCGTGCCAGAGTCGCCGACACAGTCGACTGGAGCGCGGCGGGTGACACCTGACAGAGAAAGGCAGGATGTGCGGAGTCTTTTAATGAGTCTGCCAGTCCGCTGGTGTAGGTCGCGCGGGCCAGATTGACCGCCGGCTAATCACTCGAGCCATCCAGCTGGTATTTTTTCAACGCACTGTAGCCGAAGCTGACCAGCAGCAGGACAAGCACTGTTGAAAGTGTGTAGGTGAGTGAGGACGAAAATCTGCCCATCGCCGGTCAGAAAAGCTTTATGAACGAACGGTATTATAGGAGCAAAAACTTCAATAAAAACAGTAATAAAACGGAACGATATTTTGGTAAATCGTTTTAACCCTTGAATTTATGCACAAAATAGACTTGTCAGTGAGAAAAGCCTTTAAAATAGCGGGTTTTATTTTTATACAATCATTCAATAAATCTTAAGTTATTGAAATATATGAAAAATACATATTGTGTAAATTTTAGCCAATTTAAGTGGGATTCACGAAAATTCGCGCCTCACGGTCGGATTGCAGAAACAATCCACTGAGTTATCCACAGATTCTGTGGAAAAACTCAAAACTCTCTGACCACCAGAATATCCTGCTTGTTCAATACTTTAATTAGAACTGCTGAAATTCGCTTTAGCAATGCCCGCTAACTTGATCTCATCGTTTCTCCGACAGGCCTGAAAAAAAGGTTGCTGTGGCTGCTAATTTTGTCAATCATTCAGTCGACATCCTAGCTAGATTCCGAGCCTTTTCGTTCCTGTTAGCGGTACCCTATGTTCGAACTGAGCAGTGAAGTTCCTTTCCTCTGGCGCCTCAGCGCAGAGCGTAGCGACGGCTACTGTTCCGTCTCAATGGTAGTGCCTTGTCCGCCGGACACTAAAGTTCGGGATCTGACTATCGAAACTGACGTGCAGAGCCTGTCCTCAGACAGCACCCGATCTGTCTCGGAAGAAACGCTCGAATGGAATCAGGAAGACATTGATCTGTTTCTGAGGTTGATTAATCGACGGCAGTTAGAGGTGAATCAGCCACTTGCCGAGACCGTTCGGGTTGATCTGACCGATCCGGAAGTGGTGGAAATTATTAACGTGGTCGCGGCGGCAGGCTTCGGGGTCGCGTTTACTTCCTATGGATTGCTACAGCGTGCCAGCGGTTCTTTGCCGATTTATCAGTTCGATGTGGGTTCGCTGGCCTCGATCAATACGGTAGACGGATTTAAATCCTGCATCGTCGTCGATATTGACGATGATGATGTCGTCTGCGTGATGCTGGAAGACGTCGAGGTTCGTTCAGACATTGAACATGATCATCTCTCTCGTCACGATCTCTTGTTGGTCAAACAGATCGATATACTGCACCCGGATTTCGCCGAGCGCCGATGTCGTCCGACGGGTCGACCCCTGCACTAGATCGCTCAGTTGGCTCGCTGATTAAAGCGTCGGTTTACCAGTGCAGAGGTAATATTCACTTTCTGGATATCGATTGATCCCCCTGCAATACCCCAGCCCCAGGCGTCACGGAGCTTTTGCTCGATAGGAAATTCCTTGGAATAGCCATACCCGCCCATGATCTGCATCGCTTTACCCGTCACTTCCCGGACAGCCTCATTGGCGAAGCATTTGGCAACCGAGCTTTCGCCAAGTGACGGCAGGCCCGATTCGGCATTGACCACTGCGCGGTAAAGCAGCAGACGCGCAGCTTCAAGCTTCATCTTCATTTCGGCAAGCTGTATCTGTATCGCCTGAAAATCTACCAGTGGTTTACCGAATTGCTCACGTTCCTGGCTGTAGTTCAGCACGTAGTCAAATGCGGACTGCGCCACCGCAAGTGACATGGTCGTGTTACCGCAGCGTTCCAGGTCGAAGGCATCCATCAGCTTGCCGAAACTGCCGGCCGGTACGAGCATGTTTTCCAGCGGCACTTCGACATTGTCGAAATACATGTCGCAACTGTAAACGCCTCTGAAGCCCATATGGTGGTCACGCTTGCCGAAACTGAAGCCGTCGGTGCCTTTGTCCACCACCACAGCTCCGATGCCCCTGGCGCCCGGAGCATCCGAGAGTCGGCAGTACACCACATAAGCTTCCGAATGTCCGGCGCCTGAGCACCATCGTTTCGTTCCGTTGAGGATAATTCTGTCTCCGGTGATTTCTCCCCGGGTGATGAGATCAGTCAGTGCAGATCCGGCGCCCGGCTCTGACATGGACACCGCCACCACTTTTTCCCCGGTACAGACCTGGGGCAGATAACGCTGCCTGAGTGATTCGCTGCCGAAGTGGGCGATGGCCAAACTGGGGCCAAAACAGGCTTCGAAGATCGGAAACGCCACCGCAATTGAAATCTTCGCAACTTCCTCCAGCACGATCACGGCGTCGAGATGACTCATGCCACCACCGCCGACCGAGCTGTCGAGATTCACCCCGAGATAGCCGAGTTCGCCATAGC
>CACBCS010000058.1 GCA_902537815.1 uncultured Pseudohongiella sp. | reverse complement strand
GTTATCCGTTATTCGCAAAGCCAAAGAGCTGTCCTGCATTTCCCTCTATCAGGGCCAGGAATTCGGACTTCGAACTGACGAGCAGTCTGAAGAGACGCAATGGTGGGGTGTTAAGCCTGATGGCAGCAATATGTGTGCCGCATTTCCTGCAGCCACCGCTGTCTTGCCGGTAAACGTGTCAACTGCTCTACAGGCGCTTGCAAGCGCAGGCACTGACGTAGATCTAGAACAAGCAGCCGGAATCCTTGCTGCCGTTAGAGCACCCGGTAGACAGGAGCTGACACAGGACAGGATGACAGGCGCGCCGGTGATGCTGGATGTTGCGCATAACCCGGATTCAATCGATGCTCTGGTGCACGCCGTACAGCGTCTGAGGCAGCCGGATTCTGCACTGGATAATCGGAGGGGGATGGTGCGCCTTGTGATGGCAGTGATGGCTGATAAAGACGTTGAAACAATGCTGGCATCCTTAGTATCCATCGCCGACATCTGGTATATTGCGCAGGTCGAAGATGTCAGATGCCTGCGGTCCATCGAACTGAGCGAGAAGCTTAAAAAACTCGACCCAACTTCAATCATGCGTTGCTTTGATGGGGTTGCTGAGGCTTACAAAGCCGCTTGCGAAGACGCCGTGGCACAGGCAGCAGGGGTAGAAAGGGAGCTGGTCGTAGTTGCCGGCTCATTTCATACCGTTGCCGCGGCGCGAATGCTCGCCAAGTGTTAGAAGGGTACGGATTCAGTAACGCCGTGACGAGACTGGCTTCTCCTGTTTCTGAAGATCGACGTTCGGTGAGACAGACTGGACCTAGGAAGCGCTGAATTGCAGCAGAATACCAAACAGAGAATTGTCGGTACCGTTGTTTTACTGGCTTGCTGTCTGATCTTTCTGCCAATTGTTTTTGATGGCGAAGGCAGCTATGAGCCTGCTCTGACCAGCCGGATACCAGACCCCCCAAAGATTACCATTTTACCCGAACCGGAACAGACCCGTCCGGTGATTATTGCCGACAGCGATGTACCTGCGGTGGTCCTGCCAGAGACTGATGTAGACCGACTGGCTTTTGCAAATCAAACCAGCGATTCCGACGCAGAAAACGCCTTGACGGATGCTCAGGAGGCTACGGCTGCCGGAACTGAAGTCAGCGAATCAGTTCCCGCTTACACCCGGCAGGACGAGACGCTCCCGCAATTGGGTGAGGATGGCTTGCCAAGCGGCTGGAGCGTGCGATTGGGCTTATTTTCCAATGCGGACAACGCTGCGATTCTGTTAGAGCGATTGCAGGAGGCAGGTTATCGAGCATATATGCGAGAGATCGAATCCGATGAGGGTCTGCTGCGGGGCGTTTTCGTAGGTCCTTGGTTGGACAGACAGCAATCTGCCGGTTACCAGAGTAGCCTGCGGGAAGAATTTCAGCTGGCGGGAATCGTTGTTCCCTATGAGATGGAACGTTAGGAGACAGACCAGAAACGATGACTCAGGTTGATACCCTCATTCTTGCAGTCATTGCGATATCCTCAGCGTTTGGCGTGTGGCGGGGTTTTATCAAAGAGATATTGTCGCTTCTGAGTTGGATTGCTGCATTGCTGGTTTCCCGCGTCTACAGTGAGTCCTTAGCCGGCATGCTTGAGAGTCTGATAGATAACCCCTCTGTCCGATATGTCACCGCCTTCTCTGTTCTGTTTGTCATCATCATTATGCTGGGAACAGCCCTGAACCACTTTATGTCAAAGCTGCTGGTTGTGACCGGGTTAAAAACACTCGACCGCCTCTTGGGGGCAGTGTTTGGGGTCGCCCGGGGCACGGTCATTGTGCTGGTGGTTTTGTTTATCTTGAATGTGTTTGTGTCAGGGTCTGAATGGTGGCAGCAGTCAACCCTGATTCCCTACGGCATGGTTTTGATTGAAGAATCGCAGATTTTTATTGGCGACATGAATGCAGTAATCCCTACTTATTAGGGCAATCACCTGGAGCGGAGCATACTTTTATGTGCGGATTAGTTGGAGTGGTAACCAGTCAGGATGTGGGGGTTTGTCTGTATGACACACTGACCGTGCTGCAGCATCGAGGGCAGGATGCAGCGGGGATTATGACCAGTGACCATGGCAAGCTTAACCTACGCAAAGACAATGGTCTGGTGAAGGATGTCTTCCGGACTCGCCACATGCGCCGACTGACAGGCCAGATGGGTATTGGCCACGTAAGATACCCTACGGCGGGCAGCTCCAGCCCGGCACTTGCCCAGCCATTCTACGTAAACTCGCCTTACGGTTTGTCCCTTGCCCACAACGGAAACCTGACTAATACCGCCGACCTGAATCGGGAACTTTACAAGACTGATCTGCGCCACATGAACACCGATTCAGACTCTGAGGTGCTGCTGAATATTTTCGCCCACGAGCTGTCCCAGAAAAAACAGATTGAGCCAAGGCCGGAAGATATCTTCTCTGCGGTTGAAGGCGTTCACAAGCGCTGTCGCGGTGGTTACGCAGCGGTTGTCATGATAACCGGATACGGAATCCTGGGTTTCCGCGATATCAATGGCATCCGGCCGCTGGTTTTCGGCTCTCGGACCAGCAACGGAAAGACAGAATACATGATTGCGTCAGAGAGCGTGGCACTGGATTCGCAGGGGTTTACGATTGAGCGGGATGTCGCCCCCGGCGAAGCGGTCTACATCGACGTTCAGGGGAATCTGCATACCAAGGTCTGCGGTGAGCCCGGTATCCATGCCCCCTGTATTTTCGAGCATGTTTATTTCGCTCGTCCGGATTCACTGATGGACGGCATTTCAGTCTATAAGGCCCGCTTGCGCATGGGGCAGCGTCTGGCAGAAAAAGTGAATAGATTGCGCCCCGATCACGACATTGATGTTGCGATACCGATACCTGACACCAGCAGAACCTCAGCGCTTGAGCTGGCCAATCATCTGGGGATTAAGTATCGGGAAGGTTTCGTCAAAAATCGCTATATAGGGCGAACGTTTATCATGCCCGGTCAGAGCCAGCGTCGTAAGTCGGTCCGGCAGAAATTAAACGCAATCGAATTGGAATTCAAAGGGAAAAATGTCCTGTTGGTAGATGATTCTATTGTGCGAGGCACGACCTGCAAGCAGATCATCCAGATGGCGCGGGACGCCGGTGCGCGGAAAGTCTACTTTGCCTCCGCCGCACCGGCAGTTCGCTATCCCAACGTTTACGGTATTGATATGCCTGCAGCCACGGAACTTATAGCGGCCGGTAAGACTGATCAGGAGGTTGAAGTTCAGATCGGTGCTGACTGGCTGATTTATCAGGACCTGGAGGATCTGATTGCTGCAGCGGCTGAAGGTAATCCAGACCTGCAGCGCTTTGAGTGCTCAGTGTTCAACGGGGAATATATTACCGGTGACGTTGATGAGATGTATCTGAAGCGCTTGGAGCTGGCTCGAAATGATGCGGCTAAATTGGCGAAGAATAAAAAAAGCGTGGCGAGACAGCAGAACCTTGTTTCCGATTTACAAAGTGATGGGTGAGTTGAGGCTTAGTGGGTATCTATATCTCTGCCATCTACGGGTCCGTGCAATTGTCCGAAGCAGAGTAGAAGCAATGTCCAACCCAGCTGCGCCAACTGTTGAAAGAAATCAAACAGCTTTTACGTCACAAACAGTCATTCAAAAGAGCTCACTTTAACTATTCAAAATGCCCTGAGAGGCGAGAAGTGCACGCACTTCAGCAATCCGGTTCCCCTGTATTTCTAGAGACTGGTTTTTGAGCGTTCCTCCTGTTCCCAGTCTTTTTTTAATGAGCTGCAAGAGATCAAGTAATTGAGCCCCGCTTAGGCCGAGATGTGAAACAACAGTCACTTCTTTTCCGCCCCGGCCTTTTTTCTCCAGTTGAATCTGAGGGTTCCGGGCTGTGTTTGTGCCGATCGGTCGGGCTTCACTTTCGCATTTGCACTTATGCAGCGATCTGCCGCAAGTGCCGCAGAGATTGCTGCCAGACGTTGTATAGACCAATTTTGAATTTGGCATGAATCGGGGTTAGGCGAAAATGGACTCGCTGATTAGGGTGATTCAAATTGGTTTGCCGATAGGGATACCTGCAGCCTCAGGTTCGGTACAGAGGTGGAAGGCTGTATCGATCTTCCTTGGCCTGTCGTTTTGATTGCGTTATTTTGACACGTCTCAGGGTCACTATCGTTTCTATACAGGCGGTCGGATCGAAGCTCTGACCGTCGGACCCAATCCTATTTCGGAACAGGTCGGTTTGCAGGTTCTGTACATGTTTATGTAACTCAGAGGCTTCCTGCGCTTGGAGGATATCTTCCATGTTCGCAATTCGTCGGCTCCCGATAAAATGATCACACCAAACGACAAGGTGTGTTCGTATCTGGTGCACCTCCTTCTGCTTTAGCGTTTTCAGAAGTTGCTGATAGGCGACCCGTTCGTTATTGGCTGGGGAGTAGCGTTCAGTGATTCGGTTTCCGCCAGCGTTGATATACTGGTTTATCAGCTGCCGGTTGGGCCATATCACCTGGCGGTAGATGCTGATCAGAACAATCAAAAAGGCTGCAGAGATCAGATAGCGGAGCCAGTTAGCCTCTATTTCTATGTATTCGGCTTCGGCTTGCTCGTCGATCATTTCCTGGTCTACGACAGGAGGCATAGCCAGCAATTCCTCCAGATTGCCGCTGCTGGATACAG
>CACBCS010000057.1 GCA_902537815.1 uncultured Pseudohongiella sp. | reverse complement strand
GGCCAATCTTGCCGGGGGTCTTGTTGTTGGCAAACTGGGTACAGCAGCCATCAGTGGCCCAGAGCTCCGCCGGGCAGTTTTGGTTGAGCAGGACTCAGGGCGGGGAGTTATGACTGCTGAACAGCTTGGCATTACCGTTCAGGATGCAAGGGCCCACGGGGAAAAAATCGTTTTCACCAATGGGTGTTTCGACATCATCCATGCCGGCCATGTGGGTTATCTTAACGAGGCGAAAAAGCTTGGCGACAAACTGGTAGTGGCGATTAATGATGATAACTCTGTGCGTCGCCTGAAAGGTGTGGGTCGCCCAATTAATCCGGTAGAACGTCGTATGGCCGTGCTTGCCGGTCTTGAGGCGGTCGACTGGGTGGTGAGCTTCAAGGAGAACACGCCAGAAGCCCTGCTCGAATCGCTGCGGCCTGAAGTGCTGGTCAAAGGCGGGGATTACGGGATTGATCAGGTTGTCGGTGGCGATTTCGTCAGATCTTATGGCGGTGACGTCAAGGTGCTAGATTTCCTCGATAACTGCTCGACTTCCGACATTGTCGACAAGATCACCCGGGCGCAGGATTAGAGGCGCTTTCTGCCTGACAATTAGCCGCTGCGTGAGCGTTACTGCGCAGATGAGCCGGGTTGATTGTGCCGACAATGGCACTGCTGACGCCGGCCTTGCTCAGCACAAATTCCAATGCCAGTTCGTTTCCTCCCGGCTCATGCGCAATGTGGCCGCTGTTCAGAGCTTTTTTGACGATAATGGCCTTACCGGTGCGCTGGGCCAGATCAATCACCGGGCTTTCCTCTGTATGGCTTGAATTGTAAGTTACCATTGCGATGTCACTCAGTGCCAGAGCGCGCTTGCCCCCCTCCACTGTTTTGGTCGACATGCCCACCGCTCTGATCAGGCCTTCTTCCTTAAGTCTCATCAGAGACTCAAGACAATCGGTGTGTTCCAGGATCTCCAGATCGTTTCCATCAGAGTGAATGAGAACCAGGTCCAGATAGTCGGTTTTTAGCCGACGTAAACTGCGCTCTACGCTTTCCCGGGTATGAGCGGGTATCACCTCAGAACTAGGTTCTGCTCAGCTGAATCACCATTTCGGGGACGGGTCTCTCTTGATCACCAACACATCTTCCATGATCATATAGCTCAAGTCGGTACCAAGAAACATATTGAGCGCGTCCTCCGGGGTACAAACCAACGCCTCTCCCGGGCGGCTCAAACTGGCGTTAAGGAGCAGGCCATGACCGGTAAGGCCTTGGAACGCACTGAGCAACTTGTGAAAATCCGGATTTGACTGCCGCCTGACGATCTGAGCTCTCATCGTACCGTCACGATAAACCGTTACCGGATACTGCTCCTGCCAATTCCGGCTGACAGGGTATGAGAGACACATAAACTCGTCCCGAAATTGCTCTGGCAACAGCTGCTCCGCCGCAGAATCAAGGATACTCGGGGAATAGGGCCGCCAGTGCTCCCGAAACTTAACCTGCTGATTGATCGCATCCGTGATCCCGGTTTGCAGAGGGTTCGCCAGAATGCTCCGGTTCCCCAGCGCTCGGGGCCCGAATTCCATCCGGCCCCGGAACCAGGCTACGATTTGCCCGTTAGCGAGTAATTCAGCAGCTCTTTCGAACGGGTCTGGCAACACTTCCCAGACCGGTTTGTCCCGATGGTTTATGCAGGCATTGAGACAATCGTCCGTAGAAAAAGAAGGTCCCAGATACAGATCCCGGCGAGGCTTAATCGGAATGCCTGCCTGATTGACTGCAAAGGCTGCAGCGCCGATCGCAGTACCGGAATCACCACAGGCCGGATGTACCAGTAGCTGCTTCACTTTCGGGTGCGAATGAAACCGATGGTTCAATCGAATATTCATCGATCCGGTACCGGCCAGAGCCAGACGACCGGTCTCTGCCAGGACATCGCCCAGATAGTATTCAACCATTTGCAAAGCAAGGTCTTCATACAGATTCTGGATTGCTGAAGCATAATGGACATAAGGTTCTTCCAGCAGATGGCCCGCCCTTCTTGGGCCCAGCATTTTCACGAGCTTGCGGCTGAAATAGTGCCCTCTGGATTTGGCCTTGTAACGACGCATCCCGATGGTTGTAATCAGGCGTGTATCTACCTTCAGTTTTCCCCTTTCAAATCTGGCCAGCGGAGACAAATCGTATTTCTCAGAGTCGCCGTGGGCTGCCAGTCCCATCACTTTGAATTCACCGTCCAGAGTTTCGAATCCAAGGTAATCAGTCAGCGCGGCATAGAGCCCACACAATGAATCGGGACTGTAGAATTGCTTGATCTTGAAGATCTTTCCTTTGTGCCCGTAGCCCAGAAATATATTCGCGTATTCACCCTTGGCGTCATTACAAAAAATGGCTGTCTTTTCGTTGCCCTCGGCAAGATGATAGACGCTGCTGGCGTGTGCCAACTGATGTTCTACCGGCACCAACTCCGTCGTTAGATTGGAAATATGCAGTTTTTCCACGAGTGTGCGCAGATCTTTGACGTGCCTCCGATAGCGACGGTTGCCATTCAGCAGGCTGTCGATACTTCGATCAGGTGCATACCAGTGTCGATAGGCGTAGTGCCAGCGCGCCTTGCTGAACAGCGAAACCGGCGCGTATGGCGTGGCGATATGGGTGACGTCTGAAGCACGCAGTCCGGCGATCTGAAGGCACTGTCTGGCCGCCAGAAACGGCATCTCATTCTTGGCGTGCTTTCTTCGGATTAACCGCTCTTCCTCGACCGCTGCAAGCAGCTCTCCATCAACAAAAAGTGCGGCAGCAGGGTCATGCCCAATCGCGCCGGCCAGTCCAAGCGTTACGTTGCTCATGATTTAGCCTCTGACTTCACAGCGTCAGCGCAATCCTCGATGCACCGGACCGCAGCGTTGGTCAGAGAATAGAGATCTGGCTGCTTGCCATAGGCGAGACCATTTTCACTCCAGGGCGCGCTGTCCAGATTACTGAGCATTGCCCCGAGCTTGGCGTTGAGTTCATCCTGCGTGAACGGGTCTGAACACACCTCACCGGATTGCGCCTGTTCTACATGCCAGGCATAACCGCAGCTTGCCGTCGTCAGGACAGGTAACCCGGACACCGTGGCTTCCAGCAGAACATAGCCCGCACTTTCCATATAGGCCGGATGCAGTAAAAGATCAGCGCTAACCATAAAGCGGGGTATGTCATCCCGGCCCGGCAGAATTACCACCTGATTGGCAAGTCCGAGTTTTTTTGCCAACTGATGATAAGGGCCTGCCCTATCCTGTCCCACGAGCACGTATCGAACACTGGCACGCAGTTTTTCAGGGAGTGACGCAATGGCACGAATGGCTCTGTCCACGCCTTTAATCTTGAAACCTGACCCGACCTGGAGGATTAACCGCTGATCGCCAGAGATCCCCAACTCCGCCCTTAGCGCCGAACGAACCGCAGGGTCGCGGCGCTCAATTCTTCTTTCCTGATCAATGCCGGGTGGCAGTTCTTGCAGGCGCTGGACACAGTCGGGGTAGTGCCTGAGATAATTCTGTTTCTGCAGCGGGGATAAAACCAAAGCTCGGGTCTGGCTGTCCCGATCGAAAACTGCCGCCTCATAGCGGTGAAAATGTCTGAAACGGGGCGTAAGCGGATACAGAGGTCCCCGTTGAGTCCTGGCCTTATGAAGAAAACAGTCGTCGGCGGCAAAATAAACATCAAGATGTGGCATCTTGTTGAACCCTATGACCAGATCCGGTCGGGACTCCTCGATTCTTTCGGCCACCCAATCAGTATAGCGCCGGTACATGGACAGCCGGCTTAACGCCTTGACAGGCACCAGCGTGACATTGAACTCGTCCGGCATCGGACCTTGCCACCTGAGCGCATATACCTCTATTTCATGGCCCCGGGCCCGGCAAGCTTCCGCGATACGGAAAAAATCCCGCTGTTGTCCACCAAAAGGAAAATAGTGATATATCAGGAAGCAAAGCCTCATGACTACGCATTCATCGGCAGCAGTTTTTCGAACTGTGTCCAGACTGTTTCTGGCTGATGAGAGGCAAAACACGGCGGCTCTACCGCGAATTGCTGGCCCTGAAATGCATCAGATACCCCTGGCCCTGAATAGCTACAAACTTTTTTGACACAGGGAGAGCAGTTTAGATTCGACTTCATTTGAATCTGCTGATGACCGAATGTACCGGACAATCCGGGGTTTGTCGGGCCATACAGTGAAAGCGTCGGCTTTGACAGCGCTGCCGCCAAGTGCCCAAGACCAGTGTCCACTGCGATCACACCGGCGGAGCGATAAATCATGCGGGCAACCCCATTAAGCGGCATTCGCTCCAGCACGGTTACCTGTTCATTGCCTGCGGCGACTCGCTCAGCACGCTGCCTTTCTGCCTCATTGCCCCACGGCAAGAGCACGCTATACCCGTTTTCTGTAGCGATATGTGCCAGATGCCGCCAATAGGATTCCGGCCAATGTTTTGTCGCCCAGGTTGTGCCGTGAAGGAAAACCAGTTGCTTGTGATTAACAGTGCTCTCAGCATCGACGAGAGAGGTATCGAGACCGTAGTTAATTTCATCCTTATCATAGTCATGCTTCAGGGCTCTGGAAAAAAGCTGACGAATCCGGTCAACCGCATGATCTTCCCACGGCACCGAATATCTCTTGTTGTAGAACAGAGTCGCCAAGGGTTCGCGGATAGTGTGATTGCTCAAGCCTATCGTGAGTCCCCGCGACATCCGGGAAATGATTCCGCTTTTGATAAGCCC
>CACBCS010000056.1 GCA_902537815.1 uncultured Pseudohongiella sp. | reverse complement strand
GTCAGCGCCAGTGTGGACGTTCTTGCGACTGCTCCGGGCATATTGGCCACGCAGTAATGGACAATACCGTTAATCTGAAAGGTCGGGTCCTGGTGCGTCGTGGGCATACTGGTTTCAAAGCACCCCCCCTGATCGATAGCCACATCGACCAGAACACTGCCCGGCTGCATCAGCTCCAGCATCTTCCGGGTAATGAGCTTTGGCGCAGCGGCACCCGGCACCAGCACTGCTCCGATTACGGCATCGGTTCGCGGCAGCAGGCTTTCGATATTGGCCCGGCTTGAATAGACGGTCTGCATCCTATCGCCGTATAAGGTATCAATCTCCTGCAGGCGCTTCACCGACCGGTCCGCAAGCGTGACCTGCGCACCCATCCCCATCGCCATGCGCGCGGCATTGATGCCGACAACCCCGCCACCAATGACCAGCATATTGGCTGCAGGAACGCCGGGAACGCCGCCGGGAAGGATACCCTTGCCCCCTTGCGCCTTCTCCAGACAATGCGCAGCTTCCTGCGCGGCCATGCGTCCGGCGACTGCACTCATGGGCGTCAGGAGAGGCAGAGAACCGTCGGCGCTGGTCACTGTCTCATAGGCGATGCATGTGGCTCCCGATGCAGTCAGCAGTTTTGTCTGTTCCGGGTCCGGCGCCAGATGCAGATAAGTAAACAGGGTCTGATGCGGACGCAACATTTTGCATTCCTGAGGTTGAGGCTCTTTTACTTTCACGATCATCTCTGCCCTGTCGAAAATCTCCGCGGCGGTGTCGACTACTTCAGCACCGGCTGAAAGATAATCTTCGTTGTGGAAACCGACAGCACTTCCCCCGTCCTTTTCGACCAGAACGATATGACCATCAGCTACCAACTCTGCGACACCGGATGGGGTAATTCCAATCCGGTATTCATGGTTTTTAATCTCTTTTGGCACTCCAATCAGCACGGAAAATTTCTCCTGGAAAAATAGGCTCACTCGCGCGCCGCTGCGGCGAATTCAGGCGTCGAGCATAAACGGATATTTCCCGTATTTTTTATCTTTTTTTTTTTGATTAGAATCTTTTTTACAGAATATTTTTTTGAATTTATTTAACTGCACAGAAATTTTATCGGATGAAGCTATGAAGCATGAGAGCACACTCGACAAGATTGACAGAAGAATCTTGCGGGAACTGCAGCAGGATGGGCGTATCACCTTTTCAGAACTGGCGAAACGCGTTGGACTGTCCACCAGTCCGTGTCTGGAACGGGTGAGACGCATGGAACGGGAAGGGGTGATTGCGGGCTACACCACTTTACTCAATCCCAAATTCCTGAACGCCGGACTGATTGTCTTCGTGCAGATCCGGCTGACCCGGACGTCTCAGGACATTTTCGAGCGGTTCAAACAGGCCGCGGTAGACATCGAGGAAGTGCAAGAGTGCTATCTGATTTCGGGAAATTTTGATTATCTGATCAAAGCGCGCGTTTCAGATATGGACGCCTAACGACATTTCCTCGGTACCACCCTGCTCCAGCTCCCCGACGTCCAAGAGAGCACAAGCTACGCGGTCATGGAACTGGTCAAGGAAACTCTGAACCTCCCGATGCCAGGCTGAACCGGTTTCAGCGAGCATACCCTTCCGCCCGTAGCTCCTCGAGACGTTTGCCCCGCAGCATATTTGTCAGGGCATAGTTGCCTTCATGGCAGGCAAACTCATAGATGGGCGCATTCAGTCGGGAAAAATGCACGATCCCCCGGATCTGATCAGTGAAAGTCGACGGATCGTTCAGAATGAACTCGTATTCCATCGCCTGTTCGCCAACTCGGGTAAAGCGCTCGGTAAGCACCATGTTTTCCGCGCTGCCGTAGGCAGCCGCGCGCATAAAAACGCTGGCCATTTTCGCGTTGAAGTGATGCGTCTCGATCACCAGCGTGTCTCCTTCCCAGAAACCACGGGAACTGCCCGTCCAGGTTTCGATACGTTTGTCCAGAAAAGGCCGGTTGTCCAGCGGCACGATTCGAGGATCATTCCCTAGCTCGGTATTCAGCACCACATGATCCCGGGTCACCACAATCAGCACGTTATTGTTGTATGAATTGGCTTTGATATACGGACCGGTAGACTGAGGAAACAGCAGGCAACGCGATGCAAGCCCGAAATCTTCCGGCCGGTCACAGGAAATAGCCCCGAAGGAAATACGGCTGGGACGGTCCGCGATCACGACCAAACCATCATTGCAGGGGTTAGACGGCGGCGGTGAATGCTGGGTAATCACACCGTTTTGTGTAACCGGCAGACGCCCGTCCGTCGGATACACAATAATAGATGTTCTCTGATTCGGAAATGACTCATCGTAGAAAGACCAAAAGCTGTTGTAGGCTCCCGTGTCATCAGTCGGCTCCTCCAGTATGCGCTGCGATAACGCTTCCTCACGACGATCCCGGCGCTGTTGACCTGCGCCCAGCCGGGCAAACTTGGCAGCCAGTTCCTTCGCATTCAGAAACTCCCGCTCACCAAGGCCTGGCGGCCGTTCAAAAGGCGTGGAATCGTTGAAATTCCAGACCCCGTTAAAATCAGGATATCCAAATTCATCCTTCGGAACCGAATATTCCTGCGCCAGAAGCAGGCAGGGGAAGAACAGACTTGGGAGAAGCAGGTGGCACGCCGGACGTTTCAAACACTGATCCACAGGCATGGGAAATCACCTCTAGGCGGCGGGAACCAGTTCAGGGCGTCTATCGAGGAAGTCTGTCAGCCCTTCATAGGCGAGGGCAAATTCAAGAACTTTTTTATCTGCACCGTAACGGCCAATCACCTGCATACCCATGGGTCGCCCCTGAGCATCAAAACCCACCGGCACATTAACAATAGGCAGGCCACCTAAACTGCCGTACATCACCACTTCCATCCAGCGGTGGTAGGTGTCCATCCTGCGATCAGCAATCTGTCGTGGCCACGACGTATTTTTATTGTAGGGAAAAACCTGAGCAGTAGGCAAGACCAGAAAATCATACTGTTTGAACAATCGGTCCAGTTCCCGATACCAGGCGCGACGAATGCGATTGGCATTCGCCGTGTCTCCTGCGGTGATGCTGAAAGAATCTTCGATTTCATACGCCAGTTCAGGCTTCAGCATTTCCCGGGTATCGGGATCCTCCCAGTAGCGACGCATACTCGTGCGACCGCCGTGGCGCAGGGTCGTCCAACAGAGCCACAGATCGCTTAATGTAAACAGCGGAGTGGCAGCTTCAACCACCGCGCCGGCAGAACTCAGTAGTTTCAGACTGTCTTCGCACAGGTCTGTGATGCCTTCTTCCATTGCCAGATAGCCACCGAGATTGCCCATCCAGGCCAGCTTGAGCGAACCGAGCTCAAGGGTCTGAAGCGCTCCGGATAAAGGGCTCGCTGCAATCGTATTGAGCAGGGCGACCGTATCTGCTGTGTTTCTGCCCATCGGCCCAGAGGTAGAGAGCGGCCTCGGATCCGATTCGACACCACTCATCACATTCACGCTAGGCCTGAACCCGATCACGTTGTTAAAGGCACCCGGGTTGCGCAGCGACCCCATCATGTCGCTGCCGTCGGCAACCGGCAACATGTGCGTTCCGAGACCACTGGCAGCACCCCCACTTGAACCTCCAGAAGTCAAGTCAGGATTCCAGGCGCTGGCGGTTGGTCCGAACACCTGATTGTAGGACTGCGAACCCAGACCGAACTCCGGAACGTTGGTCTTGCCGATAAAGATGGCGCCGGCTGCGCGTAATTTTGCCGCCATCGCGCTGTCCTCCTCGGCTACCCGGTCCGCAAACATCGGCGACCCGCTGGTGAAGCGCAGTCCGGCAACTGGCTGCAGATCCTTAACCGCATGCGGCATGCCATGCATCCAGCCCCTGTACTCACCGCGAGCGAGAGCCGTATCGGCCTCCAAAGCCTGAGAGAGCAAGGCGTCCTCATCAGGCATGCTGACTATGGCGTTGTATACGGGATTGAAACGCTTGATGTGCGCCAGATAGGCGAGCATGACTTCCTCACAGCTGACCGATCTGGCTTTGATCGCCGCTGACAGCTGCAGTGCTGTCATTGTCGTGATATCGGCCGGTAGCTCGGCTGCCCAGATACGGCCGGGCAGAGAGACCGCCAATGCGCCGGACAAGCTTGACCGCAGAAATGCGCGTCGGTTTATTGTTTTTTTCATCGCAAGGTCCTCTCGCCGAAAAAGCGGGGGTGTCGCTTTCTGTCCCGAGGATTATTCATGAACTGGACACAAAGTCCAAGCTTGCCTATGCTTCGGGAGGCTTCAAGCTCCCACCGGAAAGGTACCCCATGACCAGATCAGGCCACCAGATCAGCCTATTACTCGCGGCGATGAGTGCCTCTGCCTTGCTGCACAGTCAGACCAGTGACGAGGAGATTGCCGAACTGGTGAGCCGTCTGGAACTTGACGCTTACAAGGCTACCATCAAAGGCCTGACTCAATTTGGGGACCGACGACAGGGTACCGCACGCAATAGCATGGCGGTTGACTGGATAGCTGACCAACTGGCGGCCATGGGCTGCACGCCGGAACGCCTTGAATACCTCTTTGACCCTGAACCCAGACCGCGGCGCGCGCGCCCGGATTCCGCCGAAGATCCTGACCTTTCTACACCGACCGGCGGCCTGGTCGGGCGCAATGGCAGCGGACCTGGAGGCGCTTCAATTTATGGCTATCGCAGCCCGACCGGCGTTAACCGCGATCTCATGGCACAGCAAGATGAACGCATACGCGAACTTAACCGGGAAGAGCCGGTCAACGGAATGCGAAGTGAGGTCTATTGCACCAAGGTCGGATCAACGCGCCCTGACGAGATGTACA
>CACBCS010000055.1 GCA_902537815.1 uncultured Pseudohongiella sp. | reverse complement strand
GATCAGATCGAGGTTGAGCTGGTCTCGGAGACCGTAAATGTCGTGCCCGGCCAGACTACCTGGCTGGCAATCCGCCTTGACCCGATTGAACACTGGCACACCTACTGGAAATTTGGCGGTGACAGTGGCGAAGCGACGCGCGCGGTGGACTGGCAGCTGCCGGCCGGCGCGGCAGTGGGGCAGATCCAGTGGCCGATTCCTGAGTGGACCCCCTTTCTTGGCAGTGATCTGGTGACCTTTACCTACGAGCGCGAGGTCTTCCTGCCGATGGCGCTGACGGTGCCTGAGGACTTTGATGCGGAGGTGGTTCAGGCGAGCACGCGCATCGAGTGGCAGGTGTGCGATGAAATCTGTATTCCGGGTGAAGCAGACTTTGCCATTTCGCTTCCGGTCAGCTCCACCCTCGAAGCAGATCCTCGCTGGGTAGGGGTGTTTGCCGAGACCCGCAGTCTGCTGCCGACTCCAGAGGGTCAGCACGAACTTGTCGCTGAATTCAATGATCATGACGGCAAAGTCAATGTCATGATTGCAGGCGAGGAAGCGCTGTTTACCGACATTGACGAGGCGTGGTTTTTCCCGACGGAGCGTCGCATCATGCGTTACGCGCCCTATCGAGAGGTCATGCTGGACGGTGGCAGAGTCCAGATATCAACGGAACAGCACCGCCGGTACGATGACGTGCGTAACGAGCTGGAAGGTCTGCTCTCGGTCAGAGACGACAATGGTGAACTGCGGGCTTTTGAACTCACTGCAACGCGCAGTGCCGCGGCCTGGGATCACAGTATTGAAGTCGAATTGCTGTCCGAGACCACCAACATTGTGCCGGGTGAAACCACCTGGCTGGCGCTCCGGCTCGACCCGGCTGAGCACTGGCACACCTACTGGAAAATGGGGGGTGACAGCGGAGAGCCTACTACCCTAACGGAATGGCAGGCTCCGGAAGGCACCCAGATCGGTGAGCTACAGTGGCCGGCCCCGCACTGGCTGCCGTTTTATGAGACGGACCTGGTGAACTTTGGTTATGAGCAGGAAGTCGTCCTTCCTGTTGCCGTCACCCTGCCGACAGATTTCAGCGCAGACCAGGTTGAATTGAGCGCGCTAGCTTACTGGAATGTGTGCGATCAGATTTGCATACCAGGTGAGCAGAGGCTGAGTATAAAACTGCCCGTCGGTGAAGTCACCGAGCTCGATGCTGAAACCCAATCCCTGTTCGCCGACGCGCGCGCACAGCTGCCCGAAGCCGACCACGACATTCGCTCGATCATCGCCGTGGCCGGTGAACGGGTGAGCCTTGGCTTTGAATCCTCTGACGTACTGTTCGACCGATATTCTGATGCCTACTTTTTTCCGGATCAGCGCCGGATAATCAAGCCCGGGCCTCTTCGTGATGTGTCTATGCAGGCCAATTTGCTGCAGATTACGCACCAGCAACCCCGGCGCATGCTGCAGGATTTGTCAGAAGTGTTCGGAGTGCTTGTGCTGGAAAATGAATCCGGGGAACGCGTGGCCTTTGATTTCGTCAATCCGGCCGCTGACGCCAGCACCATGACCATCATGCCTTTCGCTGCGTCTGCAGAGAGCGGGTCTGACGCAGGCGGAAGTTCCGGGTTACTCATGTTTATGGGGCTCGCCTTTCTTGGAGGCATGATTCTCAATCTGATGCCCTGCGTTTTCCCGGTGCTGTCCATTAAGGCGATGAGCTTCGCCAAGAATGTGGGTGAATCCAGTCAGAAGCAACGTATGGACGGCGTGTTCTATACACTCGGTGTTGTACTGGCATTCGTCACTCTAGCGTCGGTGCTGATTGCGCTCAGGGCGGGAGGGGAGGCAGTGGGCTGGGCATTCCAGTTTCAGCAACCCTGGTTCCTGACGTTCATTGTTTATCTGTTTTTCCTGATGGGCCTGAGTCTGTCAGGCGTCTTTGAAATAGGGACCAGCCTAATGGGAGCCGGCAGCTCTCTCACCGCCCGGGGTGGCTATCAGGGTTCGTTCTTTACCGGCGTGCTGGCCACTACCGTCGCAACGCCGTGCACGGCACCCTTTATGGGGCCGGCGATCGGGTTTGCGCTGGCGCAATCCTGGCTGGTGGCCATGGCTGTATTTGTCTCGCTGGGAGTGGGTATGGCTTTTCCGGTTCTGTTGCTGAGTTACTCACCCGCGCTGTTTCGATTTTTACCCAAACCCGGACCGTGGATGGAGACTTTCAAGCAGTTTATGGCCTTTCCGCTGTATGCCTCGGCGCTGTTTTTTCTCTGGGTGCTCGGTAATCAGGTGGGAGTGATGGGGATGTCGCTGGTGTTGGGCATGTGCGTGGTGATGGCGTTTGCCGCCTGGCTCTACCAGCGCCGCTTCACGATGGGGCCATTCCTGCGCACGCTGAATTACGGGACAAGCCTGGCTGCTCTGGTTCTGGCAATTTATCTGGCGCAGACGCCGTTTCTGCAATCCGTAACGGCGACTTCTGATGCGGCAGCAAATGAAGAGGGTGCGTCGCAGGAGTATGAGGTGTTCAGCGCTCAGCGTCTGGAAGAGCTTCAATCCGCCGGCAAACCGGTTTTCGTCAACATGACTGCAGCCTGGTGCATCACCTGCCTGGCTAATGAGCAGACCACGCTTGGTACAGAGCGAGTCAAAGCAGTGATGGCTGATCGGGGCATTACCTATATGAAGGGTGACTGGACTAACGAAGATCCGGAAATCACTGCTGTTCTGGAGCGTTTCAACCGGCCGTCTGTGCCGCTGTATGTGTTGTATACGGGACAAAAAGACAGAGAGCCCGTCATCCTGCCTCAAATTCTCACGCCGGGAATAGTCGCCGAGGCCTTCGAATCGATCTAGCCTGATTGGCTTTTCCGGGGATTCTAGAAAAATAACGGGTGCTGGCAGTCAGTGCCATCCGATCCGGGCCTTCAGTACGGCAGCCGACCTCGCGACTGCAAGAGGAAAAAAGTCAGTCTGCGCAGGCTTGTGCCACTATTACAGAGATGTTGTCCCGCCCGCCGTGATAATTTGCGGTCTCGATCAGTTTCGTCACGGCTGTCCCGGGGCGGTGTGCATGGTCCCTCAAGATCTCCCTGATCTGCCAGTCGGGGACCATGTCGGTGAGGCCGTCGGAGCAAATCAACAGCAGGTCATCCGGTTGAAGCTCTGCCGTTAGAGCGTCGATCTCGACCTGAACTTTCAGTCCGACAGACCTGGTGAGGATATGAGAAACGCTTGCAGCTCTTGCTTGCTCTTCAGTGTACAGGCCCCGGTCGACGAGATCCTGAACCAGACTGTGATCCTTGGTGAGTTTGCTCAGCCTGTCTTGCCTGAAGCAGTAGAGTCTTGAGTCTCCTACGTGCCCGATATGAATGCGGGGGCCGCTCAGCAAAATCGCGACAACCGTGGTTCCCATCCCTTTATACTCGGCGTTGTCTGACGCTGCTTGATAAATGCTCTGGTTGGTTTCGCTGATTGCGAGCCTGATGCCTTTGAGCAACTCGTTGTGTTTTTCTTTTTCTGTCGATTCGGTATTGCCGAGCAGTCGGAGCTTGCCCATGAGCAAGCGTGTTGCCATCTCCGACGCCACTTCACCGGAGCGGTGTCCGCCCATGCCGTCTGCCAGTACGATGATGCCCCGGCTTTCATCGACGGCGAAATGATCTTCATTGTTAGGTCTCTTTCTGCCGGGGTGCGACTCGCTGACGATACGTAATTGAAAATGTTGTTCTGGCATTCTGGACAGGTCTTCTCGCCGGTCTCTGTCTGTATTAAGTTCTGGAACAGGTGATTTGGCCCGCAGCAGGCCATTCTGATGTGTGGTTGATTGCACGTTTTCTGAGGGAGCGCAGCTTCCGAAGTCAGTACACAATTGCCTGCTGCTGCAGATTCTTACCAGTATGGCTGAGTGTACTGATCTATCCGGCCTTGCCGCAACCGCTCACTTGCTTTTGTATCACGGTCGCCAGAAGCAGTAAACGTTTACAGCGGGGGAGGCCGCCGGTCTTCTTAAAGAGTTTTGGTCTCGGGTTTCGTCTGGCCGGGTTAGCACCCGTCCAGGATTGCTTGCTGTTGCAGACAGCAGCGGAACGAGTAAGTTACGAATGTGGTTCACGGGTCGGCAGTGCCGTCGTGAGAGGAAGACTGACAAAGGTAATGGTCAAGCTGGATTATGCTACACTAACCGAAACAACTGTATGGTCAGTCCCAAAACCGTTCAGGCGGCCTTGTGGATCCAGAGAGGGTTCTGGCAGTTCGCCGAATAAGCGTTCCACGCCTTAAGCCCAAGGGAAGCCAGCTCATGAGAATTCTCCACTTTACTGCATCAGCCGTACTGGTCGTTCTGGTGTTTTATCTTCTCGTTGTGGGTGAGTCGCTGCTGCTGCCGCTGGTCATTGCCATTGCGCTTTGGTACCTGATCAACACCCTGGCTCAGTCTTTTCATCGGATTGAAGTGGCCGGTTACAGGTTGCCTGTCCTGCTTTGTCGTGCGGCTGCAGTGTTCACGTTTCTGTCTCTTATCTGGGCGCTGATAAATTTCTTAAGCGCTTCGGCTGATGAAGTGTTGGAAGTGGCACCTGTTTATCAAGAGAATTTGAGCAAGCATCTACAGAGTTTGTCCTTTGTTGATTTCGCCGCCTTTGAGGAGCGTTCGCTCAGTGATTTGTTAACCGAATGGATCGATATCCCGTCCTATGCGACATCAGTTGCTTCCTCTTTTGCCAGTATTCTTGCCAGTGGCGGGTTGATACTCATCTATCTGGGTTTTCTTTTTCTCGAGCAGGGCCATTTCAGCAACAAGATTTCTGCCCTGGTCGCAAACCCCGAGAAAGAATCGGAAGTACAGCAAATCATCGCACAAATTCGCGATGACATTCAGAAGTACA
>CACBCS010000054.1 GCA_902537815.1 uncultured Pseudohongiella sp. | reverse complement strand
GACCGAGCTCTGCGCGCATCGCCGCGATTGTCTTGCCGTAGTCATCGCTGTTAAAGATCGCTGAGCCAGCTACGAACATGTCGGCTCCTGCCGCGGCAATTTCGCGGACATTGCTCACGCCAACACCGCCGTCGACTTCAAGACGGATCGGATAGCCCGATTCGTCAATCAGCTTGCGCACCTTTGCCAGTTTCTTCAGAGTGGACGGGATAAATTTCTGGCCGCCAAAGCCCGGATTGACCGACATCAGCAAGATGACATCGATCTTATCCAGAAGATATTCGAGACAATCCACCGGCGTTCCCGGATTGAATACCAGACCCGACTGACAGCCCTGATCCCGAACCAACTGCAGCGAGCGGTCCACATGAGCGGTCGCCTCCGGATGGAAGCTGATGTAGGAGGCGCCCGCCTTCGCAAAATCAACAATTAACTGATCCACCGGCGTCACCATCAGATGCACATCAATCGGCGCTTCTGTTCCATGCTTCCTGAGTGCCTGACAGACCATGGGCCCAATGGTCAGGTTAGGCACATAGTGGTTGTCCATAACATCAAAATGAATGACATCGGCGCCTGCGTCGAGCACATCACTGACCTCCTCTCCGAGACGGGCAAAGTCTGCTGACAGTATTGATGGCGCGATAAGATAATCTTTCATCAGGAAAGCCTGTAACTCTGTGCAGTGGCTATTGACCCTATTCTAGCGCGCTGGGTCAGGTGTGTCAGGCGCGAATCTTCCGAAACCCGCAGACTGCTTCATAGGCACTGCGTATTGCCGTGAGTTTTTCGGCTGCACTCTTCAAGGCCTCCTCAGACAGGTTTTTTTCCTGCACGAGCTTGTCCGGATGGTAGCGCGACATAAGCCGGAGATAGGCGCGACGAATGTCTCTGTCTTCGGCGTCTGGCTGAAGCTGGAGGGTGTGATAGGCATTACGAAGAAAACCGCGGCCGTGCTGTGGATTAAAATCTGCTTCCAGATGAGTCGCATTGCAGATTTCCAGAAATTCAGCCTTGCTGAAGCCAAGCGCTTCAGCCACGTCGCGCAGCAACATCTTTTCCTTAAGGCGAATGCCGCCCTTAACGAAGCAGAGCCGACACTGTACTTGCAGGAAAAGATTCGCAAGTGAGCTGCGCTGTTTGATACAGCTGATCAGCTCCATGACAAAAGGCATGATGTCAGTCTCCCTCTGCTTGCCCAACTCAAAGTAGTCAATCGCTTCCTGTCTGGCCAAACCATTCAGATCAAGCAACTGCATGACTGTCGTGGCGTACTGTATCTCACCGTCCACCACCAGCCCATCCAGCTTGGCCAGTTTGCCCATGATCACGAACATGGTGCGATTGAAAATTCGCTCCGTGCGCCCGCCGTCGGGAATTCGGGCTTCCGACGATGTGCCTGACAGCCGATTACTGATTGCCTGCTTGTAGGCGCGATGTTTGAACTGAGCAATCATGGCGCGTCCCCGTCAGAAGCTGCATACCCCTTCTGGACTTCCTGCAGTCTTTCAGGTGTCCCAACATCAACCCAGACCCCGCTGTGGATTTCGCCACTGACCTTATTTTCCGACATGGCCTGCTGCAGCAGTGGGATCACGGACATTGGCTGGATAGGCAATCCCGCGAACAAATTTCTGTGCATCACACTAATCCCGCTGAAGGTTAGCTTTCCCCCTTCGGCATCCGGGTCTTCATGAACGCGCCCCCGATCGTCGATATGAAAATCACCCAGCGGGTTATGTTCTGCATTCCTGACTAGCACCAGATGCGCTAGCCGGTCGACGCCGTCAACCGGTTGTAGCGATGAGAAATCAAAATCCGACCAGACATCGGAATTCACCACAATGAAACTTTCGTCCTGAAGCTTAGGCAGGGATTTGATGATGCCCCCAGCCGTTTCCAGCTGAATGGGTTCGCGGGAGTAGATGATTTTGACACCCAGGGCAGAGCCATTACCCAGATGCTCTTCAATCATCTGGCCGAGATAAAAATGGTTGATGACAAATTCAGTTACACCAGCGTCTTTGAGACGGTCTATCTGACGTTCGATGAGGGATTTGCCCCCAACCTGTAGCAGAGGTTTGGGTAAATTTGCAGTCAGGGGTTGCATCCGCTTCCCCAGGCCTGCCGCCAGGATCATTGCCCGCATGGTTCTTTTAGCCGGCTGACTTCGGGAGCCGCTGGTTTGCAACGGGCAATGCCCGCCGGTTAAACCACTCCACAAAATCTCCCAATTCAGGGTATTGCCTGCTGACCTCCAAAAAGTACTGACTAACCAATGGGATATCGGCCAGATACCGGGATTTATTATCCCGGAGGCTGAGTCTGCAAAAGATGCCCATGACCTTGAGATGCCGCTGCAGCCCCATCAGATCAAAGTCGCGCAAAAATTGAGCCTCACTGACGTCAGCCAGCAAGCCATCAGCCCGGGCCGCCTGCCAGTAGGTTAACGCCCAGCGATTGACCGTTTCCGGTTCCCAGCGCAGGTAGCAGTCCCTGAGCAGAGAAACCACGTCGTAGCTGTAGGGGCCACGCACCGCATCCTGAAAATCAATCACACCGAGCGCAGGAATAGCTGAATCATCAAGCAGCATCAGGTTCCGCGAGTGGAAATCCCGATGCACCATCACGGTCGGCTGGCTCAGCGCAGCCTCCTCCAGAAAATGCATCGCCTGATCGATCACAGCGTGCTCGGAATCACTTAATTCCAGTTCAAGAAAAGCCTTGCAGAACCAGTCGGTGAACACCTGCATCTCCGACCGGAGCTGATCTCTGTCATATGGGTCGAGTCTCTCTTTTTCGGGACTGCGCTGAATCAATAGCAGGGTTTTTAATGCGCTCTGATAGATCACCCCTGCCCGCTGACTTTCGCCGTCTGACTGAAGCCTGCTGAGCTTCGGCAGTAACTGACTGTCTCCAAAATCCTCCAGCAGCAGAAATCCCCGCTCCAGGTCTGAAGCAAAAATTTCAGGCGCCCGAACGCCCGCGGCTCGAAGCATCCGGCACACCCTGATAAAGGCAGAGGAATTTTCATGCTGCGGCGGCGCATCCACCGCAATGTAGCTATGACCCTGCCAGCTTGCGCGAAAATAACGACGGAAGCTGGCATCACCACTGACCATGGACAGCGGCGGCACCGGACTGCCGACGGGGACCTCGAGGGCCCGGCAGACCCACTGCTGAAGCATAGATTCCCGAGATGGCGGCTCTGATCTGGACATAGTAGGCAATACGCTGCGGATTGCAGCCCTATTATCAGCATTATACGAAGGAGTTAAATTCCCGGTGAATTATCGTCTATAATCGCGTTTTGGGCATTAACTGTTGCCCGACCTACTAAGTCGGTTTGATCGGCAATAAATTTACTCTCGTAGCCTCGCCATTTGACCCAGTCTGACGATAATCGCCCAACCCCTCGACCTAGCGCAGCACCTCTGACGGCCCTGCAACAGGCGGGCGCCCTGTCGCTCGGCGTCGGGCTGATACTGGCCGCTCCGCTCCCTGCCTTGGCACAGCTCGCCCAGTTTAACTGCCTCCCCAATACCGGTGGGGACGGCTGGGTCTGCGAAACCACTGAACCCGGCGCACCGGTCAACACCGCAAGCGGAAGCAATCAGTACAACAGCGACCGCGCCGTTCTGCCGGGCCCGGCACCAGCGCGAACAGAGCCGCCCGCGACTGTCAGCCAGACCGGAGCGCAGCCCGTCCGGGTGCCTGACGTTCAGCCACCAGCTGAGCAAACCCTGCCGGGCGGCGCAGCCAGCCCAGAACCCGGGCCAATGACGGCGTCTGAAACATCAAATCTGTTCGATGAAGCGGTGGTCGCCCCGCGCTCACAGTACCCGCTGGACTGGATGCCCCGGGATGCCATGACACCGGCACAGCGCGACACCCTCGCCCCGAATTGTTGCGGCGGCTTCGTTGACCCTGCCGCAGAACTTTTCACCGGCAGAGCCGACCCTGACGAATCAGAAACGCTGTTTCGCTCTGAATCGGGTCTCTCTCAGCTCTCGCAGAATTTCATCAGCATCGATGGCGATGTCCTTGTCCAGCAAGGCGCTCGCACTATCGAAAACAACCTGACCACCAGCATCAACCGTTCCGAAAACACCGTGCTGATGGATGGCGATGTCATCTTCCGCGAACCCGGGCTGATGCTGCGAGGCAGCTCCGCCTTTATCGACAGCGATGACCAGCTCAACCGGATCGAAACCGCCCAGTACGTCCTGCACGACTTCGGCGCCCACGGCACCGCGAGCAGCGTGGTTTACAGCAGCACCAGCGGCCAGGTTGCCATCGAAAACGGTGAATTCAGCCGCTGCGAACCGGGCAACGAATTCTGGGTCCTCAGTGCGGACTCCATAGTGCTGGATCAGGAAAACAATCGCGGTTACGCCAGAAAGGCCAGCATCCATGTTCGCGACTTTCCGATTTTCTACTATCCGTTTACTCTGCCCTTCCCTCTGGGAGAAGCGCGCGCTTCCGGCTTACTGCCCCCGAGTATCGGCTCGACCCGCACCGGCGGGTTCGATTATGAACAGCCCTACTATCTGAACCTCGCACCCAATTACGACGCGACAATCTCTCCGAGATTGCTGTCAGATCGCGGCGTCATGCTCGGCACGGAATTCCGCTATCTTGCCGACTGGTCCATGAATACCCTCAATCTGTCAGGCCTGTCCGGAGACAAGATGTTCAATCCGGATCTGAGCGACAATCGCCTATCGGATTCACCCCAAACTGAGAACCGATGGTTCGTCGGGTTCGAACATCAGGGCACGGTGGGACGCTATCTTTCCACCTACGTCGACTTTAACAAGGTAAGCGATGATGACTATTTCTATGATTTTGGCGGGACAGGTCTGAATGTTGCGAGCCGCAACCACCTCAACCAGCAAGGGTTGGTGAACTTTAATTCCAGCCTGCTGCGAGCCAGACTCAACGTTCAGCGAAT
>CACBCS010000053.1 GCA_902537815.1 uncultured Pseudohongiella sp. | reverse complement strand
TTTGCCAATGTGGGCAGCAGCCTGCTGCTGAAACAGGTTCTTGAGCATGCCTCAGGTAATGGCTGGTTTCCGGTGAATGTGGATATCACAGTGATTGCTCAGGTACCAAAACTTGCGCCCTACAGAGAGGCGATGTGCGAGCGGTTGGCGGATCAGCTGGGACTGAAGGCTTCACAGGTTAATGTCAAAGCTACCACCACTGAAGGGCTCGGATTCATCGGGCGTGAGGAAGGTATCGCCTGCCACTGTGTTACCTTGCTTAGTTCAGCCATCTAGCATGAGCGGGGGGGAATCGTTTCTGCCCCTTGAGTCCCAAGCCTACGTGCTGGGCAGGCCAGAGCACAGGGCCAGAATCAAACAGCAGCATGACGATTTTGTCGTCACTGAGACATTGGGATTTGAGCCCAGCGGTGATGGCGAACACCTGATGTTCCTGGTTGAAAAATCAGGTCAGTCCACGAGAGAGGCTGCGCGAAAGATATCCCGAATTCTGGTCATCGATGAGCGGGATGTCGGCTATTCGGGCATGAAGGACCGGAGGGCAAGGACCCGCCAGTGGTACAGCGCCCGGGTTGAGCAGCTGAATGAGGGTGCCTCTGCGCGCTTCGAGCAGGCGGGTCTTGACATACTGAGGATGGAGCGTAATTACCGGAAGCTGCGCATCGGCTCGCACAAATCAAATCAGTTCCGCCTCTTGCTCAGAGGCTTCTCTGGCTGTGCGCAGGACTTTGAGCGCAGATTGCAGCTTCTCGAAGCATCCGGAGTGCCCAACTACTTTGGCAGCCAGCGTTTTGGTCGTGAGTTAAGTAACCTCCCGGAAGCATTGGCTATGCTCCGACGGCCGGTGGGAAAGAGTCGGACCACGCATAAACATCGCGAATCGCGCTCAATTCTCTTCTCAGCGGCAAGAGCCTATGTTTTTAATCAGCTGCTCTCTCGTCGGATTCGCTGCGACCACTGGTCAACCTATGTTGAGGGTGACGTGTTGAATCTGGACAAAACCAAGCGCTTTTTTACTGTGGCAGTTGACTCCTGGAATCAAGACCTGGTTGATCGCTTGGAGAGTCTGGATATCCATCCTACGGGACTGCTGCCCGGTAAGCTGGGGAGCAGCAATAGGTATGTAACTCGTGGGATTGCGGCCGATATGGAAAGTGCAGTGTGCAAAGAATTTGCGGAAATTGTGAATGGCTTGACCCGGTGGGGAATAGAGGAGGGGCGTCGCCCCTTGCGCTGCAGAATAGAAGGGCTCGATTGGCGTTGGCTGGATTTAGAAACTCTGGAGCTCTCATTCAGCCTGCCGGCGGGGGCCTATGCGACCAGCTTGCTCCGAGAACTGTGTCAGGTAGAGGATTTTTCTGGTGCTATCACGCACACCTTTGAGTAGATAGGATATTGAGTTGTATGCAGAATCTAAGTGGGATCGGCATGACGTCGCAGCGGACTCGGGAAAGACTGCTCGGTCGGTTGATGGATCAGGGCATTCAGAGTATGGAGGTGCTCGACATCATGCGTTCGACGCCCCGCCATATTTTTTTGGATGAAGCGCTCGCGCATCGGGCTTATGAAGATGTGGCACTGCCTATCGGGCACAATCAAACAATCTCGCAGCCTTACGTGGTTGCCCGCATGAGCGAGGCGATAGTGAAAACGGGCACCATGAACAGAGTGCTTGAGATCGGAACCGGCTGCGGATACCAAACTGCGGTCATTGCTCAGCTTGCCAAGAAGGTCTTTACAGTTGAGCGAATCAAGGCGCTGTCGGAGCGCGCCAAGAAAAATCTGCGGGTCCTTGGATTCCGCAATATAGAATTCAAGCATGATGATGGGAGTCTGGGCTGGGCTGATCGCGGGCCATTTGACGCCATTATCACCACCGCAGCGCCCCGCCAGGTGCCGGTAGAGTTGCTGTCGCAGCTAGCTGATGGTGGTCGTTTGATCATTCCCGTTGGCGGAGAAGACTATCAGGAGCTTAAGCTGATTCGCCGAGAGGGCTCAGAATTTACTGAACAAATATTGGATGAAGTCCGCTTCGTGCCCTTGCTGATGGGGCAGGTGCAATCCTAAACTGATTCGAATACTCCGATATCGTAGACAACAGTGTCTGACTTCATGCCCAACTCTAACCGTCGCCGGCGCGAGTTTCTTTCTCTGTTCGGAAAGGGCTTTGCCATGGGTTTGGGAGATTCGGTGCCCGGCGTTTCTGGTGGCACTATTGCGGTAGTCACACGCATTTATGAAGAGCTCATCTTCAGCCTTCGCCGGCTTGATCTCACCTTCTTGCGCTTGCTTGTGCAACTCAAACTGGTTGAATCATGGCGTCACATTAACGGCAGCTTTCTGCTGATTTTAGCGCTAGGCATGCTGTCGGGCCTGCTGCTGTCTGCAAATTCCGTGCTCTATTTGCTCAGTAACCAATTTGAAGCGCTGATGGCTTTTTTCTTCGGGCTGATTCTCGCTTCCGTGGCGCTGTTGTCCCGCGAGATTCCCTCGGTGCGTTGGCAATTTCTTGCGGCAGCACTTGGTGGCAGCCTGCTAACCGCACTGATCGGTTCGCTGGAACCTGCGGGTGCGCCAGAGCAGCATCCTGCTTACCTGTTTTTTTGCGGACTCGTCGCCGTCAGCGCGTTGATTCTGCCCGGGCTGTCAGGTGCTTTCATTCTGATTCTGCTGGGCGCTTATGACACCATGCTAGTCGCGCTGACCAGCTTTTACTGGCTGCGTATTGGCGTGTTCCTCGCCGGATGCGTCGCGGGTTTGCTGTTATTCAGCCGGTTGCTGTCTCGCTTACTGCGCGCTCATCGCGCGCTTTGTTTCAGTGCTATTTGCGGGATGTTATTGGGCTCTCTGCCGCTCCTCTGGCCCTGGAGGGCAGCAAGCCCGGTGGATTCTGTCGCCGAGAATACCGCCCGGGCGCTACAATCGGCTCCTGTTTGGCCGCTAACCTACTCAGAAACGACCGGGGATGATCCTCAACTGCTTACGGTTGCACTCAGCTTCCTTTTGGGGGCAGCCCTAGTTCTGATGCTCAGCCGGTTGGCATCACAACAGCCCGAGGCAAGGAAACCCGATCCGGTTGTCGAATCATGAGCAAAGTGCCCCCGAAAACCTGTCGGCGACTCAGTCCGGTAACGCAAAGAGCGTTGACTATGCTGATGTCGCTCACTCTGGCTGGCTGCAATTCACATCAGGCGCCGGTGTTAGAGCAGAGTCAGCGACTTGAGCGGACCGCTCCGATGATCTTGAGCAGTAACACCAGCGGAGACAGGCAGTTGGTCGAAACGTCGCGCCCGAGCCGGGTGCTTTCCGTCGAAACGCGTCCCGAAATTGTCTCCAGCGCGAGAGAAACCCTGTCCGATGCCGCGGTCTCTCGGGCAGCGCCGCAGCAGGCCTTAGGTGTGGCCCGACAGCCAATTACGTCGAGCAGAGCCTCGCGTGAGCCGATTGCTGAAAGGTCGCCGGTACTGGTTGAAACAGCATCTGCTTCTGACTTTAATCTGGTGTCCATGCCGGCATCGCACCTGGTGAGCGCTGGGGACACGCTGTTTTCGATTGCGTTTCAATATGACATGGACTTCAGAACTCTGGCTCTGGCAAACGGGCTGAATCCTCCATACACCATCTTCGTCGGCCAGCAGCTGCAGCTTAAGGCGGCAGCTGCAATAGCCGACGCAGCAGTGCAGGCTGTGGATGAAGGGATTCTCTCAGCGATCAATGCCGTACCGGTTGGCGGCGAATCTTCCAGTTCACTGAAGCAGCCTGGCGTTGGGCCCGATACCGGGCAGTTGCGCTGGTCGTGGCCCCATCAGGGACAGATAGCGACGCCGTTTCAACCACAGCTCACCAAAGGGATCGACATCTCTGGCGCAGTTGGCGACCCGGTTCTTGCGGCAGCGAGCGGAGACGTGGTGTATTCCGGCAGAGGCGTCCAGGGGACGGGCAACCTGATTATTATCAGGCACTCTGATCGCTACCTGAGCGCCTATGCTCACAACAGCGTCATGCTGGTATCTGAGGGTCGTCGGGTGATTGCGGGGGAGAAAATTGCGGAACTTGGCGTGAACCCCCAAGGTATGCCGATGCTGCACTTTGAGATCCGGCAGGAGGGCGAGCCTATCGATCCTTCGCTGCTCCTTCCCGGTCGACCGGTTCCCCAGATCGCCCGATAAGGTCAGAGAGCACCGTACCTCGCAGAAGGCGATGATGCGTGTCAGCCAGCGCTCAGGGCCGGGAAAGCCCAGAGCCGCCGCCAGCATAACGCGCCTCAGGGGCGGTCTAGCGCTCCAGATACTGGAGTTTGCTGGGTTTATCGGCCCACTGTTCTGCCTCGGGTAGCGGCTCTTTCTTTTCTGTAAGGTTGGGCCAGACTTCTGCAAGTTCTGCGTTCAGTTTCAGATACTCTTGCTGATCCTCAGGGAGCTCATCTTCGGCATAAATGGCGTCTACCGGACATTCAGGTTCGCAAAGTGCGCAGTCAATGCATTCATCTGGATGAATCACCAGAAAGTTAGGGCCTTCATAAAAGCAATCAACCGGACACACTTCTACACAGTCCGTGTGTTTGCAACGTATACAGTTGTCTCCAACGACGAATGTCATGATTCGACCTACCCCTAATCTAAGCTCTATATGTCAGTCTCGGTATTGATGAGACCGGCGGTCTGAAGTGATGTTTGTCTGGCTGCCGGTCCCCCTCTGGGTCGCAATTCTAGCAGCATTTAATCGGGTTTTCCCAAGCGATAATTACTGCGAGAGGCGCTTCTTCAGATCATAGAGAATGGCAAGCGCCTCTTTGGCTGAAATTTCGTCGGGATCAATTTTTTCTAGGAAATCCAGTGCCGGATGAGCTTGAGTCCTGAAAAGTTCGGTTTGCAGCGGTGGGGTTTCGTCTCCGGCCGGCTCTCGGATAAGACTGCCCGGATAGGAGTCATTCCGCTCCAGCTCGTCAAGTTTCTGGCGAGCAGATTGAATGACCGGTATCGGGATCCCCGCCAGTTGTGCAACTTGCAGACCATAGCTTTGATTGGCCGGCCCGGCTTTGACGCTGTGCAGGAATACGATGCCGCTGTCATGCTCTGCAGCGTCGAGGTGCACATTACTGATGTTGGGCAAACTGTCAGCCAGCGTCGTGAGTTCGAAATAATGGGTCGCAAATAAGGTATAGGCCTGAAGTTTCTCTGCGACAAAGATCGCCGCCGACCAAGCGAGTGACAGCCCGTCAAAAGTACTCGTGCCGCGGCCGATTTCGTCCATCAGCACCAGGCTGCTGGCAGTGGCGTTGTGGAGAATATTCGCTGTCTCGGTCATTTCAACCATAAATGTTGATCTGCCCCCGGCA
>CACBCS010000052.1 GCA_902537815.1 uncultured Pseudohongiella sp. | reverse complement strand
CTGCGGCCGCGCCTCACCGTGTATCTCGGTATCCATGCCCGCCATGATGCGCAGCAAGGTTGACTTACCTGCGCCGTTCAGGCCCAGTACTCCGATCTTGGCGCCCGGGAAAAACGACAGAGAGATGTCTTTGAGAATTTCGCGTTTCGGCGGAACGATCTTACCAACGCGGTTCATGGTGTAGACGAACTGAGACATTTTTAAATCCTTGATTTAATTCGATTAATTTATACTCAATCCGTGTTGTACAACATTTACTTCTTGAGACAAGAGATAAAACCATCGATCCCCGGTCATTTTACACCATCAAAGTCACTAAACTGTTCTGAGATTGACTCGATCGTCTATGACTACTGTGTGCAGAAAAACATCTATCCTCAAAGTGACGAGTTTTACTTTTTAGATCTCCTTCATCTCATCGCAGATATAGAGCGTTTGAGCGAATCCTCATTTAGGTCTTCGCTGCGTTTTATTATGTTCTATCTACTCTTTACAAAACCCTTGGATGAATTACCGATGAAAGTATTCTGCAACCTGCTTTTTATAATAACGCTACAATTCTCTTGTGCTCAGCTACTTGCAGCTGAAGAAACCGATATTGTTGGAATGTGGAAGTCAGAATTTAGCATTCAAGGGCGCACTGTAGCTTTTCAATTGGAAATTCTAAGTGGACCTAATGGTCTGACAGGCACTTTTACGGGACCCAGGGCTAGCAATCCATTAGAAAAAGCCAAGTTCGAAGGCAATACATTCAGTTTTAAGCATCCGCTGAATGAAAATTCCATTATTCTGACGTTTTCTGATGACGGGCTAAATGGAAGTCTTTCCACTCAAGCCGGTGATATACCTTTAGCATTCAGAAAGGTTAATTGAATCAGCGGAATATGCAATATTTGACAGAAACATCATCAAAACCAGTAAGAATCTCATCAGATGGCAACCAGATTTACAGCATTTCGTAACTTGTCGACGCTGACATCGATGTGTTGCTGCGTGACTTCTAATGACGAGTATCGTGCTAGTTCCTGTATCACACGAGTAGAAACACCTTTCTCGCTCAGATTAGTAACGCTCAATCTGCACATACCCTGAATTTGAGGACTTCAACGATAACTCCGCTTTCGCTCATCAGAGCAAGAAGATCCGGGTCTGAGAACATCGCAGACATCCTCGCCTGTGCTTCGCCCGTATCCAGCTCTGAGTTCCAGATGATCATAAAAGTATTGGAATCTGCTGCGCTGTGGTAATGGCCCCCTTCGCTGAATCCTGCTGAGGCGCGTCTGTCGGTGTCAGCGTCATAATTGAATTTCCGGGCGCCGTAGTCTTTGACACGGTGGGCGATGAATATTTTCGTCATTTTCTGCTCCTTTTTCTTGGTTCTCTAAAGCAGGCTAACAATCGCGTCTGTTGTCCCGGTAAAACTTTTCGCTGGAACGCTTTGCCGAGAAATCTCTCGTTCTGGCGGGGAAGCGCTGCAAGCTTGCAGGGTCTGCCGGCCAGTCGCCGCGGCTGCGCGGCCTTAAACAGAAAGAGTCCGTTAAATGACAGCCCATTCCCAATATCTTAATGCTCTGTCCGTTCCCTTCGGGTAAAATACAGGCCTGAAAACCCAGTCATAATGTGTACTGCTACTACGGAGATCAGATGTTTAAGACCGATACCAGCCTTGCAGAATTTGACCCTGAAATCAGCGCAGCCATTGAATCCGAGAGAACCCGGCAGGAGCAGCATATCGAGCTCATCGCGTCGGAAAATCATACCAGCCCGTTCGTGATGGAAGCTCAGGGCTCAGTCCTGACCAATAAATACGCAGAGGGTTACCCGCACAAACGCTACTACGGGGGCTGTGAGTTCGTAGACAATGTCGAGGAATTGGCTATCGCCCGGGCAAAAGAGCTGTTCGGAGCGGATTACGCAAACGTGCAGCCCCATTCGGGCTCTCAGGCCAACGCTTCGGTCTACATGGCGCTGGCGAAAGCAGGAGACACGGTCCTGGGTATGAGTCTTGCCGATGGCGGACATTTAACCCATGGCGCGTCGGTGAGTTTCTCAGGGCGGATCTACAACTCAGTGCAGTACGGTCTGAATAACGAAACGGGCGAAATCGATTACGATCAGATTGCCCAACTCGCTCAGGAGCATAAGCCACGGATATTGATGGGAGGGTTTTCTGCCTACTCGCGCGTGGTGGACTGGCAGAAATTCAGAGACATAGCCGACAGCGTCGGTGCCTATCTCGTGGTCGATATGGCGCATATCTCCGGATTGGTGGCCGCCGGCGTGTATCCCAGTCCGGTACAGATCGCCGACGTGACAACTTCAACGACGCACAAAACCCTGCGTGGTCCTCGCGGGGGTATTATTCTTGCCAAGTCGAATCCCGAGCTTGAGAAGAAACTCAACTTTTCCGTATTTCCGGAAAGTCAGGGGGGACCGATGATGCATGTAATTGCGGCAAAGGCTATCTGTTTCAAGGAGGCCATGGGTCCTGAGTTCCGGGCCTATCAGGAGCAGGTCATCAGAAACGCTCAGGTCATGGCTCAGGGGTTCATCGACCGGGGCTATGACATTGTCTCGGGAGGTACGGACGATCATCTGTTTTTGTTGAGCCTGATTCGACAAGGCATTACCGGCAAAGACGCAGATGCCGCACTTGATGAGGCCAACATCACGGTTAACAAGAATGCAGTGCCGAATGATCCTAAACCGCCTTTTGTAACCAGTGGATTGAGGATTGGCACGCCCGCGATCACGACCAGAGGCTTTACCGAGGATGACTGTGCCGAGCTGACTGGCTGGATGTGTGACGTGCTGGACGACCTCGACAATCGTGAGGTGCGTGCTTCTGTGAAAGAAAAAGTGCTGGCGCTGTGTGCCAAGTATCCGGTTTACCAGCAGGCGTAATTAAGAGAGCTTATTCATGCACTGTCCTTTTTGCGGCGCTATAGATACCAAAGTGATTGATTCAAGGTTGGTCTCTGAGGGCAATCACGTGCGTCGTCGTCGTGAATGCATAACCTGTGAGGAACGTTTCACGACCTATGAATCCGCAGAACTGGTGATGCCGCGGATAATCAAGCAGAACGGCATCAGAGAACCGTTCAATGAGGACAAACTGTTTGCGGGCCTGAATAAGGCGCTGGAGAAACGACCCGTCAGCATTGAAAGCGTTGAAGAGGCGGTCAATCGGATCAAGGCGAACCTGCGCTCGACCGGGGAGCGTGAAATTCCCTCGCGCACAGTCGGTGAGCAAGTCACCAAGGAGCTTCGGGAACTGGACGAGGTTGCGTATGTCCGCTTTGCCTCGGTTTACCGGAGCTTTAAAGATCTGGCAGAGTTCAGGGCTGAGATCGACAAGCTGTCCAAAGACACGCCCTGAGCGCCAGACCACGTAAACGGGGTGGCCCGAGTCCAAAAACAGGCGTGAATCTGCTACACTCCCGCTCCTTTTCCCAAAGTCACCGATGCCCAGCTGTTGTTTGGCCAGTGTCGGTGAGGCGACACCATGGAATACGTCCGAAACTCAGACCTGAAGCCTTCGTGTAGAGACTGGCCGGTGCACATGCAGAGGGCTCTTGACCTGGCAGAAAGCGTACTGACAGCCTGTCCCAACCCTCGGGTTGGGTGTGTACTGGTGCGGAACGGTCGGGTGATCTCGGAGGGCTGGCACAGTGCTGCCGGTGCACCCCATGCCGAAGCCATGGCGCTGGAAGCGGCGGGTCTGGCGGCCCGTGGGGGGGGTTGCCTTCGTCAGTCTTGAACCCTGCGCCCATCATGGCAAGACAGGACCCTGCAGCGAGGCGCTGATTGCCGCTGGCGTTGCAACGGTGGTGATCCCGATGCAGGATCCGCATCCGGCAGTTTCTGGCAAGGGCATTGCACAACTCGAAGAAGCCGGTGTCGAAGTGATCATGATGGTCGATTTCGAGAACGCCGCGCGTGTAATCAATCTCGGGTTTCTTGCTCGCGTTGAGCGGGGCAGGCCGCGGGTGCGAATGAAGCTTGCTATGAGCCTTGACGGTCGTACTGCCCTGTCCAACGGGGACAGTAAATGGATTACCGATGGGGCTTCTCGCAGTGACGTGCAGCTGCTGCGGGCAAGCAGCAGCGCAGTACTCACCGGAGTGGGTACCGTCCTGGCGGACGATCCGAGCCTGACGGTGCGGCCGGATGAAATGGGCTTAAGCATCGATCAGCAGCGAAGTAATGCCTTAAACCTGCAAAATCCGCCTCTGCGGGTAGTCCTGGACAGCGCGTTGCGCACGCCTGCTCAATCCAAGTTACTGGCAGCGGAGGGCAGGGTGATCATTTATGCGACTGCCTCTGCGCAATCCGCGGAACTGGCAGGGCTGAAAAATTGCGAGCTCAAAGTCACCGGAAGCGAGACGCGGGTTGAACTGCTTCCGGTGCTGGAGTCACTGGCGTCTGAATATCACTGCAACGACATTCTGGTGGAGGCAGGCCCTACCTTGTGCGGTGCATTGCTGCGCGCCAGGCTGGTCGATGAACTGATTGTTTACGTGGCGCCAAAGTTGATGGGCAGCGACGGAAAGGCCCTTCTGGATCTGCATGGTATTCAAACCATGGCAGATACCCCGACGTTTGAAGTCATAGAAACCCAGCAGCTAGAAGGGGATGTCAAGTTGCGCCTGCTGCCGCAGCTTAATTGAAAAAGCGGCCTCTCGGTTCAACGGAGAATCCAATATGTTTACCGGAATAGTTGAAAGCATCGGCAAGGTGGTAAGCCTTGAAAGAATTCAGGAGGAATGGCGCCTTACCCTGCAAACAGGCAGCCTGAGCCTTGATGATGTGAAGCTCGGAGACAGTATTGCAGTGAGTGGTTGTTGTCTGACTGTCGTGCAGTTAACCGGAGATGGATTCGCCGCCGACGTGTCCAACGAGACACTCCGCTGCACGACCCTCGGCGACTTCAAGCCCGGTACTCGGGTGAATCTTGAGAAAGCAATGCAGGCAACTGATCGTTTTGGGGGACATATCGTCAGCGGTCACGTTGATGGCGTGGGCGAGCTGGTGTCCACCGAAATTGAAGGCAAGAGCCACAAGCTGGTATTTTCGGTTCCCGACACACTGAGCAGATACATCGCTGCCAAAGGGTCGATTTGCATTGACGGGACCAGTCTGACGGTGAATCAGGTACAAACGAGTACCTTCTCCATCAATATCATTCCTCATACGCAGGAAATGACGGTGAGCGGCACTTACCGGCCCGGACAGCGGGTCAACCTGGAAGTGGATCTAATTGCCCGCTACCTGGAGAAACTATTTTCGAATGAACATCACGGTGAAGGCGGAGGTGTCAATGCACCGCTGCTTGAACAACATGG
>CACBCS010000051.1 GCA_902537815.1 uncultured Pseudohongiella sp. | reverse complement strand
AAGTTGCCGTTAAGAGCCTGCAGAACACACAAATTATTTAAGTCGGCGAAATCCTGCGGTACTACCAACTTGCTTTTAGCTACTTCGAGCTTGTTTCTAAGGATAGGTATCCCGCCTTTTGCGTCTTCAAAAACATGTAGCGATTGGCCGAATGCTGGAATACCTGTTGCGGCCATAATTAGCGATATTGGCAAGACAATAATTAATCGATTAAGCATAGTTAACTCCTTAAATGGTAAATGGTGATCTGATAATTATTGTTTGGCGCGCATGGTAGATTGAGATTATTTCAAAAACGAGACAACGGAATTAAGTTTTTATTAATTGTTATTTACCGTTCAGTTATATATGAGCGCGTAAGGAGTGAGGGTTCCATAATGCGTGTATACATATTATTTCTGCTCGAACGAGTACTAGTTACTATAGATCGAGGTGTGCAAGGTAGTGTCACTGGGGTCAGGGCGGGCACTATAAATAAAAATCGATTTAATGCAATTTGATCATTTCTTTTTTTGTGTCATCATCGGACTTAATGAGTATCCAACAAAGAAGGTGGAATTATGACTAATATGGAAAAATTACAAACAGTTTGGGATGCTAAAGATTTAGATGGAGTGAAAAGCATGTTTACGGAAGACGCCGTAATGTTACTACTCCATGAGGGCAGAACCCTGCGAGGAGAAGAACTGGATAAAGAATTAACTGCCATGGTTCTTGATGAAGATACAATATCTTCTGAATTCAGAATCATATATGAAAATGATGAATGTGCTGTGACTTATGAGAAAATAGCCGGCGAATTCTTTGGTGGGCAAGTATCAATAGTCCAGCTTTGGCGTGATGGACAGATTTACCATATGGAAGTAAGCACAATTAAAGACGCCGCATGAATAAAGGAAGGCTCGGGGTTTCCGGAGGAATCTTTGCTGAACAATAGCTCCATTTTTTGTGATCGTTTTTGTTGAGTTGCCTCGCAGTAGTCCAAATTTGCTCCAAGCTAATCATTCGACTGGTTTTGCAAATTGTTGCGCTTCGGAAAACTCCCACTCAAAAAAAAGGCCTTGGGAATCCAAGGCCTAAAAATCACCGCTAAGCTGTTGACTTGCCGGGGAGTATAGTCAAGCCCAATTAGCGGGACCCACAATAACGTGAATCGAGATAGATACCGAATCGCAGCGCGAAACAATCTAGGCGACCTTTGTTTCAGAGGCATTACTCGCGAATGAATTTTTGGTGACAGGAATTCGCAGCATTAAATCCAAGAAATCTCTACGCCAAACGACTTGCTGATCGGGAAATAGTTGGCGCCTCTCAGTCACTGTCCTGTTGCGAAAGCGTGATGGCACAGATTTGTCACCTTCTTGAAAAAAATATTTCACGCAATTGTCAATTCGACGTCACTGAATCGTCATGGTCTAGACCTATTTTAGGCTGTGCAGAACAGGCGCCGCTTAGGCATTAACGAGTTTTGTAAACGGTCAATGGCGGTCTTTTTCTGCTCTGACCTATGCCTGTCTCTCAAGTGCGAACTTTGCCATCAAGAGCATTGTCGCCTTGACCGGGCTTTATTGGGATTATCAAGGAGAAGAAAGTGTATCCACGATTTAAGAGAATATGGCCGGCAATGTTGTCAGTGCTCGCGTTTCCAGCAGCTGCACAGGAAAGTGATATTGAGCAAGTCCAAGAAATTGTAGTTACCGGCGCGGCGCGCAATTACTCAGTATTGAGCACTACCCAATCGATGCAGGACCAGCAGAGTCCGATGACATCCATCCTCTCTACCATCGATAACCTGCCAGGTGTAAATATCACGGAAGGCGATACTTTCGGGTTCGATGACTGGTCGACTACGGTAAACTTGCGTGGATACCAAACCAGTTTATCCGAGCAACAGGTGGGAACTACAATTGATGGTTTCCCCAACGGAGATTCCAACTATGGTGGTGGTGCCAAGGCGAATCGATATATCGATTCCATGAACTCCGGTGGAGTTGAAGTAAACCAGGGCATCGCATCGATCGATACTCGAACCACGGAATCTCTCGGTGGTACGCTTAACTTCACTACCAATGATCCGACAGAAGGTCAGCGGTTACGCGCTCAAGTGGTTCAGGGCGATTTTGATTCGCGGCGTTACTACGTGCGTTATGACACCGGGCGGATTCTCGATGACACTACCCGGCTATGGATTTCGGGAAATCATAACGAGGCCACTGACTGGCTCGAAGGTTCGGCACAGAACGAGCGAGATCACCTAGCAGCTAAGTTTATTACTGAATTCAACGACCATTACATACTGACTGGCTACTACGCCTACGACGATATTCATGAAGACAATTATCAGCGTGTAACCACTGGTCAGTTCGCCACGGATCCTGATAGTGACGGATTAATTGGTTTCCTCACGGACAGCCCCTACGTCAATCAAGCCTATCGTCGTGGTTGGTCGACACTGCGTGAAAACCGCTTCGGTTATTTGAAGTTGGATGTCCAACCGGTTGATGACCTTAATATTTCGGTAGGTGTCTACGACCACCAGATGGAAGGTCGCGGCGACTGGATTCCCCCATCGATCGTCGATCTAGTCGATGACCAGGGTGGTTCTGAATACGAGATTGCTGGAAACCTGCCCGTACTTGGCGGTTCTGGTATTGGCGCTATCTACTTTGTCGATAATCAAGGAAGGTCACTGAGCCCAGCGGCTGGTTGCGAATCTTCGATTACGTTTCCCTATGGTGGTGCTGGGCCTCAATCCGATCCCCTTTGCTACGGTGCTGGTGCGATTCCAGTGCAGTCTTATCGACACACACACTACGGTCGCGACCGTAGCGGATTCACTGCAGACTTTGACTGGACGGTTAGCGTTGGTGAAGGCGAGAACACACTGAGCGGCGGTGTTTGGCTTGAGGATTCCAATCGGCGGGAATACCGAGATTGGCATCGTATTACTGATCCTCGTGTTGGCATAGATTTTAACGAAGTACCTTATTGGATTCAGTACAACCGCGATTTCAATCGCGATACAACAATGTGGTACATCCAGGACCAGTTTACTATCGGCGCACTGACCCTGACTGCTGGAATTCGTCAGTTTGATGTAGACAATGATGAAGTCGATTTATTCGGCGTTGCTGCGCCAGAGTCGTTGAATTCAGACACAGATACCCTGTTTAGCGGTGGAGCGACCCTTGTTACTCCGGTTGACGGGCTGGAGTTGTTTGTGGGCTATTCTGAAAACGTTAAGCCGCTGCTCGACTTGGTGCTCGAGCGTGAAGGATCATCTGGTGCTAATTTGGAAGCCGAGACTGCGGAAAACCTTGAGCTCGGATTGCGCTACGTGGCTCCCCGCCTAAACGCGTCAGCGGTATTCTTCCAGAATGAATTCGAGAATCGTCTCGAGTTCTTTGGTCCGCAGCTGGCCGGTAACATTCCGAACTACACCATTGGTCTGGCCGGGCGTTTTGACAACGTCGGTGGTATCGAATCCGATGGTTTCGAGTTAGCCGCGGATTATGACATTAGCGAAAACTGGTCAATCTATGGTTCCTACACCAATCTCGATACTACTTATGTGGGCACTGGGCTTGGTGCAGGAGCTGACGCGTCGCTGGGTCTCATTCCTGGTAACCAGGTAGTGAACACTCCCGACAGAATGTGGGTTTTGTCACTGGATTGGACTCGCGACTCATACTTCGCCGGGGTTTCTTCCAAATATGTAGCTGAACGATTTGTCGGCCGGGCTAACGCGCAGACTACTCCAGATTACACCGTGACGGATGCTTATCTTGGGTTTAACGGTGAAGCGGTTTCAGACTTGCTTCAGGGCTTTGAGTTCCGCTTTATTATCAACAACGCAACAGATGAGTCCTACCTGGGCGGTATTTCAGGTTTCGGCGCCTGGATAGGTGCACCGCGAACGGCCTCATTTTCAATGACGGTTGATCTATGAGCTATGCCGCCGTCTGGCGAAGCTTGTAAAAATCGGGAAAGAGCTGGCGTGCAGACGCCGGCTCTTTTTATATGCGAGTTGTGCTCTTGATGTGGTCATAATCTTGTCACTTTTGTCCGCGACCGTTTATCCTTAACCTAAGATAGGCTGATTGAAGAGAAGCACATGCAATTCCCTTTCCCGCGACGAAGATTCCTCAAAGCAGCACTGACAACCGGCGCAGCGTCAGGGGTGTTGCTCACAAGCTGGGGCAGCAAAGTCCTGGCCGCAGTGGCTAACCCAGAGACCAGTAGGGTATTCAGCCATGGCGTTGCCAGTGGTGATCCCACTCACGATAGTGTTTTGCTGTGGACACGAGTGTCTGCTGCTGATAGCAAAACAGTCAGTTGGGAACTGGCCTTAGACAGTGATTTTAGTCGGATAGTCCAGAGCGGTTCGACAGAAACAAGCCAGGCGCGCAACCATACAGTTAAGATAATTGCGGAAAACCTGCACCCGGGACAATCGTACTACTATCGATTTCGAGTTGACGGTGTTTTTTCGGAGCCAGGCCGTACCCGCACACTGCCTGAAGGGTCTCTCGCGCGCCTTGGCTTAGCAATCGCCTCTTGTTCAAACTTCCCGTTTGGCTTCTTCAACGCATACGAAGTCATTGCAGCAGACCCGGACATCGATTTCGTTCTACATTTGGGCGACTACATTTATGAATATGGCGCCGACGGTTGGGGTGCAGATGAGGGTGCTGGGATTGGCCGTGCCCATTCACCTGCCCACGAGATAGTCAGTCTGGAGGATTACAGGCAGCGGCACGCGCAGTACAAGTCAGATGTCGGCTCAAGGCTTATGCATGCGGCGCATCCACTAATTTGTACTTGGGATGATCACGAGTCAACCAACAACCCCTGGCTTGATGGCGCACAGAATCACCAGTCCGATACCGAAGGGGAGTGGCGAGCGCGAAGAGAAGCGTCCTTGCAGGCATATTTCGAATGGATGCCAGTGCGCGATCCAGCGCCTGGCGGGAGCATGGCCGAGCTGTGGCGCCATTTTGCTTTCGGTAACTTGGCCTCATTAATAACTCTGGAAACGCGCCATACCGGCCGGAGCGAACAGATCGATTACGGTGACTACCTGGAATCGATAAGTAATGAGTCTGATCGTGATCGCTTTTTGCGAGATGTTCTCGGAGACGCGTCGAGAAGCATGCTGTCAACCGAAATGGAATCTTTTTTATCGAGCAGTCTCGAGAAGTCATTAAGCGAATCTCAACGCTGGCGACTGATAGGCAATCAGATTCCAATTGCTCGGACCCATGTGCCTGATGTTGCCAACCTTCTCGAGCGTGAAGTGGGTCAGCGTAATAACCCGCAGCCGGATTCACACCGATTATTTTCCCAATTAGGCCTTCTGAATCTGCCACTGTATCTAGATACTTGGGATGGCTATCCGGCGGCACGGGAACGCTTTTATAAGCAATGCAGTGCAGCAGGTGCGAGCGATTTGATCGTATTGACCGGTGACAGCCATGCATTTTGGGCTAATCAATTGTTTAACGATTCAGGACAACGCATGGGTGTTGAGCTGGGCACAGCGGGAATTACCTCGCCTGGTGATTTTGAAAATTACGGTCCTGAAGGCGCTGCTGCCTTTGACCGATTAGTTGCCGAGCATAACCAGGAAGTCACCTGGACTGACTGCACTCGCAGAGGATTCGTGAAATTGGTTTTGACACCTGACTCAGCGAAGGCAGACTACGTCGCTGTCGATAATGTTAAGACACGACAATATGGAAGCTATATTTTGCGCAGTGTAAACATCGTAAGGCGAGGCGATAGTTTGGGTTTCTCTTGAGAGCATCCAGCAGAATGAGTTGCTTTCAACGTTGTCAATGAATTATTCCTAAGTGCTCGTATCCCCTCCCAAAGACAGGCCTAGGTCTGTCAGGCTGGGGAGCTGGATTGATCCAAATCGATTGGGGTGTTTCTGCGAGGGAGGTGTAACTTATTGATTTAGTAGGTGGGCCCACCACGACTCGAACCTCGGACCGACGGGTTATGAGTCTCTCGCAG
>CACBCS010000050.1 GCA_902537815.1 uncultured Pseudohongiella sp. | reverse complement strand
CGTGATCGACATAGACAGTGACTGGGTCACCGTCCATGCAGGGTTGAAATCGGAGGGGGTCATACCCCGCAATCAGTTCCTGGATGAGCAGGGAAATCTCGCTCTGGCAGTCGGTGATGAAGTCAAAGTCGCGCTAGAGACAGTGGAAGACGGCTTCGGTGAAACTCGCCTATCGCGAGAGAAGGCGAAACGCGCAGAATCCTGGATGGAGTTGGAAGCTGCGCATGAGAAAAATGACATTGTCACCGGCGTGATCAACGGCAAAGTCAAAGGCGGGTTCACGGTCGACCTTAACAACATCAGGGCATTCTTGCCCGGGTCTCTGGTTGATGTAAGACCGGTTCGCGATACGCTGCATCTCGAGGGGCAGGAACTGGAGTTCCGCCTGATCAAACTGGATCGAAAGCGTAACAACGTGGTGGTATCGCGCAGAGCAGTGCTGGAGTCTGTCAGCAGCGAAGAACGTGATGCTCTGCTCGAAAAACTGCAGGAAGGTATGTCGGTTAAGGGCATTGTCAAGAACCTCACCGACTATGGTGCGTTTGTTGATCTAGGAGGCGTAGACGGCTTGTTGCATATCACGGATATGTCGTGGAAGCGGATCAAGCACCCAAGTGAAATCGTCAACGTCGGTGACGAGATCGATGTAAAAGTGCTCAAGTACGACCGCGAGCGCAATCGCGTCTCACTCGGTCTCAAGCAACTGGGAGAGGATCCCTGGGTTGCTATCAAGGGCCGCTATCCGGAGCATTCAAGGGTCAAGGCAGTGGTGACCAATCTGACCGATTACGGCTGTTTTGCCGAATTGGAAGAAGGAGTTGAGGGCCTGGTCCATGTGTCAGAAATGGACTGGACAAACAAAAACATCCATCCCTCCAAGGTAGTTCAGTTAGGCGATGAGATTGACGTCATGGTGCTGGACATTGATGAAGAGCGTCGCCGGATATCGCTCGGTATCAAGCAGTGTTTCCAGAATCCTTGGGACGGTTTTGCCGAAAGATTTCAAAAGGGTGACAAGATTTCTGGCAGCATCAAGTCAATCACCGACTTTGGTATTTTCATTGGTCTTGACGGCAATATAGATGGACTCGTTCACCTGTCTGACATTTCGTGGGATGAGACGGGGGAAGAGGCTGTTCGCAACTACACCAAGGGTGATGAGATCGAAACGGTTATCCTGTCGATAGACCCGGAACGTGAGAGAATCTCACTGGGCATCAAGCAACTGGAAGAAGATCCCTTTACGGACTACGTTGGTCAGTTCGAAAAAGGCAGTATCGTCAAGGGTACTGTGGTGTCTGTAGACGCCAAGACAGCAGTTCTGACCTTGGCTGATGGTGTTGAAGGTATCCTGCGTGCGTCAGAAATCAGTCGTGACAAGGTCGAGGATGCCCGCAATGCCTTGAAAGAGGGTGAAGAAGTCGAGGTTAAGGTGGTCAGTGTTGACCGGAAGAACCGAGCGCTCAGCCTGTCTATCAAAGCGATCGAGATTGACGATGAAAAAACAGCGATTCAGGATCATAAGAACTCCGATGCCGCTGACGTCTCACCGGGAACCATCGGTGATTTAATCAAAGCTGAAATGGATAAAAACTAGTTGTTACAAGGGTTTACGTTCTGATAGTCTAGGCTAAAAAGCCGGCCATAACAGCAGAGCCGGCGACCGGGGCAGGAGGATAACAGTGACGAAGTCTGAGCTGATTGAACGCATCGCGGAAAAACAAACTCAGTTATCCTCCAAGGACGTTGAGTTGGCGGTAAAAGCAGTACTCGAATATATGTCTCAGGTATTGTCTGACGGTGGCCGGATTGAGATTCGAGGTTTCGGCAGTTTCTCACTGCATTATCGGGTGCCGCGGATCGGGCGGAATCCGAAGACCGGTACTCCCGTTGCTCTGAGTGGAAAGTACGTACCCCATTTCAAACCCGGGAAGGAACTCCGAGACAGGGTGAACGAAAGCATGCTCATTGAGAGCACGCCGAGTGAGAGTTTCTTCTGACGACGGCAGCACCCTAGTTTGATTTCTCTGAGATACGCCAGAGCACACAGCTCTGGCTGATCAACCGACAACCGTCAAAGCACGTTTCAAGCCAAGTATGTCCGTTCCATGCGCTCCCTGCTCTGTGATTAGTGCGTAAAGCTTCAAGCCATGCGAAATTTAAGCAACTTGCTGTCTGGATTTGTTCTGCTGTCAGTTTTTGTCGCTGCAACCACATTCACCTACTTCAACACTGATTCAGTCACTATCACCTTCGGTACTCTCGTCTTTGCGCCGCGGCCGGTTTCGGCCTGGATAATCGGAGCGTTTGTACTCGGGGGAGCGTTAGGTTTGCTCCTGGGGCTGAATTTCTTCTCTCAGCTCAAATCAAGAGCCAAGCTTAAGCGCATGACTAAAGACCTTGAAAACGCCCGTCGAGAGGTCAAGCAACTGCGTAATTTGTCCTTGCGGGATCTCGACTAGATGGAGGGAGTTGCTCTCTACGTGCTGCTGCTGATCGCGATCTGTACGGGCTGGTTGCTCGGACGCTCTGGTTCACGTTCCATAAAATTCCCGCCACGACAAACGAGGGATATTTTTCACGAATATTTCGCCGGGCTGAATTACTTGCTCAACGACGAGCCCGATGAGGCGATTGATACCTTCATTAAGGCGTTGGAAGTCAACGGAGAAACAGTGGAGACCCATCTCGCGCTTGGTGCGCTGCTCAGGCGACGAGGGAAGGTCGATAAAGCCATTAAAGTGCATCAGGCGCTGTTGGCCCGTTCAGGATTGGGGGCGCCACTGGCAGATGCAGCGCGCCTTCAGCTTGCAAAGGACTATATTTCTGGGGGGCTTCTCGACAGAGCGGAGCGCCTACTGAAAGAGCTCGCGCAGGGAAAGCCTGAAGGAAAATGGGAAGCCCTTCCGCTTCTTGTCAGTATTTACCAGCTGGAAAAAGAGTGGCACCGTGCGATCACCTGTACAAAAGAATTGCTCTCACATTCAGCGTACCGACGCAGCTCAGAATGGAATGCTCGGATGGTGCACTATCACTGTGAAATAGCGGAAGGGCTGCTTGTCAAGGGGCAGTTGGGTGAAGCTCGTCAGCAGCTGCGAAGAGGGGGCGGATTTCAGCGTCACCATCTCCGGGCGAGTTTATTAACGGCGAGGCTTGAGCATGAATCCGGTAATTGCAATGGTGCTATTCGGGAATGCTTGCGCATCGCGGAACACAGCCCAGCGTTCCTCACACAGGTGGTTGATGTGTTGGCGGCCAGCTATTCTGAGCTTGGTCGTGAAAGTGAGTTGATTAAGTTTCTCGATGGTTTCCTTGATAAGCAGGCGGACCCGGTTGCGCTTCAGCTTATCTCCCGACTTATTGCTAAAACTGAGGGCGCTGACAGGGCGATTCAATATGTCCGCCGTCATCTTGCTGCACAGCCTTCGCTTACAGCAGTCGCTAAATTGCTGGAAATTGAGGTGGAAACCAATCAATTCGACGCCGCAATGCTCAGCGATATTGAAAAGATTCGTGAGGTTCTGCTGGCTCATCTGGCTAGGCAACTCGGTTTTCAGTGTGGCTACTGCGGCTACGAAGCGAGGCAGCTGTACTGGCTTTGTCCCGGGTGTCACAGGTGGGATAGTATCCAGCCAAAACTTGAAAAGGGGCGCTGACGGTTACCAGAGTTCGAGATCGCACACAGCGCCGTTGGATCTCGCCGCTTGCCATATTTTACTGCAGGCATTTGTCCGTTTTATGAGCGTCACATGTTACACATACAGGGGGGTTCACTTGACTAAAAAGAGAATAATAATTGCTCTGGATTTCCCGACCGCTGCTGCGGCTGAGCAATTCTTGTCCGGACTAGATCCCGCAAGCTGCAGGGTAAAAATTGGCAAAGAACTCTTCACAGCTGCGGGGCCAGATTTTGTGAGGCGCGTGGTCGATATGGGATTTGATGTCTTTCTCGATCTCAAATTTCATGACATCCCGAATACCGTAGCTGGGGCTGTCAGGGTCGCTGCTGAACTGGGCGTTTGGATGATAAACGTTCATGCATCCGGTGGGGTGGCTATGATGAGCGAGGCCCGGGCGGCGCTCGAAGGCGTTTCCGGCACCCGACCGTTGCTGATTGCGGTGACCATCCTGACCAGTCTGGCCGGAGACGATCTCACCAGGCAGGGGATTTCGCGCAGTCCGGCAGAGCAGGTGATTCGCCTGGCGGAAATGACATCGGAAGCGGGGCTGGATGGGGTAGTTTGCTCAGCCGCCGAGACGCCCTTGCTGCGGGAGCGGTTCGGCGACAGATTCGCCTTGATTACACCGGGTATTCGGCGAACTGAAGATGCCAGAGGAGATCAAAAAAGAGTGGTTGGTCCGGCTGAAGCAGTGGCCATGGGTAGCACTTACCTGGTGGTGGGAAGGCCGATTACTCAGGCCGCGTCTCCCGCGCAGGCTCTTCGGGAATTTAATTCAGCCGCTGCTGGCGATTGCTGAAATTCCGACTACGCTTGACAAAGGAGGTTGGTGCCTCCGGTTGAAATTCTAATGACTGATAAGGATATTGGTATGAAGACTCTGACAGATATTAGGACCTTGAGCCTGATGACATTTTGCTTACTTGGTAAACTCTGTTGCCCTCGTTGTCGACTGCAGCGGAAGGACCTCAGCAAGCCACCGAGCAAGTAATGCAGCTTGATATAAATACAGTAGATGCTGCGACTATTGCGACAGCCCTGACCGGTATCGGGCCGGCTAAAGCCAAGGAAATCGTGGCCTACCGGGAAATGTTTGGGAGCTTTCGCGCACTAGAGGAATTACTGGCGGTTTCCGGCATCGGGGCAGCGACCCTGGAGAAAAACAGCGGCAGGTTTCTTATCACTTACGACTGAAATTAGTTGCTTTGGGCGTTCTGGATAGCACCTCGGCGCCCGAAATATTAAAAATTTTCCGCGAGATTCACGCTATAATCGAACGCTCAATCGTGTTGGCTTCAAGGTCAGCTGTTATGAACACCCTGGTTTTGCTGGCAGTGAGCTTTGGGACCGCGGTCATGCTGACTGGTCTGTTGAGAACAGCTGCACTACACATCGGTTTCCTTGATAAACCGGTGGCTCGATCGTCGCATTCCATACCGATACCCATCGGCGGTGGACTAGCTGTCGTATTGCCTATTTTCATCGCCTCTGCGACTGTTTTTTACACGGGTCAGCTTGAAAAGGGGCTTTTCCTGTCGCTTTTCGGCGCCTATGCCGTCGCCATAGTGGGCCTGATCGATGACCTGAAAAATGTGCATGCCATGTGGCGGGTTCCTCTGCATTTTGGCGCTGCGCTCTGGTCGCTATTCTGGCTGGGTGAAGTCCCCGCGCTCGATTTTGGCTTCTTTACAATTCTTAACCAGTCTGTCTTGTTTGTCCTCGCCCTTGTGGCCCTGGTCTGGCTGACCAATCTGTTCAATTTCATGGACGGTATTGACGGCCTGGCCGGCGCAGAGCTGTTGTTTGTGACCGGCTTTTCGCTTGTAACAGCCATCACCGGGATACAAAGCGGTGGATCAGTTCTGTTCACTGTAGCCTGCGCCTCAGCGGCGGGGTTTCTTGTCTGGAATTGGCATCCGGCGCGAATTTTCATGGGTGATGTAGGGAGCAGTTTTGCTGGCTTTTTCATCGGTCTGATGGCGTTATTCACTGTGCAGGCCGGTGTCATGACCTATTGGACGTGGCTGATTTTACTGGCGACTTTTGTGGTAGATGCGACCTTGACGCTGGCTTGCCGGTTTTGGCGCGGTGATCGCTGGTTCGAAGGGCACAATACCCATGCGTATCAACATGCCGCCAGAAAATTCCAGAGTCACCGTAAAGTGACGATAGCCACTATACTGGTTAACCTCTGCTGGTTGACCCCGCTGGCGATAGCCAGCGTACTCTATCCAAGCTCAGGAGGTCTTTTCAGTTTGATTGCTGTAGCACCCTTAGCTATGCTGTCCGCGGGCTTAGGCGCGGGCAGGCCCTGACGGGTCAGGAGACAAAATGCGGATTCCTACCATACCTCTTTCTCGGTCATTAAAGCAGGCACTCATGATGTCTGCTGATGCGCTGATGCTCTTT
>CACBCS010000049.1 GCA_902537815.1 uncultured Pseudohongiella sp. | reverse complement strand
GCGTCGCGTTTTCCAGGCCTCCATCACAGTTATCCAGTAAGCGGCTCAACACTTTCTGCATGGCTTTGAGCTCTGCCATTTTGCGATTGACCTCATGCAACTTGTTTCGGGTAATGTCGGTGACTTCCTGGCAACTGTGACTCGACCGATCGAGTCTGATTGACAGCAACTGAGCAATGTCCTCCAGCGAAAACCCGATATTGCGAGCTGTTTTAACAAACTCTGCCCGATTGATATCGGCAGCGCTGTACAACCGATAGCCGGACTCACTTCGCTCACTGGCCTCAATGAGCCCGTGTTTTTCATAAAACCGGATGGTGTGCGCCGACAGACCGATTCGCCCTGCCAGCTCGCTGATTTTCAACATTTAGCGGAAACCTTTAGTAACAGGATGCAAGTATAAGCTTAGAGACAACTCTAAGGTCAACTGTCCCATTTGCCGCTAACCTGCAATTTTCAGCTGCATTCTGAGGACCCCTGGACTGTCAGGGTTCGCCCTAGCCATCGGCCTATATCAACAATCTGCTGGGGACACACGGCATGCTCCATCGGGTAGACGACATACTCCGGCTTAAATCCGAGTTTCTGCAGCGTTGCCACACTCTGTCGGCCGAGAGACTCTGGCACCACAGGATCCTCGCTTCCATGGCAAATCAACAGAGGTAGCGCCTGCTGTACTGGATTAACAGCAACTGTCGCAGCTGTCGCAAAGTAGGTTGAAAGTGCCATTATCCCCGCCAGCCGATGCGGATAGGTCAGCGCTGCCTCGAAGCTCACCGCCCCGCCCTGGGAAAACCCAGCGACCACAATGCTTTCACTGGGCACGCCGCGCTCTATTTCCCGGTCAATAAGATCATGGACCCAATCTGCCGACTGTCGAAGCTGATCGGTATCCACATGCCGATCCACGTCGAGTTGCTTGATGTCGTACCAGGCTGGCATGACAAAGCCGTTGTTGATCGTTACAGGAATAGAGGGCGCGTGGGGAAAAACAAATCTCACGCCAAGGCCGGCTGGCAGCGCAAGTTGTGGTACGATAGGCGCGAAGTCGTTTCCGTCAGCACCCAAGCCATGTAGCCAGATGATAACGGCTCCGATCGTTTCTCCCTGTGGATACTCGATCTCAATTGCAGGTAGATATGCCACGTTTTTGTGCTCCTATGACGAGCAGACTAAGTGCGTTGGTCATGCAAATACTCCTTGTTATCCAGCATTCCGATTTCGCGCCCTGGAAATGGTATCGGGTTGGAGTGGCCCAGCAGTTCTTCTTTCTATTTCAAAAAGATACTCTCTGCCTTCCATTGTCGCATTCACAGTCAGATTGACAAGACCCCCATCACTTATTCACGCTGTGGTCACCGAAGCAGAGATTTGCAGTAGCTAACAAAGCTGAATTAACATGCTGTTCATGAGAATCGCGCTAATTCCGCTTTTTACTGCCTCTGTTCTTATATTTTATACTGGCGTCCTCGCTGCGGAGGCCACCAGAGAAAATATACTTGGGTCGTGGGAAGGCCCTCTGGTAATTGGCCGCGACAACATGACGCTTGCCTTCACATTCACGCTTCAAGGTGAAGAGATAGTTGCCGTCTTGACCAGTAGCGGCCTAGGCATTTACGGAATGCCCGCAGACACGGTGATCGTTGATGGCCGCAGAATCACTATCCGTATTCCAAGGCTGGACTTGGAATTCACCGGCGTCGCGCGAATGACCAAGTCCGGAGCGGTGATGCGAATCGATGGCGACTGGTTTCAGTACAGTGAGATGGTGCCTGTCGTTTTACTTCCGGTAGAAAATCCCAGCTTTTAGCAGCCCTCGACTGGAATGATCGGGTCAGATCACAACATGTAGCGACAATTATTTACCACAGAATTTCCCACAAGGGCCTGATTACATTGACCATACCCTTCTGAAAACTTAGCTTTATTCTCCACTGAAGCCGTTCTGGCTTTACGAAGCGCTAACGGCGGATCAGATTATCTTGAAGTTTGCTCAAAGTGAGGTGTGTGGTTCGTTACCGGCAGAATCGGGTTTTGCCAGTCGCCGTGCTTTGCCCGGCAGGCACAACATGCCTATACTTTGCGCTTTCCAGATAGCAGACATCCAGGGTGACTGATGCGCTCCAGAGAACGCCTCTGCGCTGCCAATAAGACGCTCATCAAAATACTGATGAGCTACCTCCTGCTGGTCATTCCACTGGGGGCAACGACCATTCTCGGCATGAACATCGATGAAGTGGCGCAGGACGCTGAACTCATCTTCGAAGGCAAAGTAGTCGAACACAACGTCCGCGAAAATGCCGCGGGCATGATTGTTACCTACGTCACCTTCAGAATCGAAGAATTGATCAAAGGCGAGTATGACGAACCCCTGCTGGAGCTGAAATTCACCGGCGGCAGGCTGGGCGGACAAATCATGGAGATCAAAGGCCTGCGCATCCCGAGTCCCAACGAAGAGGGCATTTACTTTGTGGAATCCGTTAATCGCAATCTGGTCAATCCGCTGCTGGGATGGTCTCAGGGACATTACCTGATTTACGAACAGAACGGAGAGCGCAAAGTCAGCACCGTTAACGACAGGCCCGTCACGGACGTTTTATCCACGCAATCTGTGCCGGTAGCCCTGCGAAGACCCGTCAGCGTCATCGATGGCGACACTGACCCGGCTACTGGCGTGGTAGCACCCAGCGAGACACTGGATCCTGACCAAGCATTAACGACTGAGTCATTCAAAGCCAAGATTCGGGCCCTGATTGATCGCTGACAAAAGGGCCCGACGCGCTGTCTGCCGCGAGCAGATTAATTGGGCAGTGGCAGCACGCTCCCTGAAGGATCTAAACCCTCGGCAAATATTCGCAGCGCCAGTTCGTCCGCGTTGAGCGCTTCACTGAAACGCGCCGTCAAATAAAACTCTCCGGTCACATCGGTACGCTGTGGTGGCAACAGATTGACCATCGCTGGCTGAACCTGACCCGCGCCCTGAGCAGGCGCTCTGATCAGAGTCACCGCGTAAATCGCCTTGCTATCCGGAGCCACGGCCAGTGAATAGCGCATTTCGTTTTTAAGCAGATCAATTTTCATGATGCCCTCAAACTGCACATTGCTCTCGTTAAACTCAATCACCCGACTGAGCACTTGAGGCAGGACGCCCTGCACAATGGCGGGCGTGACCGCAGGTGGGCGACGAATGGGATTCGCTTTCTCATACCTGTCGGCGATGGCTAGTAATTCAGCGTCACTGAGCACCGAACCGAGTATTTCAATGCCCACTGGCAGTCCATCGTCAGTAAAGCCCGCAGGAAAGGAGATTGCCGGCAAGCCCGAGTTCGCCGAAAGCGTGCAGTTAGCCCCGGTGGCGGGGTCACCCGTCTGTGGATCTCCAAGTCTGACGGGTAGCTGGCCAATGGTTGGATACACAAGGCCGTCAAGGTCGTTTTCACTTAGGGTGCGTTCAATCGCGGCCCGCAGTTCGCTGCGCATTGACAAACGGGACTGATAATCGCTGTCGCTGACATTCAGTGACGCGCTGTAGCGTAACACTCCCGATACCGCTTGATGAAACAATCCCCGCTCAATTACCTCCTCCAGATTACTGATCTCTTCAGCGCCAAACGTGGCTAAATACCTCTCAAGGTCAGGCGGAAACTCGATGGACAATACGTCTGAGTCGCGCAGCAGGGTATACACATTCGGCACCTCAAGCTCAACAATTTCTGCGCCCTGCTCCGCAAACCACTCAAGTGCTGCATCAATTTCTGCTGTCACCGGATCGGAAGCGGTGGAGAAATAACGGGTGAGTTTGCCCAGTCGGAGCGAGCCAGGAGTAACAGTACCGAGCGTTTCACGGAACTGAAGCGCAGGGCGACCACTCATCAGCTCAGTAGCTGGGTCGGCCGGATCAAATCCCGAGACAATATCCAGAACAATGGCAAGATCCTCAGCACTTCTGGCCAGTGGACCGCCTACATCCTGAGTGTGTGAGAGAGGCAGAATACCGTGAATGCTGGAAAGGCCTTTTGTGGGCCGCAGCCCCACCAGATTATTGAATGCGGCCGGTATCCGGATTGACCCGCAGGTATCAGACCCAAGACCAACCGCACCAAAACTTGCTGCAACTGCAGCACCTGTACCGCCACTGGAGCCGCCCGGCACCCTGCGCAGATCGTAAGGATTTCGCGCGCGTCCAAAAATCGAGCCTACCGTTGTGATGCCGTAGGCAAACTCGTGCAGATTGGTTTTTGCCAGCACGATCGCCCCAGCGTCAATGAGCCTCTCAATCTGACTCGCAGGCGCATTCGGCATAAAGTTCGCGAGCGCGACCGACCCACCGGTCGTGGGCATACCGGGAACGTTGTAATTGTCTTTTACCAGTATCGGCACGCCATGAAGCAGGCTGCGAGCTCCGCGAGTTTGCCGCTCAGTGTCTAGCGCCCGGGCAATCCTGACTGCATCAGAGTTAATTCTGATCACTGAGTTGAGCTCCGGCCCGCCCCGGTCAAATGCCTCGATGCGCTCAATATACTGATTCACCAGCTGCACTGAAGTCACGTGACCTCCGGACAGCGCTTCCTGCAGGTCAGCGATGCTCGCTTCAAACACATTGAAATCGGCCTGGGCGTAGGCCTGTTGTGCTGACAACAGTAAAAGAATCAGAAGAATTCTCATGGTGTGTGGCTCCGAGTTTGGGAAGAAAGGGCCAAGACTTTGCTCAGGCTCTCATGGATGCGGCTAGTACACCATAGCAGTTTCCGCGATAAACATTCCGCCCCGGCCGGCACCTCGGCAAGCACTGGTATTAATTTCAGGGCAAAAAAAAATCGGCCCGCTTTGACAGCAGGGCCGGTTTCCATTGCGTCCCGATTGTTACTAAGGCATTCGGGCCGCACGTATTTCAATTTCTACCAACCAGCCTTCGACCACCAGATCCTTGATTTCAACAAAAGAGCGCACGGGCTTGTTCGGATTATCATCTGTTCCGAAAAACTCAGAGTAGCCCTCGTTGAAACCAGCAAAATCGAGACCGTCCTCACCGGCTACAGCAAAGGCCCTGACCTGAACGATATCCGACATCGACCAGCCCTGCTCTTCCAGAGTCTGCTTGAAACGGGAGAAGGTGTTGACCGTCTGCTGCTTCATGTCGCCCCAGCTGCCATCATCCAGCGGGCGAGCCCCGGAGCCCGACAGATACATCGTTTCCGCGCCGGGAGGAATAGTGATCGACGTGTAAAAATAGTTTCCCTCATTGTAGCGCGTAATCTCCTGAGCGCCGGCCGGAGCCGCCCCCCCCATAAGGGCCACACTGAGTAAGCACGCCATTGTGATTTTCAATTGCTTCATTTTTTTCTCCATTATTGGAACCAGCAAATCAAACCGATTCCTCGAATTAATTTTCCTGCAGACTCTGTGACGCCATCATGGGTGCCGCGTCTTCTGCTTGTGCACCGATAAATCGATTGGTGAGGATACCGGTAGTGATCGCACCGTTGACGTTCAGCGCGGTCCGAGCCATATCGATCAGCGGCTCAATCGAGATCAACAGCGCAGCAACGGTGACCGGAAATCCGACTGCCGGCAGCACAACCAGAGCCGCATTGGTTGCGCCACCACCCACGCCTGCAATCCCGAAAGAACCGATTGCGATCACGACCAACAGGCTGGATATAAATCCGAAATCGAGGTCGACACCCATGGTCGGCGCCACCATGACTGCCAGCATCGCAGGATAGATACCTGCGCATCCGTTCTGACCGATGGTCGCGCCGAAAGAGGCTGAGATATTTGCAATGGGCGCAGGCACGTTAAGTTCTTCAATCTGCGCGCGAATCGTCAGCGGAATCGTCGCAGCGGAACTTCGGGTCGCAAACGCGAAAGTCAGCACCGGCCACACCTTCTGAAAGTATTCCCTGACGTTAACGCCCACCATCGCAATGATGAGGCCATGGACCATAAACATGATGGCAATTGCGATATAGGAAGCCACAACAAACCCAATTAGTGTGATGATTGCGCCTCCGTCCGTCGTTGCAATCACCCGTGTCATGAGGGCGAGTACGCCATAAGGCGTCAGTCCAATGACTAGCTTGACTAGACGCATAATGACCGCTTGCGTCGTATCCACGAAGGATTTAATCCGCGCTCCGT
>CACBCS010000048.1 GCA_902537815.1 uncultured Pseudohongiella sp. | reverse complement strand
GCATACCTTAACGCCGGAGGGCTGTTGTTGATGCTGAAGCGCTCAGACGTCTTTCGGTTGCATCCAGGCTGGCCCCGCTTTCTTTTCCAGGTGTTATTGGCAAATGTGATCATGATGATTTTTGTTTTCTATGGTTCAGGTTCCTGGTCTGAGTGGCTGGAGTGGTCTTTCTTGGAACGGGTTGTCAGGCTGATCTTTCTGGTGCTATCCGGAATCGTGATTTATCTCGCTGTTCTGTTTGCAACGGGTATGCGTTGGTCGCAGTTCAATCGTTAGAGATAACAAGAAACCCATCGCTTGTGATTTATCGAAGCAGGTTGTGATACAGGGCAGATGATCGACAAACTGAGACAGTAAACCCGCAACAAAATGTTCAGCCATAGCACCCCGGAGCAGAGTGCTTGTCAGGTGAAAAAAATTTACTCAAACAACAATATCGCTTTGGTCTGGCATGTGAAAAACATGCTGGAGCAACAGGGGATTGAAGTAGAAACAAGAAATGACCGCCTGTATTCCGTTGCCGGGGAGTTGCCGGTAACCGAATGCATGGGTGAGGTGTGGGTGGTCAGCGCGCTCTATTACCAGACAGCTGAGCGACTGGTCAGCGAAATGGAGTTAGCCAGCCAGCCCGAATTCGATACCTGGGTCTGTCATGCGTGTCACGAAAAAGTTGATGGCACTTTTGCAGTTTGCTGGAACTGTCAGGCTGCGCCAGCAGATCCCGCTGTTGGGGCATCGGAGTAAATCAGAAATTACTGCCACCGGCTTCATGCCGGGGCGAGATCTGATTCAGGCAGTGGATAGCAAAAGTCTGTTGATGTCCGCCATCAGGCTCTTGACATAAATTTTCCGGTAGCAGTGTTCACTTTAACTGTTTCGCCTGGCGCCAAATATTCGGGGACCTGAATTTCAAGGCCGGTTGACAGAATTGCTGTCTTGCTCCGGTTGGTCGCTGAGGAGCCGGTTACCGCCGGTGGCGTGTCGATAACTTCAAGATTCACTGACTGAGGCAGCTCAACGGCAACCAGGTTGCCATCAACAATGAGGGCGATGATGTCTTCCTGCTGTTCGACCAGATATGGAATTTGCTCATCTATCTGGCTGGCTCCCAGGCCATATTGAGTGAAATCTTCCATATTCATAAAGTAATAGATTTCGCCGTCGCGATAGGAGTACTGGACGGCTATTCTTGAGCAGTCTGCTTCTTTAAGTACATCTTCACCTTTGAAAGAGCTGTCCAGCTTCTGGCCCGTCTTCAGATTGTTAAAGCGGACCTTATACAGAGTGGAAGCGCCCCTTGAGGACGGCGATTTAGCTTCCAACGTCTTTACGATATGTGGAAATCCATCGATTTCCACTATCATGCCTTTTTTCAGTTCGCTTGCTTTGGGCATGGCGTATTCCTCTTCTGATGCCTGTCTGTCGGGCCATAAGCACTGTCGAACTCTCGTTGGCCCTGAGCAGTGCGAACGTTAAAGCAAAGCCTGCTGATGTACAATGACATCGGAATGAATCCGGAATTTCTTTGAGTTGGTTCCTGATTTACCCCATAATTCCGGCCTTCCCGATATCGGAGTAACTATGGCAAACGCAGAGAGCAATGAGGTTCATAACCTGCACATCACAGGGTTTGAACACCTGCCCACGCCCGATCAATTGCGGCAGGAGTTTGTCCTAGAGGGCCAGGCTTTGGCGACAGTCCGCGAGGGTCATCGGTCAGTGAAAGGCGTTCTGGAGCGCACCGATCCGCGCCTGATCGTCGTTGTTGGGCCGTGCTCGATCCACAATCCGGATGAGGCAATGCAGTACGCCCGCTTGCTGCAGCCGCTGGCGGACGAGCTGTCTGATGAGTTGTTACTCCTGATGCGGGTGTATTTCGAAAAGCCGAGAACGTCGGTCGGCTGGGAAGGTTTAATTTATGATCCGTTTCTCGATGGCAGCCACAGGATTGATCAGGGGCTGCGTATCGGTCGAAAACTCATGCTGGAGATCGCTGAGCTGGGCCTGCCGATCGCGATTGAAGCGCTCGATCTGATATCACCTCAGTACCTGCAGGATCTTGTGAGCTGGACAGCAATCGGTGCCCGTACAACGGAGTCGCCCACCCATCGCAAGCTAGCCAGCGGTATCTCCTCGGCTATCGGCTTTAAGAATAACGTAGACGGTGATCTTTCGGTCGCGATCAACGGCATTCGATCAGCATCAGCAAAACACAGCTTTATCAGCGTCACCGGTGAGGGGCGCGTGGCAGTATTCCGCACAGAAGGCAATCCGCATTGCCATGTCATTCTGCGCGGTGGCAAGGCCCCGAACTATCAGCCGGAGTTTGTGGCGCAATGTGAGGCTGAGCTGCGCAAAGCCGGTCACGCTGAAAATCTCATGATCGATTGCAGTCACGGGAACTCACAGAAAGACCCGGCCAGGCAGCGGGAGGTGCTCAACTCTGTTGCAGAGCAGATCGATCAGGGCAACCGTTCCATCATCGGCGTGATGCTTGAAAGCAATCTGGAAGAGGGCAATCAGCCTATCCCTGATGATCTGGCAGAAATCCGCCCGGGTGTCTCAGTTACCGACGCCTGCATCAGCTGGACGACGACTGAGACGGTCCTGCGGGCATTCGCCGAAGCCATCCGCAGCCCGCTAAAGTCGCGAGCAGTCTGACTGCGCTGGCGATTGCGTCCGTTCTCAACGAACGGTTTAGCGCTAAGCCATCCGGGATGCCACAGATGTTCTGAAGCCGGGTCGGTGACTCAGAGAACCGCCTTTATGCTTTCAACCAGATAGTCAATGTTATCGTCATTAATGCTGGCAATATTGATCCGGCTGGAACCTACCAGATAGATACTGTACTGCTGGATCAAAGTCTGGATCTGGTCTTTGTTGACGCCCAGAAATGAGAACATGCCTTTCTCTTGCTCGATGAAGCTGAAGTCCCGGTCAACTCCGGCGCTCTGGAGTCTTGCGACCAGCAGCGCGCGCAGGCTGTTGATCCGGTCGCGTATTTCCTTGAGTTCAGCATCCCAGTCGCTGCTAAGTTCAGGGCTTTCCATGATGGTCTGTACGATGGCTGCGCCATGGTCCGGTGGCATGGAGTAATTGGCGCGCGCCGCTGCTGCCACCAGCGTGGTTGCCGCGGCAGTCGCTTCAGCGGTCTCGCAGATAAGCGTGAGCGCTCCGGTGCGTTCGCGATAAAGACCAAAGTTTTTAGAGCAAGAACTCACGACGATCAGTTCTGGCAAAGACTCTGCGAGTAGCCTGACGCCATATACATCCGCATCGAGGCCGTCCCCCAAACCCTGATAGGCCAGATCGATGAATACCGTAAAACCCTGAGCCAGTGCCGCTTCCTTCACCGCCTGCCACTGCTCGCTGGTTAGGTCAGCTCCGCTTGGATTGTGGCAACACCCGTGCAGCAACACCAGATCGCCTTTCGGTATCTGACGCAGGCACTCTAGCATTTCGTCAAACTTAACAGCATGGGTGTCATAGTCATAATACGGATATTGCTTGAATTGAAGTCCGGCTGAGCCAAGCAGAGGGATGTGGTTCGCCCAGGTCGGATCACTAACCCAGACAGTTGCATCCGGATTGGCTTGACGAATGAACTCGGCAGCAATGCGAAGTCCGCCGCAACCGCCGGGAGTTTGTACGGTGACCCGGCGATCGGCGAGCGATTGCTTAAGCGTGTTACCCAGCAGCAGGCTGGCAACGATCTCATTGTACCCGGCAGCACCAGTAGGGGCGACATAGGCCTTGCTGTCCTGCGAAGCAACCAGAATTTCTTCCGCTCTTTTCACCGCGCGCATCACCGGTGTCCTGCCGTGGGCATCTTTATAGACGCCCACGCCCAGGTCGACTTTAGAAGGGTTAGTGTCGGCGCGGTAGGCAGCTGACAGGCCAAGAATAGGATCCGGTGGAAGCGACTGGAGTGATTGGAACATGCGGGAGTCTCTATCTGCGTTGGTAGGCTTTAAGGGTGTTCTGAAGTAAGGAGGCGCGAGTCATCGGGCCGACACCTCCGGTAACAAAGGTGATATACGAACATTTGTCCTTAACCTGTTCAAAGTCGACATCACCGACATTGCGGAACCCGGATTTGCGTGTGTTGTCCGGTACCCGGGTCTGGCCCACGTCGATCACGACTGCGCCGTCCTTAACCATATCGGCAGTGACAAATTCAGTTCTGCCGATGGCCACGATCAAGATGTCTGCGCTGGCACATAGTGCCTTGAGGTTTGTCGTCCTGCTGTGCGCAACTGTGACCGTTGCGTTACCGGGGTTGGTGTTGCGCGACATCAGCACTGCGATGGGCGTGCCGACGATGTTGCTGCGGCCCAGCACCACGCAGTGCTTTCCTTCGGTTTCAATCTCATAGCGTCTGAGTAGTTCCATGATGCCGTTGGGTGTGGCCGAGACAAACGTCGGCAGCCCGAGGCTGAGGTTGCCGACATTTTCCGGGCAGAACCCATCGACGTCCTTCTTTGGATCAATCGCCAGGATCACGTTATTTTCGTTAATCTGTGAGGGCAGTGGCAGTTGAACAATAAACCCGTCAATTGCGTCATTGCTGTTGAGTTCGTCGATTTTTGCCAGCAACTCCGCCTCGGTTGTACTCGCCTTCATCCTGACCGTTGTTGAGCCAAAACCCACTTCCTCACAATCGCGAACTTTCATGCCAACATAGTTCTGACTGGCGCCATCATCACCGACGAGCACAGCCGCCAGATGAGGAGGGCGCTTGCCGGCAGCTACGATGGCTTCGACCTCCAGGGCGATCTCCTGGCGTATTTGTTGAGAACAGGCGGTTCCGTCGAGTAACTGCATCGTGGTCAATCCAGGTGAGGTTATGGGGTCTGGCTGCCCGGCAGACGCGCAAAGAGATGCGTGAGTCGGTGAGCGTTTAACGGGCCGGTATGTTAAATGACGCGCTGGTGCAGCTCAAGCCGGGTATCACCAGTGTCCTGAGTTTTCCATGGATAGCCAGGGTTCAGCAGGGGACAGAGGTTCTCTCTGTTGCAGTAATTCAATGGAGATATTGTCGGGGGATCTGACAAATGCCATGCGACCGTCGCGAGGAGGACGATTGATCGTGACGCCGTGGTCTAAGAGACGCTGACAGAGTGCGTAAATGTCTTCCACAGCATAGGCCATATGGCCGAAATTGCTGCCTTCCCCATAGTCTTCAGGATCCCAGTTGTAAGTCAGCTCTACCTGAGCCGTTTCATCACCGGGCGCGGCGAGAAAAACCAAAGTAAAACGCCCCTGCTCACTGTCATATCGACGCAGCTCTTTCAGGCCAAGCGCGTTGCAGTAAAAATCCAGTGAGCTGTCCAGGTCACTCACTCTGACCATCGTGTGTAGATATTTCATCAAATTGTCCTTCTGCTGTTGTAACTCTAGCATATTGCAAAGCTAGTAAATCACCACTGACCGGATGCTCTCGCCAGCATGCATCAGATCAAACGCCTGATTGATGTCTTCTAATGGCATTGTGTGGGTAATCAGCGGATCGATGTCGATTTTGCCATCCATGTACCAATCCACAATCTTCGGTACGTCAGTGCGTCCCCGTGCACCACCAAAGGCCGTACCGCGCCAGCTTCTGCCGGTGACTAGTTGGAACGGTCGGGTCGCGATTTCCTGCCCTGCGCCGGCCACACCGATGATAAAAGACTCGCCCCATCCTTTGTGACAGCATTCGAGAGCCTGTCGCATGGTGTGGACGTTGCCAATGCACTCGAAAGAGTAGTCAACGCCGCCACCAGTCAGATCAGTGATTGCTTCGGTGACGTTTTCGACGGCATCGGGGTCAATGAAGTCAGTCATGCCGAATTTCCGCCCAAGGCTTTCGCGCTGCGGATTGATGTCTATCCCGATGATTCGGTCTGCACCCACCATGCGGGCGCCTTGAATGACGTTGAGACCGATACCGCCTAAACCGAATACCGCGACGGTGCTGCCGGGTTCTACCTTGGCATCGAAGGCGGCGGCGCCAACCCCGGTTGTGACTCCGCAGCCGATGTAACACACCTTATCGAACGGAGCATCCTGCCGAATTTTCGCCAAGGCAATCTCCGGCAGGACGGTGTAATTGGAGAAGGTCGAGCAGCCCATGTAATGCAGAATGGGCTGACCGTCCAGTGAAAACCGGCTGGTCCCGTCAGGCATCAGGCCCTGACCCTGGGTGGCACGGATAGACTGGCATAAATTGGTCTTGGGGTGCAGGCAGAAGTCGCATTGCCGGCACTCCGGGGTGTAAAGGGGAATTACTGCATCGCCCGGCTGTAACGAATTCACGCCGCTGCCGACTTCAACCACGATGCCGGCGCCTTCGTGTCCCAGGATGGCGGGAAAAGCGCCTTCTGGATCGTCTCCGGAGAGCGTGAAGGCATCGGTATGGCAAACGCCTGTGGCTTTGATTTCGACCAGCACCTCGCCGGCTTTAGGCCCTTCCAGATCCACTTCTGCTATCTCCAGAGCGTCTCCTGCAGCAAATGCGATAGCGGCACGGGTTTTCATAGGGCACGTCCTCGTCTGAGCGATCCGGTTATTGGTGCTTGAATCATGGGCTCGGCTTACCCGGTGAGCGAGCGCTCCAGTAGTTGATTGTAGGTGAGTATGCGCAGCTGGCCAATGCCTTGCCGGCTGTGTTGAGAGATTCTCTCAGCCCGGAATGCTGGAGCCCGCAGTCAAGGGCGGTTATCATCCGCCGCGTCGAGTCGACTGTGAATACTGGCGTCAGGTAACTCAGGTAACTAAGTGGAACTCTTAACTGCTGTACTGGTGATTTTTGTAGGCTCTTATGTGCAGAGCTCCATTGGCTTCGGTTTGGCGATAATTGCTGCGCCGCT
>CACBCS010000047.1 GCA_902537815.1 uncultured Pseudohongiella sp. | reverse complement strand
ATCCATCTTGAACGCAAGGGAAACAAGGTCTCTCTGTTCGCTGCAACCCAAAAAGCCATCAGGCGCCTCGAAGGCGCTTACGGCATTTGTGTTGCCGATGCGGCCACACCGGATGAATTAATCGTCGCGAGATCAGGCAGTCCGCTGGTGATCGGTGTCGGAATCGGGGAAAACTTTGTTGCCTCCGACCCACACGCGCTGGGCCAGGTGACCGATCAGTTTGTCTACCTGGAAGAAGGCGACATTGCCCGAATTACCTGTGAAAGCTATGAAATTTGGCACGGCGGCAAGCAGATCGAACGCAAAGTCAGTACAGTGGCGGGCCGCAGCAGTGATGGCGATAAGGGCACCTACAAGCACTACATGCTGAAAGAAATTTATGAGCAACCAGCTGTCATCCGGGACACGCTAGACGGCCGGATTTCGAAAAACAAAGTCCTCGAGAATGCATTCGGCGTCAAGGCGCCGGCCATCTTCGACAAGGTTAAACATGTACAGTTCGTCGCCTGCGGCACTTCCTATCATGCGGGCCATGTCGCCAAATACTGGCTTGAGTCCATCGCCCGCATGGAGTGCTCAGTAGATATTGCCAGTGACTATCGCTATCGGGACATAATAGTGCCAGACGGCTCTTTGCTGGTCACCGTGTCCCAATCTGGCGAGACCGCAGACTCCCTAGCCGCTCTTCGCTATGCCAAAACGCTCCCCTATACTGCCTATCTGGCAATTTGCAACGTTGCCACCAGTTCACTGGTGCGTGAATCAGACTTTTCTTTACTGACGATGGCCGGGCAAGAAGTCGGCGTCGCCTCTACCAAAGCGTTTACGGCACAGCTCGCCGTGTTGCTGACCCTGACTATTGCATTAGGACGCCGGAATGGCCTGACACCGCGAAAAGAGGCAGCTCTGGTCAGGGAGCTGAACCGTCTACCGGACTTGATCGAAAGCACTCTGAGCCTCAACAAAGACATTCGCAAGATGTCTCGACAATTCGCCGACAAGCACCACAGCCTTTTTCTTGGCAGGGGAATCCAGTATCCCATCGCAAAAGAAGGTGCTCTGAAATTGAAGGAGATATCCTACATTCACGCCGAAGCTTATCCCTCAGGCGAGCTTAAACACGGACCGCTAGCACTGGTCGACGAAAATATGCCGGTGATAGCGGTTGCACCTAATGATGACTTACTCGAGAAACTCCGCGCCAATCTCGCGGAAGTTAGCGCCAGAGGCGGTAAATTATATGTCTTTGCTGACGAGAGCGTTAATTATCAGGGTGATAAGAATTGCAAGGTCATCCACGTCCCAGCCTCACCTGACGTTCTTAACCCGATCGTTTTCACCATACCATTACAACTACTTTCCTACCATGTTGCTATCGTCAAAGGTACTGATGTAGACCAGCCTCGAAATTTGGCTAAGTCGGTCACAGTGGAGTAAGTTTGAACAGAGAATTACGGCATAAAAAATGCAGATAATTTATGCTCATGCAACATTGGCATTGCTTGCAGTTCCGCTTGGTCTTTACATCTTCCTAACCAAAAAGGGCACAAACCAACATAAAATGCTTGGACGAATCTGGGTAACTTTTTTAATAACAGTTTCTTTGACAGCAATATTTATTCAAGCAATTAATCCCGGTCAATATTCATTAATTCATCTTTTAACACCATGGACTATTGGGTCATTGATTTACGCAATTTGGAATATAAAGAAATTTAAAAAACAAGAATAGAAAGATATAAGTTCGCACATATGTACTCTATGATCGGCGTCTACGTTGGGGCACTTTTGATTGCTGGTGCATTTACTTTGATGCCAGGAAGATTTTTTCATGAGATATTATTTGGATAACAATGAAAGATAAGTACAAAAATTTTTACATGATGTTTGATAAGAGATTCAAAGATCTTATTCTCTGTTCGAAAACACTAAGTGACGGTGGAGTAGCTAAAGTTGCCTATTTAATATGAGTAAAAAATCGAAGAATTCTGATACTGTTGGAGCCTGGATTGGTGTTGGTACGGCAACAGGCGTAGCAGGTTTTGCCTTAACTAATGAACCTGTGTGGATAGCAGTCGGCGTTGCAATCGGAGCAGCGATGAGTTGGCGAAAGCCGAAAAATGAAAAAGAAGCGTCCTGATTTCTCGATTAAATTTTATAAGCCAAAAGATAGACACCCTTACAACCTTCGTGGCGGTGGAGTTGATAAAGACGTTTATTGAATATAAAAACAATATTAGACGAGGTTGTATATGTTCACTATGAATCAAATAAAATCTTTTATTGCTTTTCTTGCTCTAGTTCCTTTCCTGGCCCTAACCGAGGCTGCTGCGCAGAACTCAACTAACCCGTATGCAATTGTTGAGGGGTGGGCAAAACTACCAAATGGACGAGTAATGGGAGCTGTCGGAAAAGCGAAAGTGGATCCTGACGGGCACCATATTTGGGCAATAGTCCGCTGCGATGCAGGACCTGAGCTTTTTGGCTATGAGTGCGTTGAATCAGATCTGGATCCTGTATTGAAGTTCGACCCTGACGGCAACGTTGTAGAATCATTCGGTAGCGGAATGTTTATCTGGCCCCATGGAATTGACGTCGACTCTGACGGTAACGTCTGGGTTACCGATGCTGTGAGCGAGAACAACATCCCCGAGGGCGATAATCGAGGCCACCACGTCGTCAAGTTTAGTCCGACAGGTGAGGTGCTGATGACTCTCGGGACGCCTGGAGAAGAAGGGGTTGGTCCGAATCATTTTACTTCTCCAAGCGATGTGGCAATCTCATCGAATGGTGACGTGTTTATTGCTGATGGCCATAACGCGGACGGCAACAATAGAGTCGTAAAGTACAACAGTAGCGGCGAGTTTTTAATGTCTTGGGGAGAAACTGGATATGCACCTGGACAATTTCGAGCTTTGCATGCTATCGCCATTGACCCTAAAGGACGAGTCTTCGTTGGGGATCGCAGCAATAGCCGGATACAAATCTTTGATCAAGAGGGGCAGCACTCCGCAACCTGGACCCAATTCGGACGGCCAAGCGGAATAGCTTTTGATGAACAGGGGCGGATATACGTTGCAGACTCCGAATCAGATAATGTGCAGAACCCTGGTTACGAAATGGGAATTCGCATCGGCGAAGCAGAAACAGGTTGGGTAAAGGAGTTCATACGCTTTCCCTGGGCGAATCCCAATATCCTCCCTGGCAATGGGGCTGAATTTGTGACAGTAGATATCGATGGCAGTATTTACGGAGGGGAGCCAGTACCTAATCCCCACATTAATGAACGGACTCTCAGGAAATACATGCGGGTCCGGCCATGAGGGTGCTAAACAAACATGAGTATCTGTAAGCTTGTTCGTTTGAAGCTGTCCGAATTCAACTTGCTATTCTAATGAGTCAGAATCTGCAGGATCAGAGATAATAAAGCATGAAAAAGATGAGTCTTTGGTTCGCTTACTTCTTGGTGTACACAACACCTATACAACTTTTCTTCTGCTTCTGGATATATTCATACATATTTTCTGTTGAATACAACATTCTAACGTTCAGTACTTTGGAATTCATGGAGCTTACTTTCCTAAAATTTGTAAAAACGTGGATGTATTCATGGTTTTGGAATAGTTATCTCGATTTTATATGGGGCTTGCCCGCAGCGATCATGGCGACCTTAAAATTATTTGCTAGCACGTGGTTAGGGTTATGGCTTCTACCTAAAGCTAAACGCATGAATTAAAAAGTTGTTACCCTTACATCAACAGTTCCAGGCCTGCAGGTTAATCCATTGAGGCGCTCCGATTCTGGGTCAGAATCCTTTAAAATTTTTCGAGCAAAGGTAAAGAAAAACTAAAAGGCGCCTCCCCATTCAAGAAACACAGATTTGCATAGGGAATCGATGGAAACGAAAAGTGCGTTAACATTTTCTTGGAAGCAGTTCTGGGAAACGTTTATCTACGAGAATTTACCCCCAGTTCTTTTCTCTCCCATCGCTGCATTATTGATCGAAAAATCAGCAATGAGAGCTTGGCATGTCTGCCAAAATAGAGGCCTATGCGTGGTCTCAGCTAAATCGGCACCGCTATCCTTCATATTATGGTCATGGCTGATTGTCTACCCATGCTCTTGGATAATTACGCTTGGCTTCTTGAAGACTGTATTTTTCAATTCTGGGCCGACTTTTGTCGATCCATACCAAGTGATCCTCGCATTCATGTTCCTTTTTATGAGGCGACTAATAATTTCAATAAAGTATGGTTACTTCACGGCTGAAGAAGTTGAAGATCTAGCTAGACCCGCGCCGGAATGGACCTTTGACAGAATGCGTCGAAAACTAGTCGGCATTGGCTGGAGTGCACCAACCAATTTCGATGGGTTGATTGAGTCAGAGATAGATGCTCTTGCTACCGGAAGATCACGTTTATTCGAGAAAGGTCAGTTAATTCTTCGGAAAGTAGATGAATCAGTAACTCCACCGGGAAGCACCTTGTCGGCAGAGCCAAACAAAAATGATGATCGCTATGTTGATTCAAAATTTAATATTAAATCTCTCCTGCACGCTATAGTCTGCTCCACATATTCTGAGAAAAAGCCCGCAGCCTACGACCTTTGGGTTGCGCTGATGGCTCTATCCATAGCTGTAGTTCCTCCGCTCATTCATTATTTAATTTACGCTGATTCGTTGAGACTCTCGCTGGACCCTATTATTCACGCAGCCCGATTCTTAGGCTGCATGTCTGGCATAGGTATTATGGGCTTTGGGCTCGTATGCGCCTTCGATTTCGGGCGAAGGCAAAAAGGGTCTGTGCTCATAAATAATCTAGTATTCGGAGAAGGATTGGCTCTAAAACCATTAGAAGGTTCAGAGTACAATCTAATCATCTCAGGAGACGGCTTAGTGAAGCTAGACCTTGACCGCCCTGCTAATATCCTAGCGTTTATGGAATTGAGGGACTCCATCGTGAAATTCGGCGAGCAATTCTATAAGAGGATACAGGGCTACACCTCCGTGCTCCTCCTCTGCGCACTCTGTTGTGTTGTGCTTCTAAATTCTATAGTTTGGACTAACGCTCCACACCATGTCACAACGATTGTCATGATACTTTTAATCATACTTGCGATTGGCTCAATTAGTATCCTGGCAATGATTCGGGCCATACAATTGCAACGCGAGCGAGTCAATGGCATCGACTTGTTACGGAGGTATGTTATTTCCGCTAACAAAGATGGTGCCGAAACAGAAGTTCCGCATACAGGCATCCGGAAAGATAGTAATGAAGTGGAGATGATGAGCAGACTGATTGATTACGCGACGTTTCATGATCTGACCCATTCACCGACAAGTTTATTAGGCACAATTGCTGATAATAAGCTAGTTTCTTCAGTTCTAGGAGCCCTGATCACTGGCTGTCTGCTAGCACTACAAGGATTTGTAAATCTAGAAATCGCGTATGACATTGCCGGGTGGTCCATCCCTTAGCAGGATGTAATTGATACACTTTTTTGATTGGGCTTAAATTGACATTTCAAATTCTAATTGCAAACTGCTAGACCCTATTTATAGACTTAGTGACCAACGTCATACGGTCAATACACATGTCATTTTCAAGGTTCCATGACTTTCTATCCGGGCTTGTAAAGCGTCAACGGGGTTTTTTTTCAAAATCGGACTCGGAGTCTATCGATGACCTTCTAGAAAAGCTCATGGGTTCTGTCGGCGAGGTGTCCGGGATCGTAACGGCGAGACAGGTGCTTGATCGCTACGCCACCCTGAATTCAGATGAGCAGCTCGCCTTCTTCCATCATCTGGAACAAAATTTCAACGCTGATGAAAACCAAATCAAGTCCGCTTACGCCAAATATGTCAGAGAGCCCTCGAGCTCAACGCTCAGCGACTTATCAAAAGTGGCTGAGCCGCTCCGTCAGGAACTCTTACGTAGACTGAACCAAACGCCGGGCGCAACCCATGATCTAGTTGCCATGCGCAGCAACTTACTGGGTTTTCTAAAGCAGCATCCCGTGCTGTCAGCGGTTGATGAAGATTTTCAACGCTTGTTTACTTCCTGGTTCGGTAGGGGGTTTTTGCAGCTGCAAACCATAAACTGGTCAACCTCTGCCGCAATTCTGGAGCGAATCATTCGCTATGAGGCGGTTCATGCCATCAAAGATTGGCATGACCTGCGCAATCGCATCGACCCCCCGAACCGGCGATGTTTCGCCTTTTTTCATCCTGCGCTGATTGATGAGCCTCTGATTTTTGTTGAGGTAGCCTTAACACACGGCATACCCAACAGAATTGATGCCATTCTGGACGGAACGGAGGCGGAATTGCACGTCAACCACGATACCGCCGTGTTCTACAGCATCAGTAACTGCCAGCCCGGTCTGAACAACATCTCTTTCGGAAATTTACTGATCAAGCAGGTGGTTCAGGAGTTACAGGCTGAATTTCCCTCTATCAAGACATTCGTTACCCTCTCTCCGGTTCCGGGTTTCAATCGCTGGCTTGAATCAGAAGACTCACAAAATACCGCCGAGCTGGAAGCACTGAAAAAAGAGATTGCGGGACTGAGCTTTGCCGATGCGGCAGATGAAACCCATCAGGAAAACATTCGAAAACTGGTTTTCAATTATCTGGTTCTCTCCAAATCAAGGGACAAACCCCGTGATCCGGTCGCTCGTTTTCATCTAGGGAACGGGGCCACCTTACATGAAGTGCTTGCGGGTGCGGACTTCAGCGACAACGGCATGAACCTGTCTCTCGGCACGATGGTCAACTATCTCTATGACCTGTCCAGCATCGAATCCAACCATGAGCAGTTTGCGCTCGAAGGCACCGTAAACTTTCACCATAAATTGAAACCCCTGCTTATCACGCCGTGAAAACACTCAGCACATTGGCCTTTGCCCTAGCCTGGGTTTTCGGATTTTTCTGTCTGCTTGCATTAGATCTGTTCATGGAGGTCTTCGTATTCGAATGGTTGGACTGGAACGGTACCAATAAAAACGACTGGT
>CACBCS010000046.1 GCA_902537815.1 uncultured Pseudohongiella sp. | reverse complement strand
CTCTGCGTGGACCCGCGTCAGGTGAAAGCGCGAAGCAACTGGCATAGCGGTCGCATACAAAGCCGCTCCGCCAATCACGAAGGCCTCCGATGAGCCATCAATCTCCGCCAGCGCTTGCGCCAGCTGAACCGCCTGCTCGACGGAATGTACCACCCTGGCACCGTCCGCCTGATAGGAGGAATTACCTGTCACCACAATGCTGGTGCGCCCCGGCAGCGGTCGGCCGATCGATTCCCAGGTCTTTCTCCCCATGATAATGGCGTGACCCATCGTGGTGGCTTTGAAATACTGCAGATCTTCAGGCAGGTGCCAAGGCAGACCGTTGTTTTTGCCTATCACGCCATTCGTTGCCATCGCGCAAATCAAAGAGATCTTCATGTCATGCTTCCACGGCTCAGAGAGCCCAAGGGTTTACACTGAAAACGGATAGGCAATTGGGTCGTGATGCTGATATCCAATCACTTCAAAGTCATCCAGAGTCACCCAAGTTTCGATATCTTCAAGCGATTTGATGCTCGGGTTGATCTTCAGTTCCGGCGGTTCAAACGGCTCGCGCTTAAGCTGCACTGACGTCATGAGATCCAGCTGATCTTCGTAAATATGGGCATTCACAATCTTGTGGTAAACCTGGCCTGCGGCCTTACCAGTAATCTGTGCGATCAATGCCAACAGCGTAAAAACCTGAATCTGGTTGAAATTGAGGCCCAGGGGAACATCACAGGAGCGTTGGTAACTTGTCAAATACAGAGTTTCGCCCATTAATGAAAAATTATGTGTGTGCATGCAGGGTCGCAGGCAGCCCAGATCAAATTCACCCGGGTTGTAGAAGGTCATAATTTCACCTCGATCATCGAGGCCCTTCGCCAGATTGCTCACAACCTTGCGAAGTTGATCCACAGGCTTGCCATCAGGTTTCAACCAGCGCCGGCCCTGAACCCCGTAGACCCGACCCATATCATCTTCGCCTTTGCGTGCCGGATTGCTCAACCAGGACGCGTTCAGATTGGCATTGGCATCCCACGACTTGGTGCCCAGCTTGCGGAATTCTGCGGCACTGTCGTAACCGCGCAGGTAGCCAAGCAGTTCAGCGATAGCCGCCTTCCAGTAGCTTTTACGAGTCGTAATGATCGGAAACTGGTTGCCGGCTACATCATAGGACAGATCCGCATTGATGACGGTCAGGCATCGTTTGCCGGTGCGTTCATTTTCTATCCAGACACCTTCGTCTACGATCCTTCTGCAAAGCTCGAGATACTGCTGCATGTCGATCTCCTGACAGTCTAATGAATGGCAGGCCTGACTGGCCTGCCGTATGCCAAATACAGAAACCAGAGCCCCACAACGATCAAGGGTGTCGACAGCAACTGGCCCATTGTGAACCAGTCGAAAGCGAGATAACCCAGATGCGAATCCGGCTCACGAAAAAATTCGATTAAAAATCGGAAACTGCCGTAACCGAGGGCAAACAAGCCTGAAACCGCAAAACGGGGCCGTGATTTAGAGGAAAAAATCCAAACGAGAACAAACAGAGCAACGCCTTCCAGGGCAGCCTCATACAGTTGCGATGGGTGCCGGGGTAATTGATCGACATGCGGAAACACCATGCCCCAGGCAACATCCGTTGGCCTGCCCCACAATTCACCGCCGATGAAATTTCCTATCCGCCCGGCTCCGAGTCCAAAAGGCACCAGCGGTGCAATGAAATCGATGGTGCTCCAGTAATCTTTTTTGATGTGGCGGGTGTAGAGAAAAAGTGCGAACAGCACACCCAGAAACCCGCCATGGAAGGACATCCCTCCCTCCCACACTCTGAATAACCACAGCGGGTCTTCGACAAATCGACCAAAGTTGTAGAAGAAAACAGATCCCATCCGGCCGCCGATGACCGCGCCCAGCGCGCCATAGAAGATCAGGTCGGAAATCTGCTCAGCGGTCCATGGATCAGCGACTCTGGCAGCCCGATACGTCGCAAGCACCCAGGCGCCACCGAATGCGATGATGTACATGATACCGTACCAGTGGATACTAATTGGCCCAAGGCTTATCGCGACAGGATCAATTTGAGGGTAGGTCAGCATAAGGAACGGCAATATACTTCATGAACAGAGATCAGAGTATAGCAAGATTGTGCCAGTCAACGTGTCCCGGGATTCAGAATTCATCCAACCGGAGGAAATAGTTCATCATGTGTCTTATCCTATTTGCGCTCGGAATGGATCCCGACTTCCCGCTCGTCTTAGCAGCTAACAGAGATGAGTTCTTCGACCGGCCCAGTGCAGCGGCCAATTTTTGGCCGGGATCAGAGTCTTTCATTCTCGCCGGCAGGGATCTGCAAGCCGGAGGCACCTGGATTGGCGTCACCCGACAGGGCCGATTCGCCGGAGTGACCAATATCCGCAGCACGACACAGACGAAGCAGCACGCCAGATCCCGAGGGGAACTGGTCAGAAATTTTCTCAGCGGAACCAGCACGCCTTTGCAGTACTGCGAATCGATTCAGCCACACTTCCCGGAATTTGCCGGGTTCAACCTGTTAGTCGGGGACGGCGGCTCCCTGTGCTATGCCAATAATTCCCAGAATATCGTCAGGGTCTTGGCGCCGGGAATCTTTGGCCTGTCCAATGATTTACTGGATAGCGACTGGCCAAAAGTAAATCTGGGCAAGAAGCGGCTGGCGGATCTGTTCAGTCAGAAAGGTTTTTTATCGACCGATGCCTTAATCAACCTGATGTCCGACCGCGACAGCGCGGCTGATGATGCCTTGCCGGACACGGGTCTGCCGATTGAGTTGGAGCGGATTCTGTCAGCCACTTTCATTCAGCATCAGCAAGGTAATTACGGGACGCGCTGTTCAACCGCCATGGTCCTAGCGCACCGCGGCGGCACGGTTCGCTTTTGCGAGCAATCCTACAACGCGCTCGGACAAGCCGCTGATGCGCAATATTTTGAATTTCATTCTGAACCGGACTCAGCAGGCGTAAAGGGCGGGCAAGTCTTTTCTGGAACTGAATAATCTCGCCACCGCCCGTGATAGCTGTCAGTTCGTCCTTGAGGACCGCAACAAGCGCTCAACACCCGCATTATATAAAGTCAGGTCAACCGCACTTCTCACTGTCTTCGCGTCATCCATCTGCATCACTTGCTCGAGCAATTCCTGCGCTGCGCTTCGGCTGATGCTGCGGATAACCGATTTTACTTTCAGCAGGGATGCGGCGTTCATCGAAAGAATATCAAAGCCCATAGCCATAAGGAGTACAGCTGCACCGGGGTCGCCCGCCATCTCGCCACAGATACTCACAGGCTTACCAGCCGCTTTGGCCTCACGCACGACATGGACCAAAGCGCTCAAGACGGCTGGATGAAACGCGCTGTATAAATTCGCCACCCGGGGATTATTACGATCTACTGCCAGCAGATACTGGGTAAGGTCATTGCTTCCGATGGACACAAAATCAACCAGCGAGGCAAGCGCTTTGGTCTGATAGACCGCCGCCGGAAGTTCAATCATTACCCCGACCGGTGGATATTGGATGCTGAGCCCCTCCTGAAGGAGCTCTCGGTAAGCTCTCTTGATTAACTGGATGGCCGAATTCACTTCATTTATGTTGCTGATCATCGGCAACATAATCTGGAGATTTTCCAATCCTTTGCTCGCCCTCATCATCGCTCTGATCTGGGCGGTAAAGATCTCAGGATGATCCAGAGTCACTCTGATTCCGCGCCATCCAAGGAATGGGTTCTCTTCTTCAATAGGAAAATACGATAAGGCTTTATCCCCACCAATGTCTAACGTTCTCATAGTAACCGGCATAGGAGCGAACGCCTCAAGCTGCTCTCGGTAAATTTCTGCCTGCTCATGCTCGCTGGGAAACCGTTCACTGAGCAGAAATGGAACTTCTGTTCTGTAAAGGCCCACTCCTTCGGCGCCCTGATCGAGAGAACGGGCAACGTCAGAGATCAGGCCCGTATTCACCCACAGATGGACCCGATGCTTATCCGCGGTGATGCAGGGCAGATCTTTAAGCTCTTCCAGACCAGCAATCAGCTCTGCCTGCTCTCTGATCGTATTTTCATAGCGCTGCCGAACAGTTTCAGAGGGATTCCCGATTAGCTCTCCCTTATAACCATCCAGAATCACTTCTCTGCCATCCAGTTGATTAATTGGCAGATCTACGACCCCCATAACTGTAGGAATTCCCATGGTCCGCGCCAAAATGGCTACATGGGAATTACCAGATCCTTTCAATGAAACAATCCCTTTAAGCTTGTGTTCCGGCACATCAGCCAGCATCGCCGGCGTTACTTCCTCGCCTACCAAAATGGTATTTTCAGAATACTCCGTGTGTACCTGCTCTCCTTGCTGCAGATAAAACAGAACCCGGCTGCAGAGGTCTTTGATATCGACTGCTCGCTCACGCAGATAATCATCGGGCATCATTTCAAAACTACGAATATGCTCCAGAGCCACCTCAGCGAGTGCGCCCTGGGCCCAATGCCCGGTCTGAATCCGTTCCAGTACCTCTTTGCCCAGCGCATCGTCATCGAGCATGTGAAGATAGACATCAAAAAGCTGCCGCTCTTCCTCTGCAACTTTCCCTGCCAGACGCTCATGGATGTCTCGCATATCCTGACGCACTTTGTTCAGCGCATCGTTTAAGACGCCGATTTCCCTGTTGAGATCCTGCGCCTGTCTGATCGGCACCTGGTACAGATTGGCTTTAGGGAAAACAACAACCATTTCACCAATCGCCACGCCGGAAGCGCCCGGCACACCGGCAAAAACGGTGTCTGAAATTTTTTGTCCGGAAGGGCTTATACCAGCAATCGCGCCGGTCGCTTCAGCTGAAGCAATAACCCCAGCCAGCTGCGCTGACAAGGTGATCAGAAAGGCTTCTTCACCCTCATCAAATCGCCTCTGCTGCTCATGCTGAACAACCACTACCCCCAAAACATTTCGGTGGTGAATAATTGGCACGCCGAGAAAGGAGCGAAAGCTTTCTTCTCCGGTTTCCTGAATATAGTGGAAGCTGGGATGTCTGGAGGCATCCTCGAGATTGATTGGTTCCGCGTGTTTGGCCACAAGCCCCACGAGCCCCTCGCCAATTTCCAGGCTCACATGGCCGACGGCTTCTTTGTTCAGCCCTCTCGATGCCATCAACACATGGGCGTTCATGTCCTCATCGAACAGATAAACGGAGCAAACCTGAGTAGCCATCACTTCGCGTACGCGAACCACGATGATGTCTAGCGCTGACTGCAGGTCTTTTGCAGAATTAACCTGCTGAACTATTTCCCGTAATCGCTCGAGCATATATTGTCAGTTCCAGCCTCAAGTAGCAGCGCCATGGCATTGCAGCTCCCCCCGCCCACGGATTGCGTCACGCACAGGAATTCCGAACTGCCGAGCCCGTTACTTGATATAGCGCTCAAGCGGGCCCAATAACTCGTGCAGCGCACGACGGTAGACATCGCGCTTGAATTCGATGACCTGATTGACCGGATACCAGTAGCTCACCCATCGCCAGTCGTCGAATTCAGGCTCTCCGAATTTGTCCAGTTCAACTCGACTATCATCCGCTTCGAGTCCCAGCAAAAACCATTTCTGTTTTTGGCCAATGCAAAGAGGGTTCTTGTGGTAACGAATATAATTCTTCGGTAGGTCATAACGGAGCCATTCGGTAGTCTGATGCAGGACACTGACATCCTTCCCGCGCAATCCAACTTCCTCTTCAAGCTCTCGAAACAGCGCCTGCTCAATCGTCTCATCTTCATTAATACCGCCCTGCGGAAACTGCCACGCGCTCTGGCCAATTCGCTTTGCCCACAGCAACTGGCCTCTGCGGTTGCAAATGACTATTCCGACGTTAGGACGATAGCCCTCTGAATCGATCATTGTTTTCCCTTTAGAGAAGCAACTGTCGCTATTGTTTCACAAGAGATCAAATTGTATCAATGAGGGGATTCCCGAAAAAAAGTGGTTAGTACCCTATAATCAGTGGGTTAGCGCTATCAAAGGCACACGCGGGCGAGACTTTTACCCCAAGAGCTAACCGCAGCAGAGAGACACGGTATACTGGTACCATTCATCCGTGTCATTCGCTCTGGATTTCCATCGATATGCAAGGCCGCCTCGCTTTATTTGATCTGGACAATACCCTTCTTGCTGGTGACAGCGATCATGCGTGGGGAGAGTTTCTGATCGAGCGTGGTCTGGTGGACGCAGACCGCCATCGTGCAGCCAATGATGCCCATTATCAGAATTATCTGGCCGGCAAACTCGACATCCATGATTATGTAAACTTCACCGTCGCTCCGGTGATGAGCTACACCGAGGAGGAGCGCAATCACCTGCATGAAACCTTTATGGAAAAGAAGATCAGGCCCATGATCCTTCCTGAATCGAGGGCGCTGATTGAATCCCATCAGATACGCGGAGACACCTGCATCATTATTACCGCAACGAATGACTTCATCACTGCACCCATCGCCAATGAACTCGGGGTGGATATTCTGATCGCCACACAGCTTGAAACCATCGCGGGAAAACTGACTGGCAAGATTCAGGGTGAGCCGTGCTATCAGGAAGGCAAAGTGAAAAAACTGGCGGTCTGGATGCAGCAGGCGGCCTCCCGCGGCCACCATTTTGACCTGTCTTCTGCTGTCTTCTATACAGATTCAATCAATGATTTACCGCTTCTGAAACAAGTCTCTGAGCCGGTTGCCGTTGATCCCGATGATTCCCTCAGGAAAGAAGCGCAGGCCAGACAATGGAAGGTCATCAGTTTACGCTAAACAACAGCCCTGGCTTCGTAATCGTCGCTGCGGCTGTGTTTTTCTGCAATCTGCAAAGTTGCAGCGACCGCGGCAATCTGTCGGACAATCGATCTACATTGCCAGATAGCACTGATCGTGTAGACGAAACGCCCCTCTTCCAACCCGAGGCAGAAAGCGCGCTGCGTACCCTCATGCTGCAGTTTCCAGAATTTCTGGATGTGGGGCTGAGCGATGTTGTCGAAAAAGCAGAAGCGCTGCAAATTTCTACCGACAATTT
>CACBCS010000045.1 GCA_902537815.1 uncultured Pseudohongiella sp. | reverse complement strand
GTGAGTAAATTCAGACTGTCCCCAAAGTCGCTGATCGCCCGTGAGTCGACTTTGGAGACGTGGTTAGTACCAACGAGGTTGCAGTGAACGCAAACGTCATAAAATTAGATAACGTCCGCAAAACTTACGAGATGGGGGAATCGTCCGTACACGCTCTGAAGGGTGTTTCGTTGTCAGTTGAAGAGGGCGAGTTTGTGACTGTGACAGGTGCGTCCGGATCTGGAAAATCGACGCTGATGCACATTTTGGGGTGCCTTGACACACCATCTGAAGGGCATTATTCGTTAGGTTCTGAAGATGTATCTAGCTTAAGTCGGGAAGACTTAGCAGAAATAAGGAACAAAAAAATAGGTTTTGTGTTCCAGGGGTTCAATTTGCTACCAAGGACTTCTGCTGCAGAGAACGTTGAGGTCCCTTTGTTATACTCTCGTCCGCTCGAGTCTGCCAGCATTAGAAAGCAGAAGGCGCTTGATGCGCTGAATCTGATGAGGTTAGACGATCGTGCCTCCCATCATCCTAATCAGCTGTCCGGTGGTCAGCAACAGCGGGTCGCGATCGCTAGAGCGCTTGTTAATGACCCGGAGCTGATACTGGCTGACGAGCCAACAGGAAACCTTGATACGGACACGGGCAGGGAAGTGATGGAGACGTTGGTTGAACTCAGGGCTAAGCGCAACATTACGATCATTCTGATTACTCACGAGCCTGAGATCGCTGCTTACGGTACGAGGATAGTATCTATGAAGGATGGCCTAATCACATCTGACAGCAGCAACCAGTGAATTAGCGACTACGCGAGAGGTTCAAAGATAAAGCCGCTTGTAGGCTGATGGGGCCGCCGGTAAAGGCCGACATGCCTCCGATCTCGAATCAGTCAGTAAAACAAATAAAATGATTTAATCGGAGTATCCTAATTTTATGAAAGCACACTATCTAGCGATGACGCTTCATGGTATCCGGCAAAACAATTTCCAAGCGTTTCTGGCTGTATTGGGAGTGACCGTTGGCGTGGCAGCTTTGATTGTTAGTCTCGGTTTGGCGCGCGGCGCCAGACAGTCCATCGGTGATCAAATGCTGGCTATTGGAGCCAACATGATCGTGGTGACCGCAGGAAACTATCAGGTAAAACGACCTCAAGATTCTGGCATAGCGCCAGCAGATCATGGGTTCCTGATTCCTGATACATCTGTGATGAGGGGACTAGCGGCAATGGAGTCACCACGTCTTATCGGCGACTTGGAGAAACCAGAAACTGGCGGCGCAACCTTTTTGCTTGCACATTATGAGGACGATCCGAACGCTGAGCACGATCATCCGACCGCGGCGGAGCGTTTGGGCGATGCGATGGCTGGACTAGGCGCCGCTGCGACCTTATCGATCGAGGATGCTCGAGCTATTGAGAACAGCTTAGAGGGAATTTCGTTTGTCGCATCTGGAGTGCATGAGAATGCACGAGTCACGCTTTCTGAAGAAGAAGGAGGGAAAAGCTGGTTCACACGGCTTCATGGCACCGAGCCGACACTTCCCAGCCTGCGTGCGGGATGGACCTATACCAGTGGGAGATTTTTTTCGGAGTCTGAATTTAATGACAAATCTAATGTCATGGTGTTAGGCCAAGTGGTGTCTGATCGATTGTTTGGTACTAATGCCAACCCAGTTGGCGAAACCATTTTCCTGTGGAATCAGCCTTTTGAAATAGTGGGAGTCGTTAGTAGCAAGAGCTGGGCGTCTCGCCCAGCGGCCGGTGATGACCAGTTCGACGCAATCTACACGCCTGTCTCGACGATTCACGAGCTTTTGAATCTGAGCAAGCTTAATACAATCACTGCTGCTGCCCGGTCGGCCGGCGAGACGTCTAGGCTTGCCAAAGATATCACCATGCTCCTTCGAAGCAGGCATGGAATTACTGAGCAGATGCCTGATGACTTTACCGTTCAAACCCAAGCTGAAAAATTACTTGGCAGCGGGTTGCCGCCAGATGTTGCCCGCGTGGTTGCTGGAAATATGGGTTCGGTAGACAACATCACGATGGAACAGCTTTCTGGTTCTCTCGAACGGGCGAACACTACCATGGTTACGCTCCTTGCCAGCATCGCAGGAGTGTCGCTCTTGGTTGGCGGCATTGGGGTAGTCAACTTGCTATTACTTTCGGTAACTCAGAGGACTAAAGAAGTTGGCCTCAGACTATCTGTGGGGGCGACACGGCGGGACATCGTATTCCAATTTATGTCTGAAGCCACAGCACTGACACTCACTGGTGGTGTAATTGGGATTTTGGTCGGTCTTTCTGTTGTCCATATAGTTGGAGAGCTTCTGGGATGGGCGGTCTATCTGTCATCACTTTCGATGGTAATTGCGGTGGTTATCTCGGCCGCGTTGGGAGTCCTTGCGGGCTTATACCCGGCATATAAGGCTTCAAGTTTAGAACCGGTTGGAGCTCTATACTATGAATAAGATCCTTCCTTTTTTCTTATTCGCTTTTTTTGGTGTCTCAGAGGCGCACGAAGATCATAGCTCTCGTCATGGAGGGTTCGTGATGATGTTCCTTGACTTGCATTTAGAACTTGTAATTCCCGAGGAAGGCGGAGTCGAAATTTTCTACAGCGACGACATGCGCAGAGACATGCCTGCAAGCGTAGTATCCGAAGTCGCTGTTGCTTTACACAGGCCTGATGGTTCGGAAGAGCCACTTGAAATGAATGTCAGCGATCAGGGCGACCGGTGGGCTGGGTTGTGCGGTCCTATCTCAGATCCGAAGACAATTGTACGTGTCGAGTTTTTCTGGCAAGGCCAACCGGTTACTTTGGAGGTTCCTGCTAGTGTGATGCCCAGATTTGCAGAGGATACTGAAATGAAGAATATGGGCCTAAGCGCAGACTAGGTGTATTCGAATTTTAAAACCTATGTCCATAAACCTCGCTTTAGCTCTCAAGATGCTGCAAAAGAATGGCCTTCGCGCATTGTTGACTCTCATAGGGATGGGCGTTGGCGTGGCCATGGTTGTTTTCGTCCATGGGCTTGGACTGGGGGCACAGCAACAAATAGAGTCGCAGATTGAAGCTTCAGGTCCAACCTTAGTAAAAGTCAGAGCCGGTAACTTTCAACCACCTGCAATCGCGGCGGCAGGAGACAGCGGCATGGGCGGAGGACTTGGCGCGGGTGTCGTTGGCGAGGAAGGTTACGGCGATGCGTCTTTTGAGCAAAATGCTGCGATGATGGCGGCGAGGCAGCGAGCTCTTGCCCCTAAACGTTCCAAGGTCAGAAGTCCAGCACCTCCTCTAGGTTCTATAGAACTGGATGCTATTAAAAATGGCGTGAGGAACGTGCGTTCTTTATCCGCACTCGTTTCAGCCAACTTGACTTTGGACCAAGACGCCGGCAACCCAGTAAGGATTGCCCGGATAAGAGGGTTCCAAGCAAGCTGGCCCTCGATGGATGGCTGGACAGTGAATCGTGGGCGGTTAATAACTGCACAAGAGCATCGCGACTCCTCGCCCGTTTTAGTCCTTTCTGAGTCGGTTGCTGCAGCACTTTGGCCTGGTCAAGATCCACTCACCAAATCCCTGCAAGTAAAAAACGTTAGTTACTCAGTGGTCGGGACGCTCGCAGATGATCAAGTAAGAAACAGGAGTTCCATGATCGTCCCCGAAGTCTTCATGTCACTTGAAGCGGCCACTAACGTTATCGAGACTAATGAATACGAGGAAATTGCACTACGATCTGCTAACGTGGGTGTGACTTCCGAGGTCGCTGAATCTGTTCGAGAGGTGTTGAGAGAAGTCAGGAGTCTTCCAGATGACACTATAGACGATTTTAGGGTTACAACTCAGAGTTTATCAGCAATGCCTGCTCTGGGTTCTGATCCGCGACTCGCGAGAGCCGTCTATGGAAATGTTTCGCAGCTGGAGGAAGCTGCATTTACAGAGATGGCTAATAGCCTTCGCCAAGCCGCAAGAACCTTCACTTATCTGCTGTCGAGCGCCGCCGCCGTTTGCTTGCTCGTCGGAGGAATAGGCATCATGAATATCATGCTGGTCTCTGTTTCTAGCCGGACTCGAGAAATCGGTTTGCGGATGGCACTTGGTGCCACAGTCCGGGATGTGCTGACTCAGTTTCTTGTCGAATCTCTCACGCTAGCGATGCTTGGAGGATTATTAGGATTGGCAATAGGATTCCTTGCGCTGTATGTGGCAGATGGTTGGCTTGGTTGGGCAATAGCATTCTCGCCTGCGATGTTTTTTATTGCAGCCTTGTCGTCCGCAATAGTTGGATCGGTTTTCGGGTTCGTACCGGCGAGAAGAGCGGCATTACTTGATCCTGTTTTAAGTTTAAGATCCGAATAAGTTTTTTCGAGGGAAAATTACCTTGGCGCAAAGAATGGTGTTAAATATAAAGCTCGCGGTGGACTCCCTGAATAGGAATAAATTGAGATCAGCGCTAACGATGCTTGGTGTGATCATAGGGGTGGCCGCGGTTCTAACTATGGTCGCTCTCGGAACCGGCGCTCGTGGCTCTGTCGAACAAGAAGTCACATCTGCGGGTACAAATCTCATCTATGTGAAGTCTGGGAATTACACGCGCGGCGGTGAAGGGGTGGGCATACTTTCTGGCCGAGGTGCCGCAGACACCCTATCAGTTGCTGACAGTGAGGAAATCGCAAAATTATTTGGCGTTCGAGACATTAGCCCCGGGAACTCGTTGAGGACATTCATCGGGTTTGGCGAGGGTCAATCTTTCGTACGAATTCAAGGCGTATCAGATGCGTTCGCGAGAATGTATGCCTGGGATTTCTTGGCTGGCGCGAATTTTTCAAACGCAGCTACTGACGAGGTGATTGTTGGCCGGTCTATTGCAGGTGATATTTTTGGTTCTTATGTCGATGCATTGGGAAAACGTGTTCAGTTGAGAGACTCTAGCTTTGAGATTGTTGGAGTCATAGATGATTCTACTGACGATCATAATGAGGTGCTTTTCATACCATGGGAGAGCCTGCAATCAACTATTAACAAGCAGAATCTTGAATCAATAATCGTTTCGACAAATAGAGCCGGTGAAGCCGCTTCGGTAGCTGAGGAAATAAGGCTTATGTTGCGCCAACGCCATGGGATAATTACCGAGGCGAATGCCGAAGCGAGGGCCGGCTATTTAGCGAACCAAGGTGGTGCTGGGGGGATTCCTGATGATTTCACCGTTGAGACTCAGGCTGAGGAAGTTCTCACAAGAGGTCTGTATACACCTGCCGCTGCCTTTGCACTTGCAAATTTACCCAAACTTGATCAAGTAAACTTGGAAGAAATGACAGACACCCTTGATAAAGCCAATGAGACAATGACTGCTCTTTTGGCCAGTATTGCTGGAGCATCGCTTTTCGTCGGCGGTATCGGCATTATGAATATTATGCTGGTCTCCATCACGGAACGAACAAAAGAAATAGGGCTTCGGATGGCAACTGGCGCCAAGAAAACCGATGTTTCGCGCCAATTCTTAGTAGAGGCCGTCACGCTCAGCTCCGTGGGCGGTGTAGTTGGCTTGCTAGTCGGGCTAATGCTCGCTCAAGTAATTACTTTGATCTTGGGGTGGCCTGCAACGGTTACATTTGTCAGTGTGGTGGTTGCGCTGGGAGTTGCGGCAGCAGTTGGAGTGATATTTGGTTATTACCCTGCGCAAAAAGCAGCCATGCTTGATCCTATTGACGCTCTCAGGGCGGAATAACTCATAAAACAATGCGTGTCAAATTAGCTGCTGTCATATGTATCCTAATCAGCCTTGTGGCGGGTTTTGTATGGTTTGCATCACAGACCTCGGTTGCCAGTCTCGCGGAGGATTATATCGACGTTGCTTTAAAGCTTGATGAAATATCGAGAGGGGAAGTGGACAATTATTTTGGCTCTTACGATCCTGGTCAGATATCAGAGACCTCCCTCGATGAGATCTTAATTGATGCAGGAGGCCTGAAAGCGCGAGTAGATAATGCCAGAGAGGATATTAGTGATCCGAGATTAGAAGGATTAGCGCTCAAGGTTGCTCATCTTCTGCGGGTTCTCGACTTCTTGGCAGACGACGATTCGCTGTCATTTTCGGAAGAGTTGGGTGGGTTCTTTGGTATTCGAATAGATGAGTTGCGCCCTGAAACTCGTCTGGATGCCAGTGGACGAGTTGTGTCTGTGGAACGCACCCCGACGGCTCTCGAGCTTGCTGCCTTAGAAGCTATACAAGAGTTGGATAAACTTTTGCCTGGTCAGGGTAGTCTTCCATTTCGCGTATCCAATTTCCAATCTCGATTCCTGGTGCCGCTCCGTCAGCGAGAACAATTGTTCGAGTTAGCTTTGGATGCTTGCGAGAAAAGCACTAAGGAGAATTGGGAATTGCCTCTCGATTCTGGCGTGAAGATCAACTGGACTCGAGAAGTTTCCGCGCCGTGGCATTCTTATTTAGGTGAGGGTGCGAGCGAAATTTCTATCAACCCCCTGGCAATGGGCTACATTGGTTTGATGATTGATGTTGCATGTCACGAAGGTTATCCGGGACATCACGCGCAGCATGTGTTGCTTGAGCAAAACCTAAATGATGTTGGGGATTTATCGCCAGAAGAACGCCTGATGTTACTTCGAGCTCAGAAGACCGCTGTTTTAGAGGGGGCTGCGGATTACGGGATAGGCTTAGCTTTTCCGCAGGATAAACGATTGGAGTTTGAACGCGACGTGCTCTTCCCTTTAGCGGGACTGGATACTTCTGAGATAGAATCATACTTGCGCGTCCACCACCTAGTAAAGATCGCTAACGCCGGTGTAACGAAGACCATTCAGGCATATGCGGATGAAAAGCTGCCAAGCGTTGCCGCGGCGGTACGTCTAGAAAATGACTTCCTCGTTGCAAGCCCAAGAGCGGTTTTGGAATTTGTTGACAGATATGGTGCTTATGCAGCTATTTATCCAATATCGGGTTCGACGGTAACTGAGTTTCTAAATAGTCAAGCCAAATTAAATATTGCTTATTGGGAAGGGCTCCAGGAGTTAATCATAGGAGCAGAAAAGTTGCCCGAAGGCTTAATAAGCTCAGGAGCATCGGGCGACGGGAATTAGGTAATCGTGGGGGTAAGTATTGCTGTATCCTCTAAAGTAAACAATAGGACAGGTATTTTATCGAACGTAAATAAAGGAGTTTCAGCGTGTTTGATTATAAGAATTCAATCCACATGGTGCGT
>CACBCS010000044.1 GCA_902537815.1 uncultured Pseudohongiella sp. | reverse complement strand
CCCCAGTTCGGCGACAGCCTGCTTATCACGGCGTACCGGCTGAAAACCCCGGGAACCGACGCTACCCGACTGAGGGCCGGGATACAGATAATTTAAAATCGGGTAGCTGCGTTCCGGGTCAAACTGACTGGGCCGGTAGAGCAGTCCGTAAAGGTCTGTTTGCTGATCTCGCGCTTTCACGACAAAAGACTCCGGGGCCTGCCAACCGGTAGCTACCAGCGCGCTGACATCAGCCCGCTCCAATTCCAGCGTCACGGCACCGGACCGGTCCCGAATGACAGAAACCGGCGGAGTGGCCGGAGTAGAAAACGTATCGACAAAATACTCGGCAGATTCTGACCAGTCGATTTGATGGTGAGCAGGCTCCGGTGTCAGCAACTGCGGCTCACCGCCAGCAAGATCCAGACTGTATAGATAATGATAATAAGGATCGCCCCCCTCTCTGCCTGCTGCAGTGAAATAGAGGGTTCCCGATTGTTCATCCACCTGCTGAACCTCCAGAACCGGCCAGTTACCTGAGGTAAGCTGCCGCTTCAGCTCGCCCGTATTGAGATCATGCAAATACAGATGGGCCCAGTTGTCCTGCTCGGAGTACCAGATGAATTCTTCCCGGTCGTGTAGCACGCGCCAGTTCGGATCGCGATACCCGGACTCATAATAGGTCGCGACAGTTTCGTTATAGACGGTGCGGACGTCACCGGTGTCCGGGTCAGCCAGTCTCAGGGTGGCAGACTTGTGATCCCGGGAAGAAGAAACAAACGCCAGCATGTCGCTGTCAGCGCTCCATTCCACGTCAAGAAAGACACCCCCGCGCCCGGCCACGTGATCTGCCGTTGAAGAGCGGTGCGGATCCGGAGGCATATTGAGGGTGACTCGCCGCGGTTCTTCGTTGACATGAATCACCACCCTTTCAATCATGAAAATGGATTCGTCGCCCGGCAACGGGTATTTCCAGGCATCGAGTGTGGAATGGCCGACCTCGGTCGTCACCAGATACATATCTCCGACCTTGCGCGAATCGTGACGGAACGTCGCAATTTTTTGTGAGTCGGGTGACCACAGCAGCACCGGACCATCATCACGCAGCCAGCCGGCATTGTTAGTGGCATACCCATAGTTTTCAACGCCATCAAACGTCAGCTGGGTTACGGCATCGGTCAGGGTGTCTCTGAGCCACAGGTTATGATCCCGGATAAAGGCCGCCTTGCTTTCATCCGGAGACAGAAACTCATTGGGGGGCGCTTCCTGTAACTTTTGCAGAGAAAATTCCGCTGTTTCAAGTCGGTAGTTCTCACCTTCGTAAGTGAAACTGAGGACATCAAGGTTTTCGCTGACCTCAAGATTCCGCAGATCAAGCTCGGTGCTGTCCGGAGTATCGCCGGTGATCTCGCCAATCGCATTGGCGAGATTGATCGGATCAAAACCCGTGGTTTTTCGCCCGGTCAGCGAATCAGCAATCAGAATCTCTGATCCACCCACCACAGATTTGCGATAGACCAGCCGATCGCCTAGCTGCCAGTACTGACGCAGGATGCGATCAGTTACCAGCGGATTGGCGTTTGGCGGAAGAAACTGTTCTGCGCGCTGATAATCCTCGAGCGAAGCGATCACAGATTTTGCCTCATGTTCCGAAGGCCCCGGCGAGCAAGACGCGAGCAGCCCAACGGCCAACAGCAATGTCACAGAATTTATTGAGCGATACATAGCAGTCTCCGGGTCCGGTTTCCGTCATTTGGCTTTTGCTCGGTAGGCTCCGCCGGTTACAGCAAAGAGTCCAGAATAAGATTGGTAGAATCCACGATCCGCTCATCCCTCTCACGCAGGTCCGGCGTAAATTCACCGCCAAGCAGATGCTGCAGTCCGAGAATATAGCGCGTTGCAATGGCACGGGTCTGTTCGGGGGAAAACTGCTGGTTTTTTTCGGTCACCATGCCGCGAGCGAACTCTTTGGAAAAAGATACCGGCTTGCCGTCGCGAGTCATCAGCGTGTTGTTCTCGTCCAGCCGCCAGAAACGGGATGAATCCATTGTATACACTTCGTCCGCGACCACGATCTGACCGGCGCTATTGACTCCATGCTCTGTCTTGGTGTCCACCAGCACCATATCACGACCCCTGAGGTATTCGGACACGACACCGAATGCCATCATCGACGCATTTCTGATCTGGGCATACTCCTGCTCCGTGCAAACTCCACTACTAACCAGTGCCCCCACATCAACGGTTCTGTCTTCTTTGTCTTTCGTGCTGGGTGTGTCCATTAAATATGGCAGCCTGCCGTTTACCTGCAGATCAGCCACGGTCAGGCTGTGGCCTGCATAGGTCATCACCTTGAGACCTTCTTTTCTGGCGACCAGCCAATGTTGATACAGCGAGGTGGAAGTCGAGCTTTCAGCATTATAAAGCCGCAGCACATTCTCAATCATGATCAGTTTCAGATTTTCCGCCGGAATCACTGTAGAGCTGGGCATAAGGCCGGGGATCTCAAATTGGGAGCTGCCCAGAACTGGCCTGACCAGATTCAGCATATGCGCATGATTAAACGCCAGTACCTGATCCTTGAAAGGGATAGCACCACGATTGACATCATGCGTTGAAATTCGGTTGTTACGAAACATCAGGCGCAGGGGGAGCCCGCCTGAGGTGACCAGATCTTCTCCAATCACTGAGTCCGACACCTTGCCTTCGAGCACGGTCGCGCCCTTGAGCCGGGGCAGTTCGCAGTCGGCAATCAACTGCCGGATAGAACGTCCCGTACTGACCCGGTCACCATGCTCGGCAACCAGCTCTTCAATTTGTTGTTTGTCTAACATGAACAATATCGGGCCCGGCGTTCGGGCGTCACGGAAATTGGGAGCTCGGCGCTTCACAGCACACTGAAACGGTCGAAGAATAGAGTAAAGGCACAGGGACTACAAGAAACCGGTGGCGGTTGCCAACGGGTCACTACTCGCTTAGGGTAGCATGATCTGGTCCACTTCGCAGTCCACTTACTCAGGACAACTGAACACCCACGACGACAATGAGTCAGAACATACCAGTCACAGAAATTACCGCTGCAGAGGCGAAGTTTACCGATCCGGACTTCACCCTCGGTGGCGACACGCGCGCCGCTGTCGACCCGAGAGTCCTAGAGACCCTCTGGATCAACACCGGCAGCCTCTGCAATCTCACCTGCGAAAACTGTTATATCGAATCCAGCCCGACTAATGACCGGCTGGCCTACATCAGTCTGAGGGAAGTCTGCCAACTGCTGGACGAAATTGAATCAGAAAAAATGGACACCCGGGAAATTAGCTTCACAGGCGGTGAACCCTTTCTGAATAAGGAGATGGTTCCCATACTGGAAGCCTGTCTGGCCCGGGGTTTCAAAGTGTTGGTATTGACGAACGGCATGAACACCCTGTTGCGTGAGAAAGCCAGACTCGAGACCCTGCATCAGCGATTTACCGGAGCGCTGACTCTGCGAATTTCACTCGATCACTACACTCCGGATATTCACGCTCTGGAGCGCGGCCCCCGTTCCTGGAAACCTGCCATCGAGTCGCTCAGGTGGCTGTCGGGCACCGGCATACCCTTCGCGGTCGCGGGGCGGACCATGTGGGATGAGGATGAAGCCAGCATGCGAGCCGGATTTCGACAACTATTCGCCGACAAGAAGATAACTCTGGATGCCGACTCTGCGGAACAGCTGGTGCTCTTTCCCGAGATGGATGAGTCTGCAGACGTACCCGAGATCACCACCGCCTGCTGGGGCATACTCGATCAGGACCCGGCCTCCATGATGTGCGCCAGCTCTCGCATGGTAGTCAAGCACAAGGGCGATGATCATCTCTCAGTACAGGCCTGCACCCTGCTCCCCTATGATCCGCGCTTCAACCTCGGTACGACGCTGAAGGCATCCTGGCGGGCAGTAAAGCTCAACCACCCTCACTGCGCAAAATTCTGCGTGCTCGGCGGGGGCAGCTGCTCAGCCTGAATGTCGGGGGGCGTCTTCGGCATGGCTCACTCTTTGTTCAGATGTAAGCCCTTCTCATAAAGGCGGTTCATCCGATCCGGCGACAGCTGCAGGTGATATGCTATTTTGATCAGCTGATTGAGAAATGCCTGCCTCCACATACCATTGCGCCTGAATCTGATGGCAGAAGTCCGCGCCTTGGCAGAAAGTCTCACTGGTCGGCCGAATCCGAGCAGCAATTTCGACAGTTCCGTGTCTTCAAAGATATCAATGTCAGGGATTTTAATGCCGGACTGTTTGATGGCGCGTGACAAAAACACGCAGTGATCAAGATACACAATGCCAGATCGGTCACAGCGGATATGGTTGGAGTACCAGGAAGTAAAGCGCAGCAATGGATGGTCTGAATCGAACTGATGAGTAAAGCCCCCCCAGGTCAGCTGATCCGCATCGGAAAGTGTTCGCATCAGCTCGATGTCATCCGGTTCGATCACACTACGGGGATGATGCAGTAACAGCATCTCACCCTGCGATTGCTCGATCCCCAAATTCAATCTGGCCGCGCGGGAAGAACCCGGGAGACTCAGTACTTCAACGCCGTGCCCGGCGACAATCTCAACAGTGCCGTCAGTGCTCCCGCCATCAATCACGAGGATCTCTGCCTGAGGGATTCTGACAAGCCGACTCATGATCGGGCCCAGATAGCCTGAGCTGATGTCGTTGAAGGTGGGAAGAATGACGCTGATCATGTGGAGCCTGGGCGATGGACTTCCCTGAACGATGTTTTGTTGATTATCCCCGGCGCGCGTTAAATCCTGCGGTAAAATACTGTTCCATCACCCCGGGCGCCAGGATATTGAACAACGCGTCCGGCGCGCGAATGGGCTGCTCACCCAAGCTGTAACCAAAGCGCCAAACCAGCTGGTCTGTGACGTTCCATGCCGCGCCGACCTTGTAGGTCGTCATGTCTGTCCAGCCATAGCCAGCGCCGTTCGAGCCACCCAGACAACTCTTCAGAGAAGGAGAAATTGGTGCCGCCACCAAGAGTCGAACTCGGGACCTGCTGATTACAAGTCAGCTGCTCTACCACGGCTGAGCTATAGCGGCAAGGATTCGAGCCACGTTCGGATGCGAAATCAGATGTGTGGTCGAAGGACGCGAAGTTTACATAATCCATTACAACGATTCAATATCCCCTGATTCGGCGAGGCTGAATGGCCCCGGAGGCTCTGATTTTGGTATGCTCCTGACCTTTGACATGCGCCTGCAAGGAAAGGACACCGGATGAACAATCTCAACACCAGCGCGACCTGGCAGGCGCTGGCTGCTAAAAGCGCAGAGTTCAAGACCCCTGATTTTTCACTGAACGCGCTGTTCGCCCAAGAGGAGCGCTATGCCAACTTTTCTCTGGCGCGGGAAGAACTGCTGCTCGATTATTCCAAGAATTTGCTGGATGCAGAAACACGAACTCTGCTGATCCGCCTCGCAGAAGAACGACAGCTCAAACAGGCCATTCAGGCAATGTTCGCTGGCGAAATCATCAACAAGACGGAACAGCGTCCGGCTCATCATGTCGCACTGCGCCTGCCGGAAGAGCAACAGACCAACAGCGAAGTCAGCGCAACACTCCGCAAAATGTCAGCCCTGGTTGAAAAAATTCATACCGGCGACTGGACGGGACACACGGGCAGGCAGATAGAAAGTGTCATCAATATCGGGATTGGAGGCTCTGATCTGGGACCTGCCATGGTCGTGGAAGCACTTCGCAGCGAATGCTTGCCGAACTTGACTGTACAGTTCGTTTCCAACGTCGATCCCATCCACATGCAGCAGATGCTGGAGCGAAGCAATCCCGAAACGACCTTATTTATAGTCGCGTCCAAATCCTTCACTACCGCTGAAACTCTGGCCAATGCAAATTACGCCCGCCGGTGGCTGCTGAAATCGGGCTGCGCGGCCGACTATCTGAAGCGTCATTTTGTCGCCGTCTCCAGCAATGTGACCAGCGCGCTCGCGTTCGGCATCGCCCAAGAAAATATCTATCCGATGTGGGACTGGGTAGGCGGGCGCTATTCGCTGTGGTCTGCTATCGGATTACCAATTGCTCTGGCCATCGGAATGAACAAATTCAGGCAGCTGCTGGCTGGTGCCCACAGCATGGATCAACACTTTGCCACCGCCGAGTTCAGCGAAAACATGCCGGTAGTCATGGGCTTGCTCAGTGTCTGGTACAGAGGCTTTTTTGACACAGACAGTTTTGCCGTCGTTCCCTACTCCCAATCGCTGGACAAGTTACCGGATTTTCTACAGCAACTTTCAATGGAAAGTCTGGGCAAACGGGTGACCCGGGACGGTGAACCCTTGCCTGTCAATTCAGGCGCCGTGATCTGGGGTACCCCGGGCACCAATGGTCAGCACTCCTACTTTCAGCTGCTGCATCAGGGCACGAGTGTGATACCGGTGGACTTTATCGCAGTGGCGAACAGCAATGCCGATGACGCTGCAGAACAACATGAGCAACTGCTGGCAAACTGTCTGGCACAGAGCCTAGCACTGATGGAGGGCCGGGAGAATTCTGCTGAACCCCATCGGAGTTCCCCGGGCTCCCGACCAAGCAATACGCTGATCCTGAAAGCGCTGTCTCCTTCTGCTCTCGGGAGCCTGCTCGCTCTGTTTGAGCATCAGGTCTTTGTGCAAAGCGTCATCTGGGACATCAACGCGTTTGACCAGTGGGGCGTTGAGCTGGGCAAAACCCTTGCCACAGAGATGCTGCAGGCCCTTGGCGACGAAGCAGAGAGAGCTGATCTCGACGCCTCCAGTCAGGGATTAATCGCTCAGCTCAAGCGCTGGCAGGACACAGCTTAACGCGCAGAAGAACGCGCCCTCGCCGGCGGACGCATGGCACAGACCGTGACCTTGACGCCCAGTCAGCCGAGCTTGGCGCCGTTCTTCACCGGCCGCTCAGGCATGATCAGCACCACCGCGCCATCCTCCTGATAAAAACCCGTTACCAGACATTCGGACATGATCGGGCCGATCTGCTTTTTGGGAAAATTGACCACCGCGACCACCTGCCTGCCAAGCAGGTCCTCCGCGTCATACAGATCGGTAATCTGAGCGCTGGATTTCCGCAAGCCGATCTCCTCGCCAAAATCGATTTGCAGTTTCCAGGCGGGCTTTCTGGCTTCCGGAAACTCGCTGACTTCGACGACTGTGCCGACACGCAGTTCCACCTGTGTAAATTCATCCCAAGTAATTTCTTTCATGCTGTCTCTGATATACCCCGCTCAGTTTGCAGAACCCCTTCATCTGCTCATGCGTTCAAGACATAAACATAGGTCTCACAACGACCACCGTTGATCAGCTCGGCGTGGGTTACCACTCGGCGATAGGCTTCGCCCTCAAACTCATCAATTCTGGCCCAGTGTCGGGCGAGATCTTCCGAGTGAAAAATTTGCCCGGCAACCGCAGGTGCCGCAGGGTCCAGTCGCAGCGCCGGAAATCCGTGGGTGTGCCCCCAACCTTCGGCGTGAAGCGTGCCATACACGCGTGCCGGGACCCAGCTGCCGTCCAGTGGCGCAAGCACATGCTC
>CACBCS010000043.1 GCA_902537815.1 uncultured Pseudohongiella sp. | reverse complement strand
CTATGTCGTTATGCCGATGAGACTTTGAGCCAGCTCGACGGCGCCTGGTGAATCGGCTGTCTTGTTGGTAGACGCTCACTCCACCGAGATCAAGCGCGTGGCTTGGTCTCTTGTGATCTGCGCCCCCTGACTATGCCAACTATTGATCAGCTACAGATCAACAATTTCAGGAATTTCTCTGAAGTCAGCTTAGCACCCGGTCGCGGTGTGAATCTTATCTATGGAAGCAACGGAAGCGGAAAAACGAGTCTTCTGGAAGCGCTTTATGTGTTGTCCGCGGGAAAATCATTTCGCAGCGCTCTGGTGGATCCTCTCATTAAAGACGGTGCGCCAGGGGCCACGGTGTATGTCAGTACCACTGAGAGCGAAAAGCTTGGGCTGTCTAAGTCTAGAAATAGAAAAGCCCAGTTGAAGCTCAACGGGGAGAACCAGAGAAATTGGGATCAGGTGGCCAGAGCGTTACCTATGCTGGTCATTGATTCAGGGGCCTTTGACCTGTTGGAAGGGGGGCCGAAGATCCGACGCAGGTTTCTGGATTGGGGGGTGTTCCACGTGGAACCCACTTTTCTCGACAACTGGCGCCGGACCGCAAAATGTCTTGCACACAGAAACAGACTTCTCAAATCAGGTTTTTCCAAAAGTGACGAGATCAGGGCGTGGGACGCCGAGCTCAGCGTAGCTGCCCACGCCGTGGATACGGCCCGGGCCGCTTATCTAGCAGAACTCCTGCCGCTATTTGAGCGTGTCTACAGCGCGTTACTGGGCGTTCACACCGACCTTAGCGTCCAGTATAAGCGCGGCTGGTCGGAAGAAAGCTCGCTGGATGAGTGGCTTGCCACGAACCGTGAGCTCGATATCAAGTACGGCTCAACCCAGGCGGGGCCGCATCGCGCGGACCTTGAGGTGAAAATAGCCCGAAGAAAAGCAACAGAAAGTTTATCCCGCGGACAGGAGAAACTGCTGGTTTGCGCGTTGAAGGTCGCTCAGGGTGAGTTGTTGTCTGCCGCTGTTGGGCGGCGTTGCCTGTATCTGGTCGACGACTTGCCGGCGGAGCTCGATAGCCAGAACCGACAGCGGGTAATGAAGCACTTACTCACGCTTGGGTCTCAGCTATTCGTGACCTCCGTGGAGGCGGAAGCAATTGATCTGAATGCATTCCAAGACGCAGAAATCACTAGGTTTCACGTGGAACGTGGTACAATCTCAACCAAGCGGGCCGGCTTATAACCCCCTTGCGGCGGGGGTTTGGGCCGCACAGGTGCCTGCAGGAATACAAGACATGTTTACGGAGCGTCGCCATGAGCGAAGAGAACACGCCGGACTATAACTCTGACAGCATTAAGGTGCTCAAAGGCCTTGATGCGGTTCGAAAGCGACCGGGAATGTACATCGGAGACACCGATGATGGTACCGGGTTGCACCATATGGTCTTCGAGTTGGTGGATAATTCGATTGATGAAGCCTTGGCAGGACACTGTGACACCATCCAAGTCACTATCCATGTCGGAGAAACTGTCACCGTGTCTGACAATGGCCGGGGGATCCCGACCGAGATGCATAAAGAAGGGGTCTCGGCTGCTGAAGTCATCATGACCGTGCTGCATGCCGGCGGAAAGTTCGACGACAACAGTTATAAAGTGTCGGGTGGTCTGCATGGGGTGGGAGTGTCGGTTGTCAACGCGTTGTCCGAGGAGCTCAAGCTCACCATTCGCCGGGAGGGCGAGGTGTTCGAGCAGCACTATGCACACGGTACGCCTCGAGCTCCCCTTGCCGTAGTCGGCGAGACGCAAAGTAGCGGCACAGAGGTGCACTTCAAGCCGGCGGCCGAAACCTTTACCAACATTGAATTCCACTATGACATCCTGGCGAAAAAGCTTCGGGAGTTAGCGTTTCTTAACGCTGGCGTTGCCATCAATCTGAAAGATGAGCGTTCCGGTAAATCAGAACTCTATAAATATGAGGGCGGATTGCGGGCCTTCGTCGATTATCTGAACACCAACAAGGCGCCGGTGAACAAGTTGTTCCACTTTACCTCTGAGCGAAAAGAAGACGGCATCACTGTCGAGGTTGCCTTACAGTGGAACGATTCCTACCAGGAGAATATTTTTCCTTATACGAATAATATCCCCCAAAGGGATGGCGGCACGCATCTGGCGGGTTTCCGAGGCGCATTGACCCGCGTGCTGAAAAGCTACATTGACAAGGAGCTCGCCCAGAAGAAAGGCAAGGAAGTGGTTACTAGCGGCGACGACGCCAGAGAAGGGCTCACCGCCATCGTCTCCGTCAAGGTTCCGGACCCGAAGTTCTCATCACAGACCAAAGACAAATTGGTGTCCTCAGAGGTCAAGACGATTGTTGAGCAGGAAATGGCCTCGCACTTCAATGACTATCTGCTAGAGAATCCACAGGACGCCAAGCTCATCGTCAATAAAATGATTGATGCAGCACGTGCGCGTGAAGCGGCCCGAAAGGCGCGCGAAATGACTCGGCGCAAAGGGGCTCTGGATGTCGCCGGCTTGCCCGGTAAGTTGGCCGATTGTCAGGAAAAAGATCCGGCCTTATCTGAAATCTACATTGTCGAGGGTGACTCAGCCGGAGGTTCCGCGAAACAGGGCAGAAACCGTAAGAATCAGGCCGTTCTTCCTCTGAAAGGCAAAATACTCAATGTTGAAAAAGCCCGATTTGACAAAATGCTCAGTTCCGCAGAAATCGGCACGTTAATAAAGGCACTGGGATGTGGCATCGGCAATGAGGAATTCTCTCCGGAAAACCTTCGGTACCACAGCATCATCATCATGACGGATGCCGATGTAGACGGTTCTCATATCCGTACGCTGCTGCTAACTTTTTTCTTCCGTCAGATGCGCGACCTGGTCGAGCGCGGGCATATTTATATTGCTCAACCGCCGCTTTATAAAATTCGTAAGGGCAAACAAGAGCAATATCTTAAGGACGAAGGGGAGCTGGCGAACTACCAAACACAAATCGCGCTTGAGGGCGCGAGCCTGCACGTTAATCCAGATGCGCCCGGCATAGCGGACGATTCGCTGGAGTCCCTGGTTAACAAGTATCACGAAACCTACGCCATGATCAGTCGGCTGTCTCGAATCTACCCCAACGAGGTGTTGGAGGCGATGATTTACAGCGACCCGCTTACAGAATCTGACCTGAAGGATTCGTCCCGGCTGGAAGACTGGATGAAAGGTGTAGGCCAGAAGTTGGCGGTGCGACACACCGGAGTGAGCGCTAACTATACCTTTCGGATCAATGAAGATAATGAGAGGCGGCAATTCTTGCCAGAGGCTGTACTGAACTTACATGGCCTGGAGCGCTCGTATGTCTTCCAAGCGGATTTTTTCAATTCCGGCGAATACAAATTGCTTACCGGCCTTGGTGAGACTTTGAACGGCTTATTAGAAGAGGGCGCCTACATTAAGCGTGGTGAGCGCACGCAGGCAGTCTCCAGTTTTGGAGACGCCATTGAGTGGCTCACCAGGGACGCGATGAAGGGCCATTACCTACAGCGTTACAAGGGTCTGGGTGAAATGAACCCGGATCAATTGTGGGAAACGACGATGAACCCGGAGACCCGGCGTATGTTGCAGGTCACGATTGATGACGCCATTGGTGCCGACCAGCTGTTCAACACACTGATGGGTGATCAGGTTGATCCTCGCAGGGAGTTCATCGAGAATAATGCGCTTACGGCGGAGAATCTGGATATCTAGCGTGAGTCAATAGCCTGAAAGTGAGCCCGGACCCACTGCTCTACCTCATCTGTCAGGTTTTTAACTGATCGATCTGTTACTCGGATCGGATCGCCAACCTTTATCGAGACAATGCCCGGCAACTTGATGAAGCGATGGGACGGCCACGCGTATCCCGAATTATGCACAATAGGCACGATGGGAACTTTTGCAGCAGCAGCCAGTGCGGTGCCACCTCGGGAGAATCTGCCGACAACCCCTGGCTCAGAGCGAGAGCCCTCGGGGAATATGATGATCGAGTTCCCTTTTTTAAGCATGGCCTCTCCCTGAGCCATGAGAGAGCGGGCAGCTACCCTCGGTTTGCTCCTGTCAATCGCGACGGGTTTCAACAACCGCAAAGCCCAACCCCAGAAAGGAATCTGCAGCAGCTCTCTTTTTAGAATCGGCGAGACGGGATAGATCAACTGGTAAAAAAGGATCGCTTCAAAGCTACTCTGATGGTTGGCCAGATAGACGGCTGGGCTGCGGTTAAGATGTTCGACCCCTTCAACGCGATAGCTTATGCCACAGCTCAGCTTGAGCCAGCTGAGTATGGACCGGCACCAGGCTGCCGCGATGCGATGTCTGCCGCTGGGCTTCAGCACCGGAAAAAGCAGGATAAGACTTGTCGACAGCACTACCGTGATCAGTACGTAACCGAGATAAAACACACCGGAGCGAAGGGTTAGGATCAATTGCCTAAGCATGTTTCACAGAGGTCTCTGCGCTGACAAATTCAGCCAGACAGTCGAAGATCTCGACCTCATGATCATCCAGCGATTGAAGTTGCCTCTCGGTCTTCGCCCCCTTCCCAGTTCGAACCAGGACAGCTTTCATGTTGAACGACTGAGCGGCCTGGAGATCTGTCAGGCTGTCACCGACAAAAGCTTGACCCGCCAGACTCACGCCCAATTCCTGTTCGATTCGCGTCAGCAATCCGGTGCCGGGCTTGCGGCACGAACAGGATTCATCAGGCCCATGCGGGCAGAAGAAAATGCCTTCAATAAAACCGCCTTTATCCTCAACTGAGGCGCACAGCTTCTGATGGATTTTTGCAAGAGCATACTCATCAAACAGACCGCGAGCGAGACCTGACTGATTGGTGGCGATCGCTATCCGGTATCCCCTGGCCGTCAGTGTAGCGATGGCCTCCAGACTCCCGTCAATAGGGGTCCACTCTTCGGCTGATTTGATGTAATCGTCTGAATCTTCGTTAATCACTCCATCTCGGTCAAGCACGATGCATGTCATGATCGCAAACCTCGGCGTGCAGTCAGGATTTGGACAGATAGGAAATGTCGGCCAGGTTCAGAAACAGTGACTGCAGCTTTGCCAGTAATGCCAACCGGTTGTCCCTGACGGCTTCGTCTTCCGCCATGACCAGAACCTCGTCAAAAAAGCCATCAATGGCCGGATTGAGTTCGGCAAGGAGGGTCAGACCTTTCTGATAATCGCCATGTTTTACATAAGGCGCCACCTGTGACTCTTTATCAATAATCGCGGCGTATAGGGCTTTCTCGGCGCTCTCCTGCAGCAGGCTATCGCTGAGCGCCGGTTGGACAGAAGCCGAATCCTGCATAGAAAGAATATTTGCAACTCGCTTGTTTGCTGCGGCGAGTGACTGAGCCTCAGGCCTCCGGGCAAAGGCATGAACAGCCTGAATTCTACGATGAAAGTCGAGCGGTCGGCTCGGCCGCAGAGCGAATACGGATTGGAATTCTTCGCTGCTTATTCCTTCGTCAAGATACCAGGCCCTGAACCGCTCAAGGATAAATTCGAACACCTTGTCGCCAGTGTCTGCTAGCAACAGGTCATCCGGGAAGCTCTCGACAGACGCCTTTGTGAGCCACTTGAGATCCAGCTCAAGCGGCTTTTCCACGAGTATTCTGAGAATCCCGATGGCAGAGCGTCGCAGAGCGAACGGATCTTTGGAGCCAGTAGGAGGTTGCCCGATGCCGAACAAACCCACCATCGTGTCGAGTTTATCGGCCACGGCCAGAATGGCCCCTGTCTCAGAGGCCGGCAAATCATCGCCGGCAAATCGCGGCTGGTACTGCTCGTGGATTGCCTGCGCGACTTCTGGCGTCTCTCCATCATTGGCAGCATAGTACGAACCCATAAGCCCCTGCAGATCAGCAAACTCACCTACCATGCTGGTCACCAGGTCACACTTGGACAGCTCTGCCGCGCGCATGCAATGTGCCGGGTTGGCGGAGACCTGTTCGGCAATCTGTCGGCTCAGCTGACTCACCCGCTCGCACTTGTCCAGCACCGTCCCTAATCTGTCTTGAAAAACCAGGCTTCCCAGACTGTCCTTTCTGGTAATCAAAGGCTTTTCCCGATCGGTATCGAAAAAGAACTGGGCATCAGCCAGTCGCGGCCTGATTACCCGCTCATTGCCCGTAATGACTTGCTGCGGGTCTTTGCTTTCAAGGTTGCTGATGGCCACGAATTTGGGCAGAAGTCGACCCTCCGCATCCGCCAGATGAAAACATTTCTGATGTGACTTCATGGCGAGAATAAGCGCTTCGTGTGGAACCGCCAGAAATGCCTCGTCGAAACTGCCGGTGAGGGCAACAGGGAACTCAACGAGACTGGTCACCTCGTCAAGCAGCGCCTCATCAATGATGGCTACCGCCTCATGCATCCGGGCCTGTCGCTCAACCTGCTCCCGGATCAGGTCACGGCGTTTGTCGAAACTGGCAATTACCCAACCCTGCTCCTTAAGCACGCTTTCATACTCAGAAGGCTGAACCAGTGGCAGTTCTTGATTGTTATGGAAACGATGCCCCCGGGTGCTATGGCCGGACCGGACTCCGAGAATATCCGTCTCTATGGTTTCCTCTCCAAACAGAACGACGGCCCAGTGCAGCGGTCGCACGAATTCGATCCTTGAAGCGCCCCAGCGCATCCGCTTGGGGATGGGAAGCCTGTTAAGGGCCGTCTCGATAAGCGTTGGTAACAGCGCCTGAGTTGTACGTCCTTTTTCATTTGCCGAAAAGCTCAGCTTTTCCACGCCATCTTTTTCAATCTGTGACAATTGATCGACTTCAACGCCACAGGATTTTGCAAATCCCAGCGCTGCCGGCGTTGGTGCGCCCGTGTCATCGAACGCCGCTTGGACGGCTGGTCCCAATCGGGTTTTTTCCTGATCCTGTTGTGCTTCATCGAGCGCTTCTACCAGCACCGCTAGTCTGCGTGGTGAGGCAAACCGTTTCACATTACCGAATGAGAGGTGCAATGCCCGCAGGTGTTCAGTCAGAGAGAGTTCCAGAGCAGCGGACAGATTGGCCAGCGCTTTCGGCGGGAGCTCTTCGGTCCCGATTTCTATCAGCAGATCACGCGTGCTCATGGTCAGGATGCATCCAGATATTCGGCCCTGAGTGCTTCCTGCGCGAGCGGGAATCCCAGACGCTTACGACTAGCGAGGTACTCCTCGGCGACACTGCGGGCGAGGCTGCGCACCCGCAGAATAAAGCGCTGGCGTTCTGTCACAGATACGGCCTTTCGGGCATCGAGCAGATTGAAAGTATGTGACGCCTTGAGTACCTGTTCATAAGCGGGCAGCGCAAGCTGCTTTTCCAGTAAAGACTGGCACTGCGCCTCGCATTCATCAAAGTTCCGGAATAGCAGCGCCGTATCTGCCTGCTCAAAATTATAGGCCGACATTTCGACTTCGTTTTGCTTGAAGACGTCGCCGTAAGTCACATCGCCGTCCGGGCCATGGGTCCAGACAATGTCATAGATGCTGTCCACTCCCTGTAGATACATCGCTATTCGCTCTATCCCATAAGTTATTTCACCGCTGACCGGGTGACACTCGAGCCCGCCGACCTGCTGGAAGTAGGTGAACTGAGTGACTTCCATGCCGTTGAGCCAGACCTCCCAGCCCAGACCCCAGGCCCCCAATGTTGGCGATTCCCAGTTGTCTTCAACAAAGCGAATGTCGTGCACCGACATATCAATGCCCAGATTGCGAAGCGAATCAAGATACAGCTCTTGAATGTCTTTTGGAGACGGTTTCAGGATGACCTGAAACTGATAGTAATGCTGCAGCCGGTTGGGGTTTTCGCCGTAGCGGCCGTCCGTCGGTCTCCGGCAGGGCTGCACGTAGGCGGTGTTCCAGCTCTCCGGCCCGATTGCTCTGAGAAAAGTCGCGGGGTGAAAGGTGCCGGCGCCCACTTCGAGGTCCAGAGGTTGCAGAACAACACAACCCTTTTCGGCCCAGAATTGCTGAAGCGC
>CACBCS010000042.1 GCA_902537815.1 uncultured Pseudohongiella sp. | reverse complement strand
GCTGAGCTGCTCAACGTCTTTTCTCAGCCCTGCGCGCAGTTGCAGGCTGGGCGTGATGTCAAAACGGTAGTCGATACGAGGCCGGAAAAACTGAAAGTCGCGGGCATTGCTGACGTCTCCGCTCTGCTGAATCATAGAGGTCTCGACAATCACGGCACTTTCCAGCGACATCCTGTCACTAATCTGCCAGTTGTGGTTCGCGAATGTCTCGTAGCGCATTTCCTGCACGGTTGAATTGCCATTTGGCACGACCACCGGCACCAGATTGGCCCAGGCGGGATCAGGTGTGCCATCGATAGCGCGCCCGAGCATGAGGTTTGAGTCCCTGATGGTCTGAGCGCCCTCAACACCCAGTTCCAAACCCTGCAGATCGTTGAAATCGAAGGTATAAGAGGTTCGGGCAATGCGTTCCCGGTCCCGTCCGGCATTCCGGATAAAGAGATCCTGAGTGCTCAGACCGTCGGTTTGCTGAAAACGGTTGCGGTCATTGATCGAATCACGGTCGTTGACGATGAAGAGAAAGCGATAGGTGCCCGCGTCATTGAAATCGTATTCAAAGTCACCGCCTAATTCCCAGGCATCGCGTGTGGCGAGGTTTGACTCGGTTTCAACGCGTGAAGAATTATCTGTGAGCTGTGTGATGGTGCGGTAGCGTTCATCCGGAACTTGGCCCAGCGTCTCGTAGAGGACGTTAAACTGCAGCACGCTTTGTGGGAAGGTATAGCCAAGATTCATACTCGCCTGCAACTGGGTTTCGTCCCGGGTGCGCGATTCCCTGCGCACTTCGGTCAGTTCTCCGTCCGGTGAGAAGCTGAACTCCCGGCTTTCCCAGGCCCGATAGCGCGGGTCTGCCTCCAGGTTGAACAGGTAATTCAGATCGCCATTCTGGCCGCTGCGGGAGACCTGGCCGCCGGGGTCAAAAGTGCCGTCCTGTATGACATCGGAGCGCAGCTGGACGGTACTGCTGGAGCGACTGGGTTCGTCCAGCAGCACTACGTTGACAATCTGACCGCCCCCTCTGATATCAAGTTCTGTCGAAGTGCCACGGATGATTTCGATATGTTCCACCTGGTCTGCTGAAATCCGCGCCAGCGCGCTGCGGCCTCCGTTGTTCTTGCCGGTAATACGCTGGCCGTTAATCAGGATTTCTCCTGCTCCCGATCCCAGGCCTCTGCCGCCACGACCGCCGCGCAGGGCCAGATCGATGCCAGGAATGCGACTGAGCATGTCATTGGCCGACACGGGAAAGAATTGGTTGAAATAATCGGCGGGATAGACGACCGTTGAATCGTCATCACCGGCTGTCGGGTTGGTGGAGGATATCTCTGACAGCGCTGGATTCATCAGGGCAAACAGCGCCAGCAGCAACGTGATCTGCCGGCCCGGTCTGAACGTGTTTGCTGATTTCATGTCCATGGTACTTGTCTGGTGGAAACCTTGTCCGTAATTAGCGCGGCTAACCGGGCCCATGACCGGATGTGTCGGCCTTTCCTTGGATCCCTTAACACTCTGTAAAGTATAATGATTGGTCACGGCAGACTTTGTGACAATTTGTAGAGATCCGGTGTTCAATCAGGGGTAATTGTGGCAAGACTGTGGCAAGTCATGCTGATTAACGCACCTCAGGCAGCAGCCGTGGATGCGCTGTCCATGACCACTGCGGTATCCATTCATACCTGATCTGTTGTGGTGACGCACGCAGTTATCGAATTACCCGATACCGATACCGATACCCAGGAGTGATCCTTGATAAACGGAATCCAGAACAGCGCCGAGGAAACGCCGATTTTGCTGTTTCCTACCCACTATCTGGGCAATTTTGTCCTAGGCCTTCCGTGGATACTGAAAGTGCTCTCTGTCAGGCCGCAAGCGCCCTTGGTTCTGGATGCCCGTTTCGGTCCGCTGGCCAGAATGATCTTGCCTGAGCACAGTCGGCTGATTCTCTATCCCCGCCAGGCAATGGCGGCTGGTCAGCCCTTTTTCAGTCGACTGTTGCACTATTGGAGGTTTCTGACTGCTCTGAGAGGCACAGGCTCACAGGTAATACTGGATCTTGAGGGAGAGCGCTTTACCGGCATACTGGCCCGCCTGAGTGGTTGCCCGGTCCGGATCGGCCCGGTGATGAAGAGAGCAGAACGTTTTTACACCGAGATTCGTGACCTGAACTACCAAAATCATCGATTTAACGCGTTCGGAGAAATCGTGGCGGATTTTGTGGACGGTGACCTGCCTGCCACCCGACTGCCTTTCCGGGTCGACCAGGCTGCGCTTGATGTGCTTGGCACGCTGATGCCGGACTGGCAGAGCAAAACGCTCGTGGCTATTCATCCGGGTGCAAGCGTGTCCTACAAGCTCTGGTCAAAGGCTTATTTTGCCCGATTGGTCAGTCAACTACAGGACTCCGGTTATAAGGTGGTCTGGGTGGGTGCCGGTGAGATGGACGCGCAGATCATCCGCGCGATCACCGGGCAGATCGAGACAGACGAAACGGTCAATTTATGCAATCGCCTGTCCTTTTCGGAGTTGATGGCGCTGTATCAGCACTGTCGGTTCTTTGTAGGCAGTGACAGCGGTCCCATGCATTTGGCTGCTGCAAGCGGTACTCCGGTGTTTGCCCTGTTCGGGCCAAGTGATGGGGCGATTTGGGCTCCGCTGGGTGAGCACAGCCATCTTCTGCGCGGGACCTTGTGCTGTGCCGATGATTGTGACGCCTTCCACTGTCGATTGGATTATCGTTGCATGGCATCCTTAAAGCCTGAGGCGGTGATGGAAGCCATCAATGATAGACTTCCATCCTTGAGTGTTGAGACACAGTGAGTCGGCGTCCCAATAAATTCCTGTCTGCATGGGCTCCACAAATGTTTCAGAAAATTCCAGTAAGCGCTTACATCATCACCCTGAATGAAGCACACAACATCGGTGCCTGTCTTGACCGGCTGGTAGAGTTCGATGAGGTTATCCTCGTAGACAGCGGCAGCACTGACGGTACCGTTGAATTAGCCGGGCAGTATGCAAATGTTCAGGCCAGCTATCATGCATGGAACGGATTCAGTGAACAGAAAGCACACGCATTGAGCCTTTGTCGCAATGATTGGGTGCTCAACATCGATGCCGATGAGATCGTGACGGACGCCTATCTGGATGAAATCATGCGGGTGGTTTCGGAGGACGAAGCTGATGCTCTGGAATCCACCCGGACCCTGTATCGCTGGGGAAGGCGCCCTCGTCACTTTGGCAGTGACGACCGACTGATCAGACTTTTTCGAAAAAGTGCCGGCCACTATGAGCCCCGACGTGTTCATGAAAGTATCACAATTACCGGCAAAATCGCGCAGACCGGGGCTACCATCAACCACCATGAGAATCTGACTTATTCCAAACGGGTGCATAAATCTAATAAGTACAGTCAGGCCAAGGCTGAGGATAAGTTCGAGAAGCGCAATCGCGTTTCTGTATTCACGCTTGTTTTTATATTCCCCGTGTCCTTTATTCAGGTCTACTTTTTCAAAGGGCATTTTCTGGACGGCGTGGACGGCCTTCTGACTAGCATGAATTTTGCTTTTTACAACTTCATGAAATACGCGAAACTCTGGGAGCTGAATCGCGGCAGGGACGATCGGGGTTAGCGTGTGCCGGTCCGCGTGGCCTTGAGTCCGGTGTGCTGGTAACGCGGATATCTTGCGAGCGCTGCGCTTAGGCCGAGCGCTCGATAAAGCGCGGCAGTCAAGGTAAAAAAAGCGAAACGTTTAAGTTTCGCCTTTTTTGTCCTGCCGGGACTGACGGCTTACTCCGTCAGAAAGAGAGTCAGCTCCGCGCCCGCATCGTCAAGCGCTTGCAGATGGTTTCTGCCATCCAGGTTGTCTTTGAGGAAAGCCAGAACGAAACGCCCCAGAGCTGCTTTCTGCTGGCCACTGTTAGACACGAACCTGTGGTCACCGCTGGCAAATTCGACGTAGGTCTTGCTGCCGCCGATGGAGTCATAGAGCAGTTTGGCGTGCTCAGCCGGTGGCGCGACCTCGTCTTCGGCGCTGGCGATAATCATGGCAGGTACTGTCAGACTGCTGTAATCACCGCTGAAAGACTGGCCGCGTTCACAGCAATACAGTGCCAGTGGGATGACCGCCTTGATGTCGTCTCCCATCTCCGTAGCGGCCACCAGAGAGGCGCCGCCACCCATGGAATGACCCATTATCGCGATTTTTTCCGGATCAATTTTACTCGCCACAGGCGCGTCAGGGTTCTGGCTTTCTGACTTGATGAAGTCCACCGCTGCTATCAGTGCATCAGCCCGGGCAGCGAGTGCCTCAGTCGGCGTGTTGGTTTCGAGTATGAAGACTGTGTATCCCAGAGATGCCAGGGCAGGTCCCCACCATTCGTAGACAGAGGCAGGTGCTCTGAAGCCCGGAACAAAAGCCACAGCGCCGCTAGGCGGATCGAAGCTCAGGGATAACGGGTAGAAGACCATCGCTCCGGCGAATGCTTCGCTATTGACCTCGGGCTCATAGGTCCGTACTTCGTAGAGTCTTTCATCAAATTCCCGGCCGATCGCCAGACCGACTTGTCTGCCTTCCGGGCGGTAGCGGCCCTGGCTGTTGTCCTGTGCCAGCAGGTTGAGGGGAGTAATCAGCAGGCCGACAATCAGGGTGACGATACCTGCGCTTCGCAGGGGTTTTTCTGGTAGCAGGACCATAGTGAATTACCTCGCTATTATTGTTCTTGATCAGGCCTCGGGCTGTCCTTATTGAGAAGGCATGTAGGTTGAATTTCCGTGCCCGACGGCGGTGCTTCCATGCCTGATCAGCATGAGTGTAACAAACCCGATTTTGTTTCGAAACCTGAGCGGAATTGCCGCTTTGCAGGCCTTGGTCCATATAGACCTGCTCGCGGCTAGGTTATATGCTTAAAGGCGGTTTACTCGCATTATAGGTATCCATATGAGCAAGCAAATTCGGGGTCTTCGCCGGTCGAGGATCCGATTATTCTCAGTTATCGTGACGCTGACCGCGTTGCCCTACCTGAGTCAGGCACAGGAGTTAGGGGACCATCAATACACTTCCGAAGCCATTCAGGCGGGTCTGCGGGTCTATTCAAGGGAATGTGCACTGTGTCATGGTCCGCAGGGTGATCTCGTCAGCGGGATCAACCTGGCCCGAGGAGAGTTTCGCTCAGCGCAATCAGACGGTGATCTGAGAAGCGTCATCACCGAAGGTCGGGCGCAGGGGCAGATGCCGGCGTTTGATTTGCGAGAGTCCGAGTTGAGCGGGGTGATCGCTTACATCAGGGCCGGGCTTGATCCTAACGGTATTGCCATTCGCATCGGAGATGCGGTGCGCGGTCTGGCGCTTTTTCAGGGAAAGGGGGAATGCGCGGGTTGCCATCGGGTAAACGGAGTGGGTCCACGAACAGCCCCTGATCTGAGCGCGATTGGTGTTGAGCGCTCACCGGCCAACCTACAGTTGAATCTGGTCGATCCGGCTGCGGCGATTCTGCCCATCAACCGTCCGGTCAGAATTGTGACCCGTAATGAAGAAACCATTATCGGACGGCGGCTGAATGAGGATACTTACACGGTTCAGCTTATCGATTCGAATGAACGCTTGCGTTCACTGATTAAGGCCGATCTGGTGACTTACGAGATCAGCGAAGCGCCAAGCAAGGGGCCGGCGAATCTGACTCCGGCAGAAGTGGCCGATGTCATTGCTTATTTGCTCACTTTGGATGGGGAGAGCTAGGGATGAATACTTTTAATACGGGAATAGCTAAACTCGTCAAATCTGCTTTAAAAGGATGCTTGGCTCTCTTGTTGGCGGGTCAGTCCCTTTATCTTGCCAATGCTCAGGTCCCTTATGACCGCATTCTTAATGCTGCCGATGAGCCGCAGAATTGGCTGACCTACAATGGCGGCTACATGAGCCAGCGCTACAGCCTGCTTGATCAGATCAATCAGGATAATGTGGGGGATCTTGAACTCAAGTGGGTGCTGCAGAATCAGGTGTTCGGTGCGTGGCAATCGAACCCTATTGTGGTTGACGGCATCATGTATGTGACCGAGCGCCCGAACAGCGTTATGGCGGTTGATGCGATCACCGGCAGAGTATTCTGGAAGTACGTACACACGCCTGATGAGAGAGCCCGGGTGTGTTGTGGCGCAAATAATCGGGGGGTCGCTGTCCTGGATGATCGGGTGTTTATGGGTACTCTTGATGCCCGGCTGATTGCGCTCGATCGGATAAACGGTGAAGTGTTGTGGGACACTGAAGTGGGTGACGTTGCACTGGCTAATTCAGTGACTATGGCGCCCCTGGCGGTAAAAGACAAAGTTCTCGTTGGTATTGGTGGCGGGGAATTCGGAATACGAGGCTACGTCGCTGCTTACTATGCAGACACCGGGGAGCAGGCCTGGAAAACCTATACCATCCCGGGCCCGGGTGAGCCCGGTCATGATTCCTGGCAGGACGATGACTGGATGCATGGCGGAGCACCAGTATGGATAACCGGGTCATTCGATGCAGAACAGAATCAGGTTTACTGGGGGGTCGGTAATCCCGGTCCTGACTGGAACAACGAACAGCGCCCAGGTGACAATCTTTACTCTGACTCGGTTATCGCTTTGGATGTCGATACGGGCGAGCTGGAATGGTATTTTCAATTTACGCCGAATGACCCTTACGACTATGACGCTGTTCAGGTGCCGGTGCTCGCGGATCTGAATTGGAACGGTATGCCCAAGAAGGTGATGATGTGGGCGAATCGTAACGGTTATTTCTATGTTCTCGACCGGACATCCGGTGAATGTCTGGTTGCCAAGCCCTATGTGCGGGTGAACTGGTCCAGTGGTCTGGATGAAAACTGCCGGCCGATCATCACGCCACAACCAGATGGTATGCCAACCTATCCGGGAAATCAGGGCGGGACAAACTGGTACCCGCCTTCTTTCAGTCCACGTACTGGCCTCTTTTATTTCAGTGCCTGGGAGGATTACGCAACGATTTATCGCTCGGAAGAGCAGGAATATACCCCGGGCAGGGCCTTTCTGGGAGGTGGGTTCAGTGTGCTGGCGCCAGCGCCGGATGCACCGACGATCGGCATTGGCCGTACCAACCCGGTAAACAACTGGACGGATGAAGTCGGGCATGCCTCGCTCAAGGCGATGGATCCGAATACCGGGGAAGAAGTCTGGGAGTTCGAACAGTATGACGTCAGTGACAGTGGCATGCTGACCACAGTGACTGACCTTCTGATCACCGGCGGCCGGGAAGGGTACTTCCACGTACTCGACGCAAAAAGTGGCGAATTGCTCTATCACAAGAATCTGGGTGGGCAGATCGTCATGGCACCGGTGACCTACATGGTGGATGGCGTGCAATATGTCTCCATCATTTCGGGCAACAGTCTGTTTACTTTCGCGCTGAAAGGCTGATTGCTGGGTACCGGTGATGGGGGCTTCTGCGCTGTGGTGATCGGGGCCTGTGGGCCCCGCCAGCACCGCGCCTGCTTTTCAACCTGGGGGTCTATATGTCAGAACCACTTTGGGACAGAACCCACCCCTTTGTCATGCCGGTCACTGCGAGTGCCCGGCATGTCGATGGATATGGTCATGTATCCACTCACAATTATGTGCAGTGGATGATCAATTGCGCGTTTGAGCATTCGGCTTCTCTGGGGCTGGATGCAGTTACCTGTAAAACAATGGCCCGTGGCATGGCCGCGATCAGTTTCGACGTACAGCTTTTGGGCTCAGCCTATGAAGGAGATCAGCTTGAAGTTGCGACCTGGATCGTCGATCCCGATGGGCGCGTCAGATTGGCCCGGCAGTTTCAGATACGTCATCCGGAATCTGGCCGGACGCTGGCACGCGGCCATTTCAAGTTCGTCTGTACCAACCTCGATACGGGCAAGGCCGTACGCATGCCGCAAATCTTCAAAGAGACTTATGTGATGGTCAGCGAGCCGGTGGTTTCCGAGTGAGACAAACTTTGTTGCTTTTCAGAGAGTTGAGGCGCTTGGAATCCCGTTCAAAAGCCGGATAATCCGTAGATTCAGACGAGTTCGCTGAGGAATTCGTCGCCGGAGCCCGCGACTGGGTGCACCGAATTATTTAACTGAAGGAGAAATCCATGCAAGCTATTGATTTAAAGAAGGTTTTAGTCTCCTTTCTTATGCTTATGAGTCCGGGGCTGACCTCAGCTCAAGACGCTGACCAATGGTTCACGCTTGGCAATGACTTTGCGCACACTCGCCACACCACAGCTGACGAGCTGTCGCCGGAAAATTTCGGGGATCTGGAAGTGGCCTGGGAGTGGGATGGTGCCAGCTTCGGGGCTGTGAGCGGCCGTTCCACGCCGTCTTTGATCGACGGTCTGCTTTATACCGTGGCCGGCTACAACCGTCATGTCATCGCCATCGATCCGAAGACTGGTGAAACCGTCTGGTCCTATCGCGAGCCAAAAACCCCGCGCGCGGAATATTCCATGCGGGCCGACTATGGTAAAGGAGTGGCCTTTGGCTACATTGATGGACGGGGCGTGGTGCTGATTGTGTCTCCGGGCTTTTTCCTGACGGCGCTTGACGCCAAGACAGGGGTGCCGCTCGATGATTGGGGTGCGGCGGTTGGCGTGGACGGATTCCCGGAAAGCGGTGTCGTGGACATGCTGAAAGATCTGGGTCATCCCTACGACCCCTATGAAGGCATCCCGCTTGAGACCGGATACATCACGTCTTCCTCTCCGCCCATCGTGGTGAATGACACAATT
>CACBCS010000041.1 GCA_902537815.1 uncultured Pseudohongiella sp. | reverse complement strand
GACTATACCGCAGGCCTGCACGCGGTATTTAGTCATACGTCACAGGATGCTGTCAGCGCTCAACTCTACGGTATCGAGCAACTGTTGACTGAGAGCAGCGCAAAAGGCCATACGCTGGACGGTATTCTGGCCACTTTGTCCGATGACTATGCCGAATATTTCCTGCGAAATTTTTACGCCAGCAAAGCCTGTCTTGTCAGGCTCTACAGCCAGGGTGACAGCAGCCCGATTACTGACAGGGAGTTTGCGGCGGTTGAGTGTATTAACCTGGTGCAGAATATGGTCGACTATCTGGAGAAAATTCGCGACCTCACGGCCGGGCCTGCCTAACTCCCCGGGCCTGAATCTCTGAGCTCGACGATCAGATCATCAGCCAGTAGTTCCAGCTCCCTCTGCAAACTTTCCAGCGATATCTCTGTGCGAACCTGCAATACCGCCTGCGCGCGGAACAGGACATCACCGGACATGGGTGCGGGCTCGCAATGGCTGGAAAGCTGCTTCACGTTTACCGAAAGCATCGCAAGAGCGTGGGAGATTTCCCGTATGATTCCCGGCCGGTCGTTACCCACCAAATTCAAGTCCACTGTCGTTGGCTCATCTGCCAGCTCTTCCGTTTCGGCTTGTTCAACTACCAGCTTCAATTCGGCAGGAAGGCTGCTGAGTGCATCAATGAGCGCTTGCGCATCACCGGTTGCCACGCTGACACGCAGGATGCCAGCAAACTTGCCTGCCAGTTGCGACATACTGCTATCCAGCCAGTTGCCCTTATGATCGGCAATCACCTCCGCCAGGGTTTCCACTAATCCGGGCTTGTCATCAGCAATAACGGTGAGTACGAGATACGTGTTCATACAATTCCCATAGATGTAGCGAGGCCCAGCATAGCGTTCAGAACAAGCCCAGTTGCCTGTCCAGAATTTCGGACATTGAAGTTTGCTGGAAGACAAGTATTGAATCGGCGATCGGAGCCAATTGTTTATCAATATAAAAGTCGGTATCGATGGGTGACCGGCGATATTGATAGGGCTCGGGACCCGAGCTTGTCATGATGTACTCGACCCAGCCTCCATCCTCATAAAGCGGCGGCAGATTCAGAGATTTGCGGACAGTCTCAGCTTTTCTCGCCGCCTGCACATGAGGTGGCACATTCTTGACGTAGTCAGAGAGCCTGCGGCCCAAGCGTTTACGCAACATCAGTTCTTGCTCATATTGCCCGCTCTCCAGCGCAGCGACAGTTTGTTTTACGTAGTCAACGTAAACTTCGTTTTGGAAAATCTTGCGATAGAGCTCTTTTTGAAATTCCCGTGCCAGCGGTGACCAGTCACTGCGAACAGACTCTAGACCCTTGAACAGGATCTCGCCATTGGGCATTAAGCCGGCGTATCGCTTCTTGCTCCCGGCCTCCGACCCTCTGATAGTGGGCATAAAAAAACGCTGAAAATGCGTCTCAAATTCCATTTCCAGATGACTCGTAATTCGATATTCGCCGGCGAGGGTTTCTCTCCACCAGCGGTTGAGATCGTTTACCAGACCAACGCCGATGCGCTTGACCGTTGCGAGTTCTGTTGCCGGATTCCCGGTTGCGCCAATTAAAACAAACAGGGAATCGGTATCCCCGTAAATCACCCGATACCCGCGTTGTTCAATGAATGCTTTGCTTTTCAGGATGATGTCATGACCCCGTCGGGTAATAGAGCTCACGAGGCGTGTGTCGAAGAAACGGCAACCAAGGGTTCCGAGCACGCCATAGAACGAATTCATCATAATTTTGATGGCTTGAGATAATGCCGCATTGTTATCCCGCTTGGCCTGATCCCTGGCATCCCAAAGCTTTTCAATAATCTCAGGCAAAAGTGCTTTCTTTCGGGAAAATTTCCCGCCATCGAATCCGGGTATGGTATCGGCCTCACCCCGACCTTCCATCAGTGCCAGTGGGTCTACATGGAATGTTCGAATGATGCTGGGATACAGGCTCTTGAAATCCAGAACAATCACATTATGGTGAAGTCCCGGTTCCGATTGCAGTACATAGCCCCCCGGACTGACATTGACCGGCTGGAGTTGCACGAGAGCCGGTGCGACATATCCGTGACGATGCAGACGGGGCAGATAGAGAAAATCCATCGCCGCCACCGAGCCTCCGTAGCGACCCAGTTCCAGCCCCGTCAGCAAGCTGCGCTCTACCGCAAAGTCCAGCAGGCCTTGTTGAGCGAACAAGTCCCAAACCAGACGACAGTCCTCCAGGTTGTAACGCGCCAGAGCATGCTTGTCCTCCATAAACATTTTGCTGATTTCCAGGGCTCTGTCGTCGACGTGTTTGACGCGCTTGCCGCGCTTTAACAGGCGCTGCGCAACCGATTCGAGGGAAAAGCTCTCAAACTGGTAATTCGCACTGCGCATCAGCTCTATGCCATCAAGTACAACCCTGCCCGGGACCAGCGCGTAGTCACGATTATCGGAGCCCTTACTGGAACGCCAGATGACCGGCTCCTGATTACGCCCGAGAGCTAACTCCAGCTTAGACTGATCGGCAAAATCCTGAAGACAGCGAAGGTCAAAATTGACGATATTCCAACCCATTAAGATGTCTGGATTGAGCTTATGAAGACACGCAATAAAGCGCACGAGCAATGCCTTTGGCTCAGAGAAATATTCAATAACCATTTCGGCGTTATCAGCGTGACCGACAGCTGTTGCGGCCTCTTCGCCACACATCAGAACAAGGGAACAGACGTCACTGTAGAGCGCTATCGAGTAGAGCTGCGTTGCCGACAAATCGGTTTCTATATCAACAGAAACCGCTTTCAGCGGCACACGCCGAGTGGCTGGCGCCAGAGCGGCCTGGCGCACTTTAGTAAAGGAATCAGCCGACCGTGCAATACCCCGGATCTGCGCTGAACCGCTGATAAAGCGCTCCATCAGGAAACGATCCGGAGGCCTGATGTCACTTTCCAAAAGGTGAATCAGCTTGCTGGAAAGCCGGTCCCTGGCCGCGTAAAGCTGACGCTGTCCCCGGAAGTATAGGGCCGCTACCGATTCTCCGGCAAAATCAACCAGCTCAGTCTCACCGATGCGCCACCCGGGAATATCCGCCAGCAGGTTTTCTACGCGGTTTTTAAGATGTGCAGGAAAGAAACTGACAGCTTCCTGATTTTCCAGAACGACCTGAAGCGGCCCTTCGCAGGAAGCAAACCAGAAAATCAGTCGAATGCCAGATGATGACTCCTGCCATTGCCGAGTCAGCAGCAGCCCCTCGGCAATAACAGGTTGATTGTTGCTATGGGTCACGAGCGCCTTGCCATCACGCCCGAACGTTCAGTTCAGACTAAATCGTAATGGTCCTAGTAAACTGCCCAAAGTCCTCCCAGTAGCTCACTTTTTCCGGAAGTTCTCCCTGAGTTGCCTGGACGTTACCGTTAATATCAGTCACGCGGGAAACCAGAGTGTGCTCTCCCGCCGTGGGATTTGGCCAGTCCAGGGAAAACAGTTTCCAGGAGTACTGTGTATTATTCGGGTTCATTTCAGCGGTGAGCCAGGGCCCTTCGTCAATTTTAACTTCAACGCTCCGAAGTGGCGTCCCGTCGTTCAGAACAAACCCCTGAATGCTGTAACGCCCCTCCAGTTCAGTGACTCTTATGACGGAGGACTTCAGGTTCATCGTGGTCACTGAGTTTTCCACCCACCGATCGACGCCGCCCACGTTTTCTTTTTTGAGTGTCACGTAATCACGACCCATGAATCGGCCCATGTAGCGCGTACTCTGCACGTGAATCTGAGTCAACCACTTGACGTTAGCAACCCCATACCAGCCGGGAACCAGCAAGCGGACTGGCTTGCCATGGTAGTGGGGCAGTGGTTCACCGTTCATCTCAAAAGCCAACATATTTTCTTCGCGCATCGCGTCCGTTACCGAAAGTGAGCGCGCGAATGCTTTTTCAACCTCTCTGCCCCTAATTTCTTCTGTGGCGAGGTCTGCCCCGAAAAAAACGATCTCCTTGGCGCCTTGCTGAACACCGGCCTGCCGCAAAATATCCGCCAGGGAGACACCGCGCCAATCTGCGTTACCTATCAGGCCGTGAAAAAGACGCTGGCTATTGCCGCCGCATTCAAAACCGATCTGTCTCTCGGTAGTCTGCCGGTTCATCAAATCGCTCAGACTGAATTCCAGCTCATTGTCGACCATTCCGGTAACTCGAAGGCGCCAAGTATCATTATCAATCTCTGGCTGTCCATAATGTTGCACGAGATAAAAATCATCATTGTCTGTGACAAACTCGGAGATTTCCCTCGTGTCCTGCCAGTGCGTTGTGTCTGGCTGGACTGGCCTTACCTGGAAAGAATCTGGCACATCGGCAAACGGGATCAGTCGTTCCCCTTGAGCAAGCACTGGAAGGACAAACGATGGGGCGGCTGCCGCACCGGCGGCAAGCACACTGCCTTTGAGAACATTTCTTCGGGTTTTATCTTCTGGGCTCATTTTAGGTACCACTCTTTACACTTATTATTTGATGTTTTTATCAGATTTTTATTGATCCCGCACCGTAATCAGCCGCTGTCAAAAGACGCTGGCTGGTTTTTGTTGGGCGCTCACAGCGATCCATCATACACTGACTGTCAGAGTGTGTTGAACTCCAGCGCTTGTATCGGCAAGCCGACTCGCCGGCCCGGGCACGCTTGTTGGCTGCAGTCGACAGCCTCCGTGCGCATCAGCGCGGACCGGCCCCTCCTGCTCAGGAGCGGCCAGTATACCCGTTACGGCAATCCTTCGCTGCAACTGCGGCAGGCCCATTAGCCCAATTCACTGATTTTGTGTATAATTTCGTCACTATAAAGGGAGCTTAAGCAGTTATGGGCAACAAACCAAAGAAAGAGACCGTCGTAAACACGCGTGATGATCTGGAAGAGCATATTGCTGCTTTCCTCAAAGCGGGTGGAAAGGTCCAGCAGATTCCTTCAGGGGTGAGCGGGCAAACCTCTACCAGCGGCCCCAGGCAAATCGTTCTGAGTCACAAAACTAGTTCTTGATCGCCCCCGCATCCGGTGGGCCGGTTCTCATAAGGCAGGGCGCGCAAAGCGCTCTGCCTTGTTGTTTGAACGCCTGAAACGGTGTTAGCCGGTTACAGCTTGGAGATGTCATAGCCCCGGGCACGGAGCAACTCAACAAGACCATCAACGCCGACCAGATGGGCCGCGCCTACCAGTACAAATTCAGTGTCCGGATCATTGAACATCGCTTGAATTTGCGGGACCCAGCGAAGATTGCGCTGCCGCAGCAAGGAATCATAGACGGCGGGCGCCCGCTCCAGCATGTCATCAACAAACAGGGTTTGCAGAGCTTGTGAATCGCCAACCCGCCAGGCCCCGATCATCTCATCCATCAGCCTGGCCGTACTGTCGAGATCTTCGAGCGACATCATGATGAATTCGCTTTCAATGCCTTCACCCATGGCGGCCAGAAAGCCAATCTGTTCATCCAGCGTCTCCAAGGCGCCTACCGACTTATCATCAGTTAGAGCCTGGGTGTTAAAAAAAGCATCAACACCCTGAGGCGTAAAACCCATGCGTTGGAATTCCAGAATCTGCAAAGTTGAAACAATCATGCCTGGTTTAAACTGCTCGAGCATCATCAGTGGCATGCCTACTCCGGCCGTATAGGTTTCCAGTGCAGCATAGGCTTCCGTGTTCAGTACGTCCTTGAGTGTTCGACCGTCACTGTAGGTGAGCTGTTGCAGCATTTGCGCCTGCACACTGACGTCATTCATGGACGAAATATCCGTTTCAAAAAACAGTTCTGATGAACCCTCGTAAGCTTGATCAAACTCTTCGGGCAAAGGGTAGTCCTCTGGACGTAACAGATGGACCGTCCCGCCCAGATAAACCGTGCTTTCACCGTCGGTGACCCGCCACACCGGGGCGTCCGCCCAGACTCCGGGGGCGACTTGCAGCAACGCAATGGTTAGCAACAAAGCGAAAGGATTTGAGGGTTTAACCGGACGTCTCATTAACCGACCTCAGCAAATTTACAGGCATTGAGGTTAAAGGTAGCATGCATGATCATCGCATGACAGTTCCCCCAATCAGACTCTCTTCAAGCGGTCACAGTATGGCAAAACTTCTGTTCCGAATGCGCGACGTGCCTGATGACGAAGCTGAAGAGGTTCGCGAACTTCTGACACAGAACGAAATACCGTTCTTCGAGACCTTTGCGGGAAATTGGGGGATTTCGATGCCAGGTCTCTGGCTGGTTAACGAACAGCAATTTGACGAGGCTCGCGCCCTGCTCGATGAATATCAAGAAGTCAGAAGCACGAGAGTCAAATCTCAGTATCTAAAACAAAGAGAACAAGGCGAGATCAGAACGTTCTGGGAAAGCTTCCGCGCCGAACCGGTGCGATTCAGCGTATATCTCGGCCTTGCAGCACTCGTGCTCTTCTTGTCACTGAGGTTCTTTGTGTCAATTTAAGGCGCCAAAAGCATCGGACAGCCCGGTTTTCCGTTGCGACAAATCCGCCCTGAATTACGGCAAACACAAAAGTCGCGCTCTCCACAAAAGCGCCCCGGGTCTGATCGCTTCTCCCTCTTACTTTCCTCTCATCAAGCACCTTCATGATATCTCGGAGCTTTTCAGAGCCTTTCATATCGTTGCAGAAATGTGTCTGAGGCTTTTCTCCGGATAAGCCGCTTTACTCAGTCACATCAGTGTTGTATAACGAGAGGGTCGAGTGTTAGTGGTTCTAACAGGGGGAACTTCCTAACACCCTTTGCTACCCTGGAATCGAAAGGAGGTGATCCCATTAGTAGTCAATCTATTAGGGGAGCCTCCGGTTATCTAGTCTAGTTAGCCTGGTCTATCTGACTTGTATAGCTGGAGGGGACTCCGCACTGTCGGTGTCCTTCGCTCCCATACGTAGAAGGTCCCATCGTCGTTTTGTCTGTGATTGCTGCAGGTAAAACGGCGGTGGGATTTTTTTATCAGCTGCAATTTAGCGCGCTCCGAGGTAGCTTCTGAGCCTTGGCGGGAAGGCTCTTTCAGTCAGCATCTGTCGCACCTGCCACTGCTCCTCCTCTCCCATCTGCCGCAACAAACAGATCTCTCCTGATTCCATCAGCGCGATGGGTACTCCTCCCCGATAAAGCACCCGATTACCCGCCAGGCGGGCAAGCTTTCTGGTAGGCAAAATCAGGTTGATCAAATTCGCAGGGTCAGTAGCCGACAGACAGTAATGTAAAGCGGACGCGGAAGTTTCACGGGCGTTCTTCAGTTTCCGCAGGCTGTCGATCGTCTCTGAAAAAGCAAATTGCTCACCGCCGACACCGGAGATAAAGCGCCCGCCCCGAACAGTGCCCTTGAGCTCCATCCTCCGGTAGACGGCCAACAATGCTCTCCAGGGCGGTGCCAGAGACTCGTTTTCAATGAGCGCCCGGAATACTACACCCCAACGTTGCAGGTAAATTATGGCCAGGCGCTCCATTTGCTCATCGTCAAGCCCTATCTCACCGCGAGGGTTCCGCTGTGCGTTGGCCCCGGTGAAGGTTTGCAACAGTGACCAGCGACCCGCATCCTCAAGCCCGAACATGGCTTTTCGGCTTCCTTTGACGGAGACGCTCGAGCGATTTTGAAGCGGTGTCAGCAGCGCTCGTAACCCGGTAAACGAGTCACTGCAAACCCTGCCCAGGCTGACCAGCTCTGCAAGACCGTCTTCCAATTGCGATTTACGCAAATCCGTTCTGCTTTGTATCTGATCGAGAAAGCTCGCTCCAAATGCCAGCAGGTCGGCCTCGATACGACTGGCCGCGTCAGAAAGCCCTTGTGCCCGGTTATCCGCAGTTTGGGTCTCTGCCAGAATTTTCCAGATGTCTTGATTGGTCCTGGCAAGTAAGCTAACTGGCGTACTTTTGACCGGACCGGCACTCCGTTTACGCTGGACTGGCACCCTTCTCTGTTTTTGGGAGGTTTGCGATGCAGGTAACAGATATCGCCCCCAGACCACCTTGCCGCTAATACACATCGCATCAAGCCATGCCGGTTCATAGTCAGGAATTCTTGCCGGAAAAATATCCGATTCCCAGCTCACCGCGGGCGCCGAGCTGCCATCAAGAATATTGAGAGTGTTGTACAACCGAGTCTGACCATCCAGACCTGATTCCAGAGGATGACCATCAGGACAAATCGGCAGCAGCTGCTGATGCTCGAACAGGTATTCGGTGAACACCGCCAGTGAAACTGGCTTGATTTTCTTTTTATGCTGATCGATCGTATAGCGATGAATCCGCTGCAGAAGCCTGCGCTCACACCACTCTGTCGGTGGCGTTTTCCCGGTTTCCACAACAGCTGCCTGACTCACCGGAGTGAACTGGCCCTGAAAAGCGAAGCCTTCCACCTCAAGAGCCAGCAAAGCCTGATCCACATCAGATTGCGGCAATGCCAGCTCCCCGGCAAGACGCTCTGCGGTAACAGGCCCCAAGCATTCCAAGCGTCCACGGATAATCTCACGCAGCGCATCAGCGTTCTCCCAGGTTTCTGAGTGCAAAACCTCTGGCAACGACAGCTTGCTCAGCTGCTCCGGAAAAACCGCCCTGAATCGCGGCAGCTGTTCAGTCGCTACCCACAGCGGATTCGTCAACTGCGTCAACAGTGAGATGCGGCCTGCATCCGTCAGAGTCCGATTCCATGCTGGCTGAGCCATGCTGTCAAATTCCTGCGGCAGAACATATCCGGCGCTTAACAGCGCATCATGCAGCTCTTCAGCGTTGCCCACGGATGGCCAGGCCTCTTCCCGAACCCGCTGAATCGCCTGCTCATCAAGCAGGCTGAAATCTTTTGCCTCCGCCGGATCTGCCCATCTGCGATTACGAATCGCGTTCGTTCTACGCTCTTCAAAGGGCGCATCATCAAGGAACGCATAGGGTCTGGCGTTGATGATCTCTTGCGCGAAAGGCGAAGGCTCACGAAGATCTTTCGCGACCAGGGTCAATTCTTTGCCCTCTATTGCCGCAATCAGCTGTTCCAGTTCATCAATGTCCATGGCCTCGGTCAGGCAGTCGTGAATAGTCTGATTCACCAGTGGGTGGTCTGGCACCTCCCTTTGGCCGGTAATGTTTTCCTGACAGGCAATCTGGTCGGGAAAGACATGGGCTACAAGATCCTCTGCATCCATACGCTGGAATTGTGGTGGGACACGCTTACCTGCCCGATTGCGTTGAATAGCCAGAGAACGGGTAGCATTCCATCGCCAGCGCACTTCAAACATTGGCGCATCCAGCATTGCCTGAATCAGGGTATCTCGAACCGTTGCCGTCTGCAGATAGC
>CACBCS010000040.1 GCA_902537815.1 uncultured Pseudohongiella sp. | reverse complement strand
AGTTCCAGGTCTAGTATCCTATCTCTGGTTCGATCCGACTCAGGAAGGAACTTACGACATTATGTGTGAAGAGCTATGCGGGATTGGCCACTTCGTAATGCGCGGCTCTGTCACAGTTGAACCCCAAGCGGACTATGACGCATGGATCGCTGACCAGCCTACGTTTGCTGAAACTCAGGCCCTGGCTGCTCCTGATATGGCCGCTGGCCAGGCTCAGTACGCTGCATGTGCCGCGTGTCACGGCCAGAACGGCGAGGGCAATCCGATGCTGAACGCACCGAAGATCGCCGGCCAGCAGGACTGGTATATCGAACGCCAGCTGAACCATTTCAAGCAGGGCGCACGGGGCGGAGAAGGCGACACCAACGGCGCACAGATGACTGCGTTCGCCAGCATGCTGACCACAGATGAGGCAGTACGCAACATTGCCGCTTACATCGCAACTTTCCCAGACACGCCCGCACAAACCACCATCGCAGGTGACGTCGAGAACGGTTACGACATTTACGACCGCAACTGCGCGGCATGTCACTTAGACAACGGGGCTGGAACCTGGTACACCGATGCGCCGAAGCTTGCTGGAATGAGCGATTGGTATTTTGTCACCCAAATCAGCAACTTCAGAGCTGGAATCCGTGGCAATCATCCGGCAGACGCCTATGGAGAACAAATGGTCCAGATGGCGACAGCGATGGGTGATCTGGAAGAAATTAACGATGTGGCAGCGTACATAAATACGCTGCGCTAGTCAGCAAGGTTTTGATCAGAGAGTTTCTAGATTTATTGCCCTAGGGCATCAATTTATCGATTAGGAGTAAACAATGGCCTACGTACCATTAGCCGACCAAGACCAAGATATGGAGATGCATCATCCCCATAGCTGGGTCGAAAAATACGTTTGGAGTCAAGACCATAAGGTCATTGCCATTCAGTATGGCGGTCTTGCAGTTCTGACGGGCATAGTTGGGCTGGTTCTATCCCTGCTGTTTCGAATGCAGTTGGGTTTCCCTGAGTCCGTCAACTTTGTGGATCCCAATTTTTATTATCAGGCAGTCACCATGCACGGCATGATCATGGTGGTGTATTTCCTGACCGCACTATTTCTGGGTGGGTTCGGGAATTACATGGTGCCACTGATGTTGGGAGCCCGGGACATGGTATTTCCGTTCCTGAACATGATGTCCGTTTGGACCTTCCTAATTTCAGTGATCATTTTAATGGCGAGCTTTTTTGTCGGCGGTGGTCCGACCGGTGCAGGTTGGACGCTATATCCGCCACAGACAACGATGGCCGGAACACCGGGTCACGATGCTGGAATTATCCTGATGTTAGTTTCGCTCGCGGTATTTGTCGTGGCATTCACGATGGGCGGTCTAAATTATGTGGTCACGATTCTGCAATACCGCTGCCGGGGCATGACCCTGATGAGAATGCCCCTAACCATCTGGGGTATTTTCGTTGCTACGGTTCTCGGTTTATTTGCGTTCCCAGCATTACTCGTAGCATGCATCATGATGATGTTCGATACGGTTCTCGGTACAAGCTTCTTCATGCCAGCGGTTCTTGAATCTGGCACTCCCCTTGACTACGAAGGCGGCAGCCCGATTTTGTTCCAGCATCTGTTCTGGTTCTTTGGCCATCCAGAGGTTTACATAGTTGCACTTCCTGCTTTTGGTCTGGTTTCGGATGTTCTGAGCGTACACGCGCGCAAGAATATCTTTGGCTACCGAATGATGGTTTGGGCAATCATTGCGATAGGTGGCCTGAGCTTCATCGTGTGGGCACATCATATGTATGTGAGCGGGATGAACCCTTACTTCGGCTTTTTCTTCGCGACCACTACTCTGATAATTGCAGTCCCAACTGCCCTGAAGGTCTACAACTGGTTGCTTACCTTATGGGAAGGCGATATCCGCCTGAACGCGCCGATGTACTTTGCCATCGGATTCATCTTCACGTTCATCCATGGAGGCCTAACGGGCCTGTTTCTCGGCAACGTGGTAATTGACCTACCGCTATCGGATACCTATTTCGTAGTGGCTCATTTCCATCTGGTCATGGGCGTGTCTCCCATCTTGGTCCTATTTGCAGCGCTCTATCACTGGTATCCAAAAATTAGCGGACGGATGTACAACGAGACGATGGCAAAGGTCCACTTTTGGTTTACCTTCCTTGGCGCTTACGCGATCTATCTTCCGATGCACTACCTCGGGTTTTTGGGAGTGCCCAGACGATATTATGCGCTCGGCAATACGGACTTCATCCCACTATCTGCTCAAGATCTGAATTCATCAATCACTATCGCGGCGCTGATTGTAGGGGCTTCTCAGATACTGTTTTTCATCAACATTATCGGAAGCCTGAAGTGGGGCAAAAAAGCGGACCCCAACCCATGGGGCGCTGCCTCTCTGGAATGGCAAACGCCTGACACACCGCCTGTGCACGGTAACTGGGGTGAGAACCTTCCAACTGTGTACCGATGGGCCTATGACTACAGCGTCCCCGGAGCCGCGGAAGACTTTATCCCTCAAAACGTGCCAGAAAGCGAAGCGGCTGCCGCGCAAGACGCGAAGTCACCTGAAAGCAACGGCGAGTAACGGGGAAACGACATGGGTCTCATAAAGACAATTACAGAAAAGCCGTGGGAGCGTAAGGGTGTCATCGGTGGCATGGCTCCGGAAGGCACCTTTGCCGCCGAGTCCGAGCGTGTAGCGCTGACGTTTTTTCTTGTAATCGCGACAGTTGTTTTTTCTCTCTTCATGGTGAGCTACTACCTGCGCATGGAGTTGCCCGACTGGGAGCCGCTTTCAGAGCCAGCGCAGCTGTGGTTTAACACGGGTTTGCTGATAGCCAGCAGCGTTCTGTTTCAATGGTCAAGAAACATTGTGGTGCGCGGCCACACCCGAAACCTATATACCTCATTTTTTGGTGCCGGTGTTCTGGCAATCCTGTTCATCGTGGCCCAAATGGTCACCTGGAATCATTTGCAGGCAGGCGGATTCTATCTGAGCTCCAACCCGGCCATCGCTTTCTACTACCTGTTAACGGGCCTTCATGCCTTGCATTTGATCGGTGGTCTATGGGTTTGGAGCAAGTGCGCGATACGCTTGACCTCAGGCGGAGAGCCCGGAGAGGTAAGGCTGAGCATTCAGCTGTGCACTATTTACTGGCACTTTCTACTGCTTGTCTGGATCGTGCTGTTCGCCATATTAGCGAACACCTGATAACTAAACTAAACAATCCAAATCGCACTTACGGGAAATTGGGATGAGTGAAGCAACTACACAAGCTGTTAGCCAGGAAGGCATGACAGGAATGGTCGGTGACTGGAGCGCCGACCGGCAGGCATATCATGTGCCCTGGGGAAAGGCCATGATGTGGATATTCCTGGTTTCTGACACTTTTATTTTTTCCTGCTTTCTTATTGGATATCTGAATGTGCGGGTCACTACAACTGACCCGTGGCCACCACAGAGCGAGATTTTCGCCCTGTCCTTTGGTGGAGATCCGATCCCGCTTATTCTTATCGCGATCATGACCTTCGTACTGATAACAAGTTCGGGCACCATGGCACTCGCTGTCAACTTCGGTTATCAGAAAGACAAGGCAAAGACGTTCTTGTTGATTTGCACAACTGCAGCCTTCGGCGCGACATTCGTTGGCATGCAGGCATTCGAATGGTCAAAACTAATCGCTGAAGGGGTTCGGCCCTGGGGTAATCCATTCGGAGCGCCTCAGTTCGGCTCGGTCTTTTTCATGGTAACCGGCTTCCATGGTTTGCACGTTACCGGGGGCGTAATCTACCTGCTCTGGGTGGCACTTCGGGTAAAACGAGGGTATTACGACAACAAGGGATACGAAATCGTTGAAATTGCCGGCCTGTACTGGCACTTCGTTGATCTCGTTTGGGTATTCATCTTTGCATTTTTCTACTTACTGTAAGAGAGGACAATAATGGCTTCGGCTGAAGGACAACAACACCCTCTGGGCATTTACTACAAGATCTGGGTTCTACTCTTCGTGCTCAGCGGATTCTCATACGCTGTCGACTACTTTGAAGTTCAAGGAGCGATGCGCTGGGGACTAGTGATATTTTTCATGTTACTGAAAGCTGGGTTTATCATCGCCATTTTTATGCATGTAGTGTGGGAAAGGCTGGCTCTAGTATTCACGATACTTGGCCCGCCGGTGGTGCTTCTTTTATTCATCGGTTTGATGGCCTTTGAAGGTGCCTATACCGAAGAGACTCGCTTTAACTATCGCGGACACGATCGAAACGCAGTCGCCCTGGGGCCAAGCGATATCCACCATGATGAACATGCGGAAGAAGCCGCACACTAGTCAGCGCTTCCGGTTCAAAAAACAAAAAAGGGGTTATCTGCTGATAGCCCCTTTTTTATCCAGAGGAAACCTCCTCACTCGCAAGATCTCTCTGGCCATTTTTCCGAAACTTTCCCATTGCTTCCTCAAAGTTTCCCTCGACGGTTTTTGGCATCCTGGCAGCCCCAAACAACATCAGGTCAACGCGTCTATCCATTGAAGGGCTAAAGAGATTCACGAATCTGATCAATGACACGCTTTGTCTCGGGTCGCTTGCCTCGCCACAGCGCGAAAGACTCCGCCGCCTGCTCCACCAGCATCCCAAGCCCGTCCAAGGCCGCGCCTGCACCGGCTGCTGTTGCCCATCTCATGAAAACAGTTTTCTCAGACCCATACATCATGTCGTAGGCGACGAAGTTTGCAGCAAAGAGACCGGCATCCAGCTGTAAGCCCTCGTTTTGCAGGCTTGCACTGGTCCCGTTAATAACTAGATCATAGCGCGGACCACCCGGTTCATTCATTGCTCTGACGTGCATCACACCCTCCGCGATCAGGTCAGTCCTCAGCTCCTCAGCACGCGAACGAGTCCGATTCATGATGGTGATACTGCCGGGTGCGCAGTGAATCAGTTCAGCCAACACCCCTCTCGCCGCGCCGCCCGCGCCGAGCATCAGAATATGCTTACCGCTCAGGGACAGCTGATGATTGTGGGTGAGGTCTCGCACCAGCCCGAACCCATCAGTGTTGTCTGCCCAGACACCACCTTCCGGATCGCGGCCCAGCGTATTGGCGGCTCTGGCCACACTGGCACGAGGGCTCGGATGATCGGCCAGGGCAAAGGCTGCCTCCTTATGGGGAACAGTCACATTCAGCCCGCCGCCGCCGCGCTCGAAAAAACCCGCAACCTCGGCAGGAAAATCAGCAGAGGCTATCTGCAATTTATCGTAGCGCATGTCCTCGCCTGTTTGCAGGGCAAACAGCGAGTGAATCTGAGGTGATTTACTGTGTGAGATGGGGTCTCCCATCACGACATACTGATTCACGAGATGTTCCGCCTGTAGATAAGCGATCGCATCAGACCCACTCGCGCTGGATGAGAAAATCGGTGTAAAGCTTTTCTTCGGCAGAGCCGGGCTTCGGCTGCCAATCATACACCCACTGCACAACTGGTGGCAGAGACATGAGGATCGATTCAATTCTTCCCACCCCTGACTGCAGACCAAATACGGTTCCCCGATCATAAACCAGATTGAATTCCGCATAGCGCCCGCGACGATATTCCTGAAATGATTTCTCTCGCGCGCCGTAGTTACTGTCTTTACGTTTCTCAACGATCGGGCGATAGGCCTTCATATAGCTGTGCGCCATGGACTGAACAAAATCGAATGACTCCTCAAAGGGCAACTGGTTGAAGTCATCAAAGAAAAGACCTCCGACACCTCTGGGCTCATTCCTGTGTTTCAGATAAAAGTACTCGTCACACCAATCTCGAAATTTTTCATAATACCCCTCACCAAAAGCTTCACAGGCTTGTTTGGCTGTCTGGTGCCAGTGTCTGCAATCTTCCTCATAGCCATAGTAGGGGGTCAAATCATAGCCTCCGCCAAACCACCAAACAGAATCGCTTCCCTCCTTCTCAGCAACAAACAGTCTGAAGTTGGCATGTGACGTGGGCACGTGGGGATTCCTGGGATGGACCACCAACGAGACACCCATCGCCTGAAAGGCTCGCCCAGCCAGTTCTGGACGATCAGCGGTCGCAGAAGCCGGCATCGATCTACCAAACACGTGTGAGAAATTCACACCCGCTTTTTCAAAAACATCTCCATCGCTGAAGATGCGAGTAATTCCCGAACCGCCGCCCTTCCGGTCCCATTGGTCAGTCCGGAATTTTGCTGAGCCATCCAAACCCTCAAGGCCTTTACAAATGTCTGATTGCAGCTTTTGCAAAAACTCCTTAACGGAGGCAATGTCTTCGCGTTTCACTTTCTTTCCGAACATTTTTGAGTACACATGTTTCTATTATGTCTGGTTTGTCCACTAGAACCAATATCGCTGACCCTCGCCACTCAGAACCCCGCACTTTCCACTAGCGAAAACTATTCTTGCAAAAAGCGCGCTGACCCTTGCATGGGCTCTCCATCCTTGCAACACGGTACTCTAATACCCTAGCGAATCTCTTATATGTGCTGTGTCTGTGGGCAATATTTTAAGCATCACGCTATAATCGAGCTCAGTGGCGGTAATTGATCACCTCCTTTAAACTTAATCCTGCTAATACCAATAGGCATAGCCAATACACAAATCATGTCGCTACTACCCATATTGGAGTTTCCCGACCCCAGGCTTCGAAAAATAGCCGGCCCTGTTACTGTTTTCGATGAGAAGCTAGAAGTATTGATCGACGACATGTTCGAGACTATGTATGACGCGCAAGGGATTGGACTCGCGGCCACGCAAATCGATGTCCATAAACGATTGCTGGTCATCGATGTCTCAGAGAATAAAGATAGTCCGCTGACCTTCATCAATCCAGAATTTGAGGTCATTGAGGATGAGCTTTCCGAATATGACGAGGGTTGTCTGTCGGTACCGGGTTTTTATGAAACTGTCTCGAGACCTCAGCGAATCAAAGTGCGTGCACAGGACCGGGCCGGCCAAGCATTTGAAATGGAAGCTGATGGCATCCTGGCCGTATGTATCCAGCATGAGATTGACCACCTCGAGGGCAAGCTGTTCGTTGACTACCTCAGCCCTTTGAAGCGCCAGCGCATTCGCAAGAAGCTGGAAAAAGAACACAAGAAGTCTGCCTGAGCTGATGTCCGAACTGAGACTTTGCTTTGCGGGAACGCCCGATTTCTCGGCGGCACATCTGTCAGCGCTGATCACTGCCGGCCACACCATTGACGCCGTCTACACGCAGCCCGACCGGCCATCCGGCAGAGGCAAGAAACTGCAGCCCAGCCCGGTCAAAGCGGTCGCCATGGCGGCTGGCCTCGAAATCAAGCAGCCTGTCAGTCTGAAAACCATCGAGGCGCAACAGGAACTGGCCGCAATAGCCCCCGACCTGCTGGTGGTGGTGGCCTACGGACTGATCCTGCCACAGGCCGTTCTCGAGTTACCCAAACTGGGATGTATCAACGTGCACGCCTCCCTGCTGCCGCGCTGGCGGGGGGCGGCACCTATTGAACGCGCCCTGCTTGCGGGGGATCCCGTCTCGGGAGTCACCATCATGAAGATGGATGCGGGGCTCGATACCGGTGACATGCTGTACAAGCAGCAAGTGCAGATACATCCGGAGGATGACCGAATTAGCTTAACCGACAAAATCTGTGATGCAGGCAAACTGGCCCTTCTGCATACCTTATCCCATTTCCCTGAGCTCAGCAGTCAGGCTCAGCGGCAGAACGACAGCCTCAGCACCTATGCGGACAAACTTGAAAAATCAGAGTCCCTGTTGCGGTGGCAGGAGCCTGCCGAAAAGCTCCATCGCATCATTCGGGCAGGACTCGGCAGGGCGCCGGCCTTCAGTTTCATTAACGGAGCACGGCTGCAGATGCTCGAGGCCTCGGTTGAACAAACCGAATCTCAAAAGACACCCGGCACCATTCTTGAGATCAGCAGACATGGCATGCTTATTGCCTGCGGTGAGGCCTGTCTGCTGGTCACCCGAATTGCCCTTCCCGGCAAAAACCCCTGGACCATCACAGATCTGCTCAATTCAGGAATAGATCTGCTTCAGGCAGGCGCGATACTCAGCCACAGCGACTGATCATGATTCACCGCACCCGAGCAACAGCGGCGCTGATACTGGCAGAAATACTCGCCGGCAAGGGCTCTCTCAGCGCTGCCCTGGATCCGCACCGTGAACGCAGCGATTACCAGCTGCTGCAGGAAATGTGCTTTGGATGCTGTCGGTGGTTTCATCAGCTCGACTTCCTGTTAGAGCAGCTTCTTAGCAAGCCCTTCAAAAAGAAGGATCAGGATTTACGCAGCCTGCTCGTGCTCGGTCTCTACCAACTCAAATTCATGCGTATCCCTGATCACGCAGCGATCAATGAAACAGTCAATGCAACCGGCGAGCTGAACAAGCGCTGGGCGAGAGGCTTGAGTAACGCGGTGCTGCGTAATTACCGGCGCCGGGAGGCGGAGCTACTGCAGTACCTGCAACTTTCAGACCTTCCTCAGCGTGAGTCCCACCCTGACTGGCTGGTTTCGGCCCTGACCGAGAGCTGGCCAGAACAGATAGATGAAATCCTTACTGCCAACAACCGCAGACCGCCTCTCACTCTCCGAGTGAACCTGTCCAGACACAGCCGCCAGCAGTATATGGACAAACTCGGTCGGGCTGGCTTGCAGACACGGCCGGGACAGCTTGCCCCTTCAGCGATTTATCTCGACCAGGCAGTGCCGGTCAGCGGCATTCCCGGATTTTTCGATGGCGAGGCGAGCGTGCAGGACGAAGCCTCACAGCTGGTACCTGAACTGCTTCAGCTGGCACCCGGCCTGAGGGTTTTGGACGCCTGCGCGGCCCCCGGTGGCAAAACCTGCCATATTTTGGAAAGTGAAGACTCACTTACGTCGTGTGTTGGTCTGGATCGGTCTCCGGCAAGGCTGACTAAAATCGAAGACAATCTGAAGAGGCTGCAGCTAGAGGCCAGCCTGCTTCTCGCAGACGGCGCCGCCACGGACGCCTGGTGGAACGGGGAAGCATTCGACCGCATCCTGCTCGATGCACCCTGCAGTGCCAGTGGCGTAATCAGGCGGCATCCGGATATCAAGCTGCTGCTGACTCCTGCGCAGGTGGAGAAGCTGGTTGTTGAGCAACTCCGTTTACTGTACGCCCTCTGGGCCTGCTTGAAGCCGGGAGGCCTGCTGCTGTACACCACCTGTTCGGTGCTGCCGCAGGAGAATCAGGCGCAGATTCACCGGTTTTTGGGCGAGCATGCGGATGCTAAATATGAAGGCATCACGGCCGATTGGGGAGTAGAATGTGAGTCAGGAAGGCAGCTTCTTCCCCGTGCAGACGGCGGCACGGACGGATTCTTCTTTTCCTTGTTGAGAAAGTTGAGAAAACTCTGAGTCTCCGACAGTCAGATCGAGATCAGGTATTCAGGCCTCATCAGGGCCGGTAACACAGCCTCAAAAACACGCGATTCATGAAAATAGTCATTGTTGGTGCCAATCAGGTGGGCAGCGCT
>CACBCS010000039.1 GCA_902537815.1 uncultured Pseudohongiella sp. | reverse complement strand
CTAGCGAATTCAGGGCTGATGCGCAATGACGCCAGAGCGTTCTGCCGGGCGAACTCAAGCCGGTTAACTCAACGGCCTGCCGGAGACTCGGTCTGTCTTCGGAGTGCCAGAGAATTTCCGTTACGAAAGAACATCGATCGGGCTAACTAGGCGGTTGCTTCGCCCCAGTGCTTTACCCGGACTTTGACAGTTTCGATGTCATGCTTACACACGCCGGCTTTCGCGATGAGCTTGTAATCACAAATGTCGCAGCGGACACATTCCTTAAAATCAATCGCCGGACCTCTGATTGCTCCGGTCGGACAGGCATGCTCACACACCTTGCAGACATCACACTGCTGCACCCGTTTGATTCTGAACGGTGACACCAGCGAAACAACGCCAAGGGAGGCTCCGAGCGGACAGGCATAACGGCAATAAAACCGTGGGATGAACACAGCGCCGAGCAGAAAGCCTGCGGCAATAACCCAGAGCACCATTGAGCGGGAAATGTAGAATACCGTTCCGAATGGCTCAAAGTACTGAAAGAGGCTCAAATCCGAATAGGCGAGTGCCATCATGACCAGAAAAGCCAGAATGGCGTATTTTAAGTAGATAGCCAGATCGTGAACGGCCTGAGGCACCTGATAGCGAAACTGTTTGGGAACGATTCGTGTGATGAAATCCTGCAGCGCACCGAATGGGCATAGCGAAGAGCAGAAAATTCGACCCCACAGCAGAGCGGTCACCACCGTGAACACAATGACGATCAGCAAAGGCAAATCATTCAGAAACAGCGAAGGACCTAATTTGATGCCATTGGTGATATGGGAAACTGAGACAAAACCACCGTCCATCCAGCCCAGGTAGATCAGAGTCACCGTCAGCGCTGCCCATCGAAGCATTTCCTTTTTTATGACAAATGCCGTCATCACGAGAGCACAGATAAAAAGCACGGCAAACACCTCTAACAGAGGTGCGCTGTCAAGCAGCTCAGTCCAAACCGTTTCTTCCGGAAACTGAAACCTCTCGACGTCATTCTCTGACGGGGGAATCAGTTCGGGAGCAATGGGCCCTCCTTCGGAGAGCGCGAGGGCGAGTTCAGGCACCTGATAGGCCATTTCATGAATACCGCCGAATTCTCCGACCACTCCCTCAGTCGTATAGAGAATTGAGAATGGCTCCGCCAGATCCAGCTCAGGCATCAGCACAATAGCGCCCGCAAAACGGGTACGATCTTTAATCTTGCCGGCGTCTGCACTACCCGCATAGACGAACCGGCGCCTTTCAACCGGATAGACTTCATCCCCCTGCTTGATTGCCAGACGCTCCTGTCTGAAAGGCTGAGATGAATTGCCATCAATCCCCACCAGCAGCATTTTACCTTCCCGCGACCGGTTGCTGGCATCGCGGTCCGCTCGGGAATAATCATCGATTCCCAGCATCAGCTCTCCGAGGCCGTCATGTCCGATAAATGCGAATGACAGATGAAGCTCAGTGAGATCTGGCTGGATCACCAGCATTTCCTTGACCAGACCATTTTCGATCATGTCATCCCAACTCTGATCCTCGTACACGCGCAGTGCCACTGCATCACCGCTGGTAGCCGCCACATAGTCAGAATCCGGGAGATAGCCCTGTGCCATTTTACGGGCAGAATCCCTGACGCCTCGCGCTACTGCCCAACTGGTAATCGTTGCGCGGGAGATGCCGTCAATGTCTCTGCCGACCCGAAAGTCTTCGGTAATGTTCTTGCGTGAAAACTGTTGAGGAAAATATTCGCTGTTGATGAAATCACCGCGGATACTTTTGTAAGACTCGATGTAGTGCAGCACTTCGATGCCGGTCAGCGTACCCTGGAGGTCAATTCCGACAAGGACGTCGATGGGGGCACTGTAGCCTACTTCTTCAGGTGGATAATCCGGTGTTTCAAATAGATAACCGACCAATTCCGCGTCTGCGCTGCCAGCCTCACCCTTGTAACCCCGATAGACGGGAGGGCTTCCCTCCTTCAGGGAGAAAGAATCGGCGTCGCGCATGACCGATTTCAGAACTTCCTCGTTGACGGCAATCGGTGCCTGACCGTGGGCGACAGTCATGAGGGCAAACAGACCAAGCGCAGACACCAGCCTGCCTGATTGCGAAGTGGGTTTCGGGGAATGACCGCGATAACCGCGAAGCGCTTGTTTTAGAGACAACATTATTATTCTTTGATGCGCACTGACTCCGGTATCGTACACAATTTATCCGCCCGGAGTAAACGCACAAGAGCACCCGATATTTTAACTGCTGCAGCCGGCCTGAAAGCTGCCGTGCAGCCAGGAACTGACTGCACTGAACGGTTTGGTCAAGCGCTTGCCGGCAGAACGGTGTATGATACAGACACGTTATACCGATCCCCCGCAACAGAGCGCACCATGATTAAACAGCTATTGATAACAAGCCTCCTGCTCGCCCAGGTAAGCTCTGCGGAAGCAGCCGAGCAATCCGAAAATCGCCTTCGGGCACGCGAGGCCGGCCTGGTTGTCGGAGTTTTTGAACCAGGAGTATATAATGCCATAACAGACGTAGATGGCGTTCTGGTGGGACATGAAACAGTTATTGAAGGGGACGACATCCGGACCGGCGTGACGGCTATCATTCCGGCGCCGGGTAATCTGTATACTCATCCGATTCCTGCCTGGGTCACTGTCGGGAACGGCTATGGCAAAATGATCGGGGAAACCCAGATCAGAGAGTTCGGTGAACTGGAAACTCCGATTCTGCTTACCTGTACGCTGTGTGTCTGGAGCGCCGCCAACGCCCTGAAAGAGTGGGTCTACACCCAACCGGGCATGGGGGAGCACACCGTCAATCCTGTCGTCGGCGAAACGAACGACGGTCGCGTCAACAATATGTGGGCTGATCCTGTTCAGCAAGAACAGGTTTTCAGCGCGCTGGCGAAAGCCAGCAGTGGCGTTGTTGCTGAAGGCAGTGTTGGCGCCGGAACGGGCACTCAAGCGTTCGGCTGGAAAGGAGGGATCGGCACCAGTTCCAGAGTTCTGCCGGAGTCACTCGGAGGCTATACCGTCGGGGTACTGGTGCAAACCAATTATGGCGGATACATGACAATCAATGGGGCGCCGGTTGGCAGAGAACTGGGCACCTACCCCTACCGGGATCAGCTCGCCCCGACTGATGATGGCGATCTAGACGACGGCTCCATCATGCTCGTCGTTGCAACAGACGCCCCCCTCAGTTCGCGCAGTCTGGATCGGCTCGGTTTTCGAGCGCTGATGGGACTTGGCCGCACCGGATCCTATGCCAGCAACGGTTCGGGGGATTACGTGATTTCTTTTTCCACCCATCCTGCTGTGCGCAAGCCCCGCGTCAGCGAATCACCTGTGGCTATTGCAGAACTGGTCAATGCTTCGATGTCACCTTTGTTTGCGGCGGTATCAGAAGCCACTGAAGAAGCGATCTACAATGCCATCTTCAAAGCCACCACGGTCAGTAGCGCTCGCGGCGAGCTACGGACGGTGCCCTATGACGAGCTGATCGGGATACTCAAAAAGCACCAGGTACTGAACTGGGATGTGACAGTTCCCCGCTAGCGTCAACATCGCCGCCAGAATCACCGGAACAACCGATCCCCTGAGAGTGCGCTTTCAGCGCTTGAGCGACTGACAGCCAGACCGTCATATTGTCGAGCAACCCTGACATGCTATGCTCAGGATACAGATCATCGGGAGAGAATGGAGGGAATAATGACAAGAACAACCTTGCTTCTTACCGCGGCCGCCACTTTGCTGACTGGATTGGCCGCCACCGCGCAGGACTCGGTCGAGTGGTACACGCTGGGCAATGATTACGCCCATACCCGCTACACACCTGCAGACGAAATCAGCGCGGATAACTTCAATGAGCTGGAAGTGGTTTGGGAATGGGATGGCTCCAGTTTTGAAGGGTATAGCGGTCGCTCGACTCCCAGCTATATCAACGGGCGCCTGTATACCGTATCCGGACCGCGCCGCCACGTTGTCGCCATTGATCCCAAAACGGGCGAAACGCTCTGGTCGTTCCGCCTGCCCACGACCCGTCGCTGGGAGTACTCGATGCGCGCCTCCTACGGCAAGGGTATTACCTACACCGAGATAGACAGCAAGGGCGTAATCATTGTTTCGACCCCCGGTTTTTTCCTGGTGGCGCTGGATGCAGACACTGGCAAGCCACTGGCAGACTGGGGCACCCAGGTGCCGATCGAAGGCTTTCCCGAAACCGGCGTAGTCGACATGCTGGCCGATCTCGGACAGCCCTATGACCCTTACGAAGGCATACCGCTGGAAGTCGGCTATATCACCACGTCTTCTCCGCCCATCGTGGTAAACGACACGATTGTGGTGGGTAACTCTGCTGAACAGGGTTACCTGCAGTCCCGAATCGAAAACGTGCCGGGCGACCTGCTTGCCTACGACCGGGAGACGGGCGAATTTAAGTGGAAATTCAATATCATCCCCCGTCCCGGCGAATATGGCCATGAGACCTGGGAAAACGACGCCTGGGAATGGACCGGAGACGTCTCCTCCTGGGCTCCGCTTTCTGCGGACCCGTTGCATGATCTGGTCTACATCCCGACTAACGGAGCCACGATCGACTATTACGGCGGTTTTCACCCTGGAGACAATCTGTACGGCACCAGCATCATCGCGCTCAACGCCTCCACCGGCGAGCGGGAATGGCATTATCAGCTGGTGAAGCACGATATCTGGAACTACGACACGCCCACAGCTCCTGTGCTGCTGGATCTTGATGTCCCGGGTCAGGGTCAGGTGCCGGCTGTCGCTCAGGTGACCAAACAGGGGTTTGTGTATACCTTCAATCGCTACACCGGCGAGCCGGTCTGGCCGTTTGAAATGAGAGAAGTCCCGCAATCTGAAGTACCGGGAGAACAACTTTCGGCTGTGCAGCCTTTCCCGACGCGACCCGCGCCGTTCGAGATGCAGGGAATCGGCGTCGATGATCTGGTCGATTTCACCCCGGAACTGCGGCAGGAAGCCATTGCGGCACTGGCCGACTTCGACATGGGTCCCCTGTTCACGCCACCGGTCCACGATACCAACGAGCGCGGCAAGATTGGTGGCATGATGTGTCCCGGCGGTGGCGGTGGCGCCAATATATATGGCCCGCCAGTTGCAGATCCGGTTTCCAACATCCTGTATATCTCCTCAATGAATAATTGCGAGAGCTTACGAGTGATTCCCGGCGAAGAGGCGGACGCCCGCATACCTGAGCCAACCGGTGTAACCTTCTCCCGCTATGCCAACGACCGTGGCGGTCGCCGGCCGCGGATGCGTTCGGGAATTCCCTACGTCAAGCCACCCTACAGCCGAATCACCGCAATTGACATGAACACCGGAGAGCACCTCTTCCAGATTCCCACCGGGGAAACGCCGGACCGGATTCGCAACAACCCTGCGCTTGCGGGCGTTGATATCGGCGATACCGGCACAGGTAATGTCGTCTCGATGGTCGTTACCAGAAATCTGCTGGTTTACTCGGACGTAGATCACGATGGTGAGACGGCCCTGCTGTATGCGATTGACAAGCAGAGCGGAGACGAGCTGGGACGGATTAAAGTGCCAGCACAAAGCCGCTATGGAATGAGCTCCTGGGTACATGATGGACATCAGTACCTAATGCTACAGACTGGCGCGAAGCTCACTGCGGTTGCCCTTCCGGCAGCAGCCCCCGGAAGTGTTGCCCATTAGCCCTCTCTCAGAGGACAAATCCCGACCAACGGGGTTTGTCCTCTGAAAATCTGCGTGACACGCAGCGATTGATCTGGATAATACGCTGCATCCCAAGCAGCGCAGTCCGGTAGTTCCGTCGCTATGCTACACACCCTGAACCGACGATGTTTCCCCTTTAAGGCCAACTGCCTCATGCTCGCGCTGTGTCTGCCATTCTGGCAAACCGCCTTGGCACAGCAGAATGCATTCGACGGCGAGCGCGTTGTGCATGTACTCGATGAGCCGCGTCATCGTCCCGTTCGCCAGCACGGCCAGCTTTATCTGCTCGACGTGCGTCTGAAACCCGGGGATGAGTCCTTCGCCCACGTTCATGATCAGGCCATCCTGCTCACCTATATCAGCCTCGCCGGCGGTCCGCAGAATGGACGTGTCGGGGTCAACATCGACTATGCCTCAGACCCGCTCACTCACAAGGTCAGCAACGACGGGCCGGGTCTGTTTCACATCATGGCCCTTGTCCACGATGGCTCCGGGGAACTGATCAGTGACAGTGACGAGCCGGGCGGAATGGAAATCGCGCCTGAGATTGAAAACGCCTGGTTCCGGTCATACCGCTATGAACTGGCGCCCGGTGAAACAACCGCCATGCAGCACCACATCAATCCGAGTTTCGTGATCCTGGGCAGTGAAGGCACCGTTCGGGTCAGTCGTGAAGATGGTCTGGCCCGGGAATTGGCCTACGCCGGCGAGTGGGCCTGGCGGGAGCAGGGTTCAGCGTATCAAATAACTAATGTCGGCGACTCAGCGGTCGCTATCATTGTGAATGAAGGTAGACAACAGCACTAAACATGCGTTTGTTGGCCTTTCTGGCCACACCTTTGCCATCGCGGGCTTCTTACGCGACACCCCAGCCTCTCTTAATCCTGTAGTAATACTACTTTTCTAACTCATGCAGACGGAGTGCATATCTGTGCAAGCTATTGTTCAATCTGAAGAAATCGAAATCCTTCCTGACCTCAGTCAATACGACATCCATGACGTTGCGGAAATTTACTACAACCCCAGTTATGAACTCCTGTTCGCGCATGAAACAGCCCCCTCACTGAGCGGCCATGAGCGCGCCACTGTCACAGAATCAGGCGCCGTATCGGTAAATACCGGAGAATTTACTGGCCGCTCTCCCAAAGACAAATATCTGGTCAAGGATGACACAACCCGCGACATGGTGTGGTGGTCTGATCAAGGTGTTAACGACAACAAGGCCATCGGCGAAGTGGTCTGGTGTGATCTGAAGAATCTGGTTACCGAACAGCTGAGCGGTAAAGCGCTCTACGTTGTTGACGCATTCTGCGGGGCAGAACCGAAAACCCGTCTTCGCGTGCGCTTTATCACAGAGGTCGCCTGGCAGGCACACTTCGTCAAAAACATGTTTATCCGACCGACCCCCGAGCAGCTGGCAGATTTTGAACCAGATTTTGTGGTCATGAACGGGGCCAAATGCACGAACCCAAACTGGGAGAAGCAAGGCCTGAACTCGGAGAACTTCATTGCCTTCAACCTGACCGAAAGAATTCAGCTTATTGGCGGCACCTGGTATGGCGGCGAAATGAAAAAAGGCATGTTCTCAGTAATGAACTATCTGTTGCCGCTGCAGGGTATCGCCTCAATGCACTGTTCAGCCAATGTCGGCAAGGACGGCTCTACCGCGATTTTTTTCGGGCTGTCCGGGACAGGAAAAACCACCCTCTCTACCGACCCCGATCGGGCTTTAATCGGGGATGATGAACATGGCTGGGACGAACAAGGCGTCTTCAATTTCGAAGGCGGCTGTTATGCGAAAACAATCAATCTGAGCCCAAAGCATGAGCCGGACATCTATCAGGCGATCAGACGCGACGCCCTGCTGGAGAATGTCGCCGTGGATGAAACAGGAAGGATTGACTACAGCGACAGCTCCCGGACTGAAAATACCCGGGTGTCCTACCCGATTTACCACATTCAAAATATCGTGAAGCCGGCGTCCGTGGGAGGTCACGCCAAGCAGGTCATCTTTCTGACGGCGGATGCCTTCGGCGTTCTCCCGCCGGTCTCGAAATTAACCGATGCACAGACCAAGTATCATTTCCTCTCAGGATTTACCGCAAAACTGGCAGGGACCGAGCGCGGAGTGACTGAACCCACCCCGACTTTCTCCAGTTGTTTTGGTGCGGCTTTTCTGTCTCTTCATCCCAGCCGCTATGCACAAGTCCTGGTAGAACGAATGCAGGCCGCAGGGTCACGAGCGTATCTGGTCAACACCGGCTGGAATGGTGCTGGCAAGCGAATCTCGATCGGGGCGACACGCCATATCATCAATGCCATCCTTAATGGCAGCATCGATGAAGCGGATACCGAGCAGTTGCCCTATTTCGATCTCGCAGTGCCACTCTCGGTAGCCGGCGTGGATGCAGCGCTTCTGGATCCACGAAAGAGCTTTGACGAGCCCGCTGAGTGGGACTCAAGAGCGAAGAAGTTGGGCGCTCTGTTCATACGGAATTTCGAAAAATTCACCGACGACCCGTCTGCGGCGCCGCTGGTTGCAGCTGGCCCTCAGGTCTGAAGACTGCAGCAAACCCCTGCGCGGGAGGCGTGAAGGCAAAAAAAGGGCGGCCACTGGCCGCCTTTTTTTATCTCTGGGACAAATCAGTGTCAGTGTGCCCCACTTTCCGCCTGAGCAGCAGGCAGCGCCAGCGCGGTCAACTTGGAGCTGGTCTGCAGCATGATGTACTGATGCCCATCGTGCACCCAACTGCTCATCCCGTAGCTCGAGCGGGCGGGCGCTTCCATCTCGGCCGCAATCTCGCCGGTATCTTTGTCCAGAGCCCACAGCATAGGGGTACCGTCGGAGGCCTGGTCGGAATACACCAGCATGGTAGGCGTTACGACCATTGGCACCAGAGCACCGGTACCGGTATTACCGTAGACTGATTCCGGGACCCCCGCGCGTTCAAAGGCGTCCTTATAACGCTGCGGCGTCTCACCGGTAGGTACAGTGAATTTCTTCTCACCGGTGTCCATGTCATAGGCGACGATCGTGCTGTAGGGCGGTTTCCAGATTGGCAGGCCGCTCGGATGGCGCGGCGGCCGCGCGGTCGCGCCGGGCACGCCATTCGCATATTGCGCGGTGGTTGTGCCGGTCGAGTTCGGGAACAGCAGATCAGCCTCCTCGCCCGGAATCAGGCGCAAGGCAAAACACGCGGTGTGCTCTGACAGGTAGAAGACATTGTTCACAGGGTCAGCCACCGGTGGTGAAGTGATGTTCACGCCACCCGCCCCGCCGGGACAGTTCATGGCCGCATACTTACCGATGGGATTGTCAGCATGGATCGGTGGATTAAATAGCCCCCCCATCACATAGTCTTCCATGGTAGCCAGTGACTGCGCCTTCAGCTCAGGCGTGAAATCCAGCAGATCCTCTTCACCGATTCCCTGCATGGAATAGGGTTCTGGCCAGGTCACGTGGGGCTGCGTAGGGGAGAGAACCTCTCCCGGCACGATTGATGCCGGAACCGCACGTTCCTCAATCGGCCAGACCGGCTCACCGGTGAGGCGGTTGAAGGTGTACAACCAGCCCTGCTTGGTCGCCTGCACCACAGCAGGAATCTCCTGCCCGTCTACGCTGAGATCCATCAGCACAGGCGCTGTCGGCGTATCAAAGTTCCAGATTTCGTGATGGACGAACTGAAAGTGCCACGCGCGCTCACCGGTACTGGCGTTGAGCGCAATTATGCTCGCACCGTAGAGATTATCGCCCGGGCGAAAACCCCCATAGTAATCAATGGTCGCGCTGTTGGTCGGAATGTAGACCAGGTCATTCTCCGGATCAGCCGAGAGGGGCGCCCAGGAAGATACGTCTCCGGTCCATTCCCAGGCATCGTTTTCCCAGG
>CACBCS010000038.1 GCA_902537815.1 uncultured Pseudohongiella sp. | reverse complement strand
GAGGCGGTTATGCCGGTAAAAAGCTTTATTGCAGTCACACTTCTCGGTGTTGCGCTCATTGGCTGCGGACAGGATAACCACAACCCGACAGAAAACCTGGCAGAAACCAGCACGCCTGCCCCCCTGTTTTCCGGTGAAGAGATCGCCCGCTGGGAAGCCACGGCTGACAAGGTCACTATCCTCAGAGACACTTGGGGTATTGCCCACATTTATGGCGTCAGAGACGCTGACACTGTCTTCGGCACCCTCTACGCCCAAGCCGAAGATGACTTTTATCGACTGGAGACAAACTACATCAACGCCATGGGCAGGCTGGCTGAAGCAGAAGGAGAAACACAGCGTTATCGGGATCTTCGCATGAAGCTGTTTATCGACCCGATTGAGATGCAGGCACAATTTGAGACCAGCCCTGCCTGGCTCAAGAACCTGATGGTCGCATTCGCGGATGGTCTTAACTATTACCTGTATACGCATCCTGATGTCGAACCCCGGGTAATCAAAAAATTCGAGCCATGGATGGCGCTCACCTTCTCGGAAGGAAGCATCGGTGGCGACATCGAGCGGGTAAACATCAGCCGACTGAAAGATTTCTATGATCCGACATCGATGGTAGCCGTGGCAGAAGACCTTTTTGACGGCGAGCCGAGGGGGTCAAACGGCTTCTCAATTGCGCCTGAAAACACGGCGAACGGGAACGCGTTGTTTTTAATCAACCCTCATACTTCATTTTTCTTTCGCTCAGAATTGCATATGGTGAGCGAGGAAGGGCTGAACGCCTACGGCGCGGTTACCTGGGGTCAATTTTTCATCTACCAAGGTTTCAACGAGAATACCGGATGGATGCACACCTCCAGCAGAGCCGATGCGATCGATGAATACCTCGAGACCATCGTCCAGCAGGATGACGGTTACTACTATCAGTACGGAGACGAATTGCGGCGTCTCGAGGAAAAAGTGATCAATCTCCCCTTTCGCGACGGCGATGCGATGTCGGAAATTGAAGTCACTGCCTACTACACCCATCACGGACCTATCATTCGGGAGGAAGACGGGAAATGGGTCTCCATCAGCCTGATGCAGGAGCCTGTCAAGGCACTGTCTCAGTCCTATGGCAGGACGAAATCCGGCAACTACGAAGAATTTGCCGCCACCATGGAGCTGCGCACCAATTCCTCCAACAACACCGTGTATGCGGACAGCGAGGGCAACATTGCCTACTGGCACGGTAACTTTATTCCCAGAAGAGATCCAAATTTTGACTGGAACAGTCCGCTCGATGGCAGTAACCCGGCAACCGACTGGGGACCTCTGCACGCAGTCAGTGAAATGATCACCCTGTTCAATCCGGACAGCGGCTGGATTCAGAACACAAACAATACACCGTTCAACGCCGCGGGTCTCGGTAACAGCCCGCAACCGGAAGATTACCCTGCCTATATGGCGAACAATCCGGAAAATCCGCGCGGCGTTCACGCCGTGCGAGTTCTGCAGGGCATGAACGACTTTACGCTCGATTCGTTAATTGAGGCAGCTTATGATCCGGCCCTGCCGTTTTTTGATGATCTGATTCCCAAACTTTTGCTCATCACTGCGGTGGACAGCCCGAGCATTGTCGATGAAGACGGCAACGCCGTGCAGCTGCAGAGCACTCTCACCGGGGAGATTCTCGATTACATCGATTTACTCAGAGGTTGGGACACACACTTTGGCGTGGATTCGGTTGAGACGTCACTGGCTGTTTATTGGGCTGAAGCGCTCATGGAAATGGTCCGGGCAGATGCCGCAGCGGCGGACATCAACATCTATGACTACATGGTGAATAATGCTTCCCCGAGTCAGCTTCTCGGCGCCCTGAATCAGGCAGCAGACACACTATCCCAGGATTTTGGTTCTTGGCAGGTTCCATGGGGAGAGATCAATCGCTATCAGCGCATCACCGGAGATCTGGTGCAGAATTTTGACGACAATGCGCCAAGCGTTCCGGTCGGTTTTGCCTCAGGCAGATGGGGAGCACTGGCTTCATTTGGCGCGCGTACCTATCCGGGCACCCGACGCATGTACGGCACCAGTGGCAACAGCTTTGTCGCAGCCGTGGAGTTTGGCCGTCCGTTAAGAGCCAAAGCCATTACCGTCGGCGGCTTGCAAAGCGATCCAGAATCGGAGCATTTCGACGATCAGGCAGAAATGTATGCAAATGGTGAATTTCGTGATGTCCTGTTCTATCGTGATGACATCGAAGCCAACCTGGAGCGGGAATACCGCCCGGGAAATTAAGAACCTTCAACGAGAGCGGCAACAGAACCATGAGTATTGATGGAGCCTATCAGCCCGGCCGCCATTTTCTGCAAATTCCCGGGCCCTCTAATGTTCCGGAAAGTGTGCTCAGGGCCATGGCTCAACCAGTCATTGATCACCGTGGCCCGGAATTCCCGGCCCTGACGTTCAGATTACTGGAAAAGCTCGCGCCCGTCTTCAACACTGAGTCCTCAATCTTTATCTATCCGGCATCCGGTACCGGTGGATGGGAATGCGCCCTGCTTAATTGCCTGTCACCCGGAGATAAAGTACTGGCTTTTGAAACCGGACACTTCGCCACTCTTTGGAAAGAAGTCGCTGAAAAGCTGGGGCTTCACATCTTGTGGATACCGGGAGACTGGCGCCGCGGAGTCGATCCGTCAGTCGTGGAGGAAAAGCTGTCAGAGGACAGCAAGCATGAAATACAGGCTGTTCTGGCCGTTCACACGGAAACATCGACCGGTGTCACCAGTCGAATCGGCGATGTCAGGCGCGCGATAGACAAAGTAAGGCACCCTGCCTTACTCATAGTGGATGCCGTCTCCTCTCTCGCTTGCACAGAGTTTCTGCATGATGACTGGGGAGTGGATGTGACGGTCAGCGCCTCACAGAAGGGTCTCATGCTGCCACCGGGATTGAGTTTCAATGCAGTCAGCGAGCAGGCGCTGGCGCGCTCCAGAATGAATCAGAGCCACCACTCCTACTGGCAGTGGGAAGCTATGGCAAGCAGCAATGCCAAAGGCTATTTCCCCTACACGCCCAGTACCAACCTTCTCTACGGTCTGGATGAAGCGTTAAATTTATTGCTTGCAGAGGGGCTCGACAAGGTGTTTGCCCGTCACTCTCGTCTGGCCGCAGCCACCCGTGCAGCAGTCAATGCCTGGGGGCTGGAAAATGTCTGCATGAATTCAGAGGAATATTGCAATTCAACGACAGCGGTTTTTGTGCCCGAAGGCTTCGATGCAGATGATTTAAGAATGATCATTCGCGAGAGGTTCAACATGTCACTGGGGACGGGTCTGGGCAAACTTAAAAACAGAATCTTCCGCATTGGCCATATTGGTGACTTCAACGATCTGATGCTCATGGGCACGCTGAGTGGTGTGGAAATGGGCCTGAAAATCGCTAATTTCCCCCATCACCCGGGAGGCGTTGAAAGCGCAATGGATGCGCTCAGCGATACCTAGATATCTCTTAATAACACCGATAAAAATCACTGGAGATGCCCATGGATTCTGCCACCGCGGTCAATACCAGCGCCGCAATATCACTGCTGGGCTTCGCTGCGATTATCTTTCTGCTGCTATTTCTGATCGCCAGATGGAAGTGGCACGTTTTCTTCGCGCTTCTCATCCCGATCCTGCTCTTTGGCGTCTTGCCGGGAATCCAGCAGAACAACTTTATTGACGCATTTGAGAACGGTTTCGGGAACACCTTGGGCTCGATTGGTGTTGTGATTGTACTGGGCTCAATCATTGCTGAAGCCCTGAAACACACTGGGGCAATTCAGGTGATCACCCGTTCGATGGTCAATCTGGTCGGTTCTCAAAGGATGCCTCTGGCCCTCACCCTGACCGGCTTTATCATAGGCGTCGCGATTTTTTCCGATGTTGCTTATGTGATTCTCAATCCACTCGTTCACTCGGCGGCAAGAACCATGGGAGTAAGCATCGCGGTGATGTCCACCGGACTGGTCGGCGCCCTGCAATTGACCCATGCCATCGTGCCACCGACACCCGGGCCACTTGCAGCCGCGGCGCTGGTCGGCGCAGACATCGGGAAGACCATCATCTATGGCAGCATCGCCTGCCTGTTTGGTTCATTAGCTTGCTGGGCGTGGGGAGTACTGTTTGCCGGTCCGCGCGTCAGCACACCGCCGAGTGACGAATTCGAGGGTATCACCATCGATGACCTTGACCAGGACGGTCCACAGGAGTTGCCGAGCACCCTGAGTTCCTATTTGCCCATCATGGTTCCTATCCTGTTGATTGGTGCACAGAGCGTCGTGACGCTGGCATTTCCCGACGGACACATACTGCGTACGGTCTTTCTGTATCTGGGATGGCCAGTGATGGCCCTGTCCTTCGGCGTGTGGCTGGCATTTCGCAACATCAAGAACCCGAAAGATCGCGAGAATGCCAAAGACGCCTGGGTAGAAGCTGCCCTGAAAACCTCTGCTATGATTCTCGTGGTGACGGGCCTTGGAGGGTCGCTCAGTGCGATTCTGAGAGGGACGCCGGCGGTGGACTTCATCGCCGCATTCTTTAGTGACTATGGTTTGCCAGCAATTTTGTTGCCTTTCGTCATCGGCATTATTGGCAACATGATCACCGGCTCTACAACCGTCGGGGTTATCACCGCTGCATCGCTGGTCTCTCCCATGCTCGGCAATCTCGCCCTCTCACCGGAAGCGGCCATGCTGGCAGGAGCAAGTGGTTCCGTCATCATCAAATACGTGAACAGCAGTTATTTTTGGGTCTGCACGTCTCTTTCGAAGCTCAGCGTAGCTGACGCCGTGTTCAGCTATGGTGGTGCAACCCTGGTGGGGGGTATCGTCTCCTTTGTCACGGTGTGTGTGATGTGGGGACTCGGGATTATCTGACGGGGAGAGAAGTGTGCTCAGCTGTCCAGCGCCATCTGCAGGACTCTGGCAACGTGCAAAGCCCGGTGACCTGCTCCGTGTAAGATTTGACTCCGGCAGCTGGTGCCATCGGCTACCACCAGTGTGTCTGCCTCTACTTTCTCAAGAGACGGCAACAGACTTAATTCAGCCATCGCCATGCTGGCGTCATAATGTTCCGCCTCAAAGCCAAATGATCCGGCCATACCACAACAAGACGAATCGATCATTTCCACTTCTAGCCCCGGAACCAGCGCCAGAATTTGCCTGACCGGTGTAAGCGCACCGAACGCCTTTTGATGACAGTGACCGTGAACCAACACCCTTGACTGGGCCAGGGGCTTCAGCGACAGACCCAGCCTTTCTGCCTGCATTTCACTGAGCAGGAATTCCTCAAGCAGCCATGTGTTTTTTGCCAGCCCATCAGACTGCTTACCCGGTAGCAGCGACTGATATTCGTCTCGCAGCGTTAGCAAGCAGGAAGGCTCCAGTCCGATAACCGGAACACCCCGCTCTACAAAGGGCCAGAGCGCCGCGATGGTCCGCCGAACTTCGCTCTTCGCCTCATCAAGAAGCCCGTTACTGATAAACGTACGACCACAACACAGCGGACGCGGCCCATCCAATGCTTCCGGTACATGAACACGATATCCGGCTGCAGTTAACACTGACACCGCAGCATCTGCATTTTCCTTTTCAAAACACCCGTTAAAGGTGTCCACCAGCAAGACCACCTCATTTGTGGCTGACACCGCTGGCGGAAGTTGAACCGGTCGTCGAAAGTGGTCGGTTCGCCAGGTAGGAAGTTTCCGCCGCGCTGACAAACCCAGCAGTTTTTCAGAGAGGGTTGGCAGACCGGGAATACGATCTCGCAAATTCAGCAGAGGCGATAGAAATTTGATTTTATGTACGTAGCGAGGGAGATAGGCAAATAACCTCTCCCTGAGTGGCAGGCCGTGACGCGAGCGGTAGTGATGTAAAAATTCGGTTTTCATCCGGGCCATATCGACCCCGGTCGGACATTCGCGCTTGCAAGCCTTACAGCCAACGCAAAGCTGCATGGCCGCATACATTTGCTCTGAAGTAAAGGCCCCCTCTCCCAGCTGACCTGTCAATGCCAGACGTAGGCTATTTGCCCGCCCTCGTGTCAGATGCTGTTCCTCGCCGGTGATTCTATAAGAGGGACACATGGAGCCGTCATGGGCCTTCCGGCAGGCGCCATTGTTGTTACACATCTCAGTCGCACGATCGAAGCCATGCCAGGCTGACCAGTCTAGTTGAGTATCAACAGCGATGGGTTTATAGCCGGGCGGGTAGCGCATGAGGTTTCGATCGTCCATCTTATAGGGATGAACGATTTTTCCGGGATTAAAGAGCCCGCGCGGATCAAAGAGTTGCTTTATTTCCTCGAAATTACTCACCATTTGATCGCCAAACATCGGGCGATGAAATTCGGAGCGAGAGATTCCATCACCATGCTCACCAGAGTGAGAGCCTTTGTATTGGCGCACCATCTCGAGAGTCTCTTCAACAATCGCCCGCATCTTTGTTGCGCCGGCTTCTTCCTTCATGTTGAGGATAGGTCTGACGTGCAGACAGCCTACGGATGCGTGCGCGTAAAACGTTCCTGAAGTGCCATGCTTTTCGAAAATTTCAGTCAGTCGGCGAGTATATTCGGCAAGATCTTCAAGACGCACCGCACAGTCTTCGATAAAGGAGACAGGTTTTCCATCACTTTTCATCGACATCATGATATTCAAGCCTGATTTTCGTACTTCCCAAACTGCGGCTTGAAATTCCGTCTCAGTGGCTTCTACCACGGCATCAGGAAACCCCAGATCTCCAATCAACTCATTGAGCTGACGCAGACTCTGTAACAGCTCATCCAGATCAGCACCGGCAAATTCCACCAGCAGAAGCGCCTGCGGCTCTCCTTTTACGAAGCGCCTGACCGTTGGCGCAAACAGCGGAATGTCCCGCGCCAGATCAATCATCGTGCGGTCAACCAGTTCAACAGCCGCCGGATTGAGCTTCACGATGTGCTGCGTGCAATCCATAGCCGAATAAAAACTCGGGAAGTGGCAGATACCGAGAACCTTATGAGACGGCAGAGGTTGGAGATCGAGATGAATACGCTGGAAGAAACCCAGCGTACCTTCAGAGCCTACCAGAAGATGGCCGAAATTGGGCTGCTTCTGAATCAACGCGTCAATATTGTAGCCGCCCACTCTTCGCAGTAGATCGGGGAATCGATTGCTAATTTCCCCGGCCTCGCGCTTGCCCAGATCCAGAAGCTCTTTCAGTAAATGGTCAGGAATAGCAGGCGTCGGCATGCAGCCGGTTGATGGCCCGAAATGGATCTTACTGCCGTCAGCAAGCAGAGCCTCGACGCTGCGCACGTTGTGCACCATATTGCCATAGCGAATCGAGCGAGCCCCGCAGCTGTTATTCCCGGTCATACCGCCTATGGTGGCGCGATTCGCTGTGGAGACATCAACCGGATAGAACAATCCATAAGGCTTGAGGAAACGATTGAGATGATCCAGCACCATGCCTGGCTGGACACATGCGGTACGTCCCTTCGAATCGAAGGTCAGCAACTGATTGAGGTGACGGGTGGTATCAAGAACCAGCGCCTCGCCAACTGTCTGGCCATTCTGTGAGGTCCCGCCTCCTCTCGGCAGAACAGGCACTCCGTATTCAGAAGCGAGCTGCACCGCAACCTCTACATCCTCATCTCCATCCGGGATTACGACGCCGAGGGGCATTAACTGATAAATCGAGGCGTCGGTGCTGTATCTGCCCCGACTGAACGCATCAAACAAGACTTCGCCGCGAAGGTTGTCTCGTAATCGACGCTGTAGAGTATTTAGCGAATCATTGATCAAGGCTTACTCACAGAATATCCATCGCGGGCTTCAGAGCATTTGTTATCTGGCCTATGTCAGGCAGAGCATCCACACAATGCGATTACAACCTTCGCCAGGTCAGGGTGGCCGTCGTACGGCCTTCAGCGTTTTTTAACGAAAGTCGCAGAAGGTCGCCTTCGAACTCATAAAAGCGGACGTTATCCCCGCCAACCCAACTGGGCATGAGGGGCGAACCCTCTACGTGGTGGACAACAATATTCTTTTCGTCATCTACCGTGACCTTGCCCCAATAGGCAAAGCCCCCTGACAGCCTGCTGCCAGCGTCGCGCTCGCGCTCTGGCAGGCCGCTTGGCATCCCAAGACCTGACATATTGCCAGCACTGTCATAGCTCAGCCTGCCCACATATGCCATGTCGACTGCCGCTCCAACCTCGGGAAAAGTGACATAACTGATCAGCGTATAATCACCAACAAACCGCTCCGCGTCCGTTTGTGCCTGACCGACCGCATTCACAGGCAAAACAAGCATGCTGAGCATCAAAGCACGGTCTATGACCCCGGAAACCCTTCTGATTGCCCCAGCTGTTTTCATAGAATTCCCGCCTCAGTAGCCCACTGCCCCGCCATCTCCGCGCCGTGAATCAGCCGCGCCAAGGAAGAGGTCCTGATAACGATCGTAGTAGACCCCCATAGCGGCCCCCTGAGAACCCCGCTCCCTGATCTGGTGGCCACGATTTTGGTAACTGTTCAGGGTGTCGGCAGACAACGCATTGGATTCGACACTGGTAACATCAGGCAACCACTGGTGGTGAATTCTTCCAGCCTCAATGGCCTCGGCAATATTAAAACCATGATCAATCACGTTCAATATCACCTGCATGGTGGTATTGATGATGGTCTTGCCACCCGGGCTGCCCACGGCGAAGAGCGGCTTACCGTCACGCGCGACGATGGTTGGCGTCATGCTCGAGAGAGGCCGCTTTTCCGCAGCAACCAGGTTTGGCGCGGTGCCAATCTGACCCCGCTGATCCGTTACCCCGGGCACTGCATTGAAATCGCCGAGCTCATTATTCAGCAGGTACCCTCCACCCGCCACGGTGATGGCAGAACCATAGCCGAATTCCAGCGTGTAAGTCAGGCTCACCATATTGCCGTCTTTGTCTACCACAGAAAAATGGGTGGTTTCTTCAGATTCATAAACCTGGGCAAACAACTCAGGGCTGCTCTCTGATTTTTGGGTCATATCGATAGAAGCACGTAGTTCGCTTGCATAGTCTTTGTCGAGCAATCGATCCAGCGGCATAGCCTCATTGAAGTCAGGATCTCCAAGATGCTCTGCCCGATCGGAGTACGCCCTGCGCATGGACTCTGTCAACACATGGAGGTAATCCGCAGAATTGTGTCCCATGGCAGCCAGATCGAAGCCTTCCAATATGTTCAGCATTTGCACAATTCCCACGCCACCAGAGCTAGGGGGCGGCATACTGACTATGTCGTAATCCCGATAATTGCCGCGAATCGGCTCGCGTTCTTTCGCCTCGTAGGCTGCAAGATCTTTCTCAGTGATCAGCCCGCCGATGTCCGCCATAAAACCGGCAAACCGCTCTGCATTTTCTCCCTGATAAAAGCCGTCTGCACCGTGATCCCTGATCAGCTCAAGAGTGTGCGCCAAATCGGGTTGCACCCAGGTCTCACCCAGACGGTAGAAGGACCCATCTGCTTTGAAGAATTTTCGGGCAGAAGCCGGGTACTGACGCAAGCGGCTGGCGCTTCTTTCAAACCCCGTTTGCAGAGAATAGGTCATCGGAATGCCGTTGTGGGCGAGCTCTACGGCGGGCTGCACCAGGTCCGACCAGTCCATCGAGCCCAAGCGCTGATGAGCCAGATAAAGCCCTGCCACAGTGCCCGGCACACCGACCGCAAGCGGGCCGAAATGATTAGAGTTGTTCACCACGTTGCCGTCAAGGCCGAGATACATGCGCTCAGTTGCGGCCATCGGCGCTTTCTCTCGGAAATCAAAAGTCGTCGCAATGCCGTCATCCCCGTGATAGACGAGAAACCCGCCACCGCCGATGTTTCCAGCTGATGGCCAGGTCACGGCCAATGCGAACGCCGTGGCGATTGCCGCGTCCACGGCATTCCCGCCGGCCTGAAGCGTGCTGGCACCCACTTCTGATGCGAGCATG
>CACBCS010000037.1 GCA_902537815.1 uncultured Pseudohongiella sp. | reverse complement strand
AGTGTCGCCGGCCCGAGCGGCAAATCGGGGCACACGCTGCATACCAACTTGAAATCTGCTGCGGTAGACTTGCCGCATCGGCTTAAGCCGTCACCACCGCGTAATCATGGAAATCCTTATGGCTGCAAAGCAACAATCTGAATTCAATTTTGAAGAAGCGCTGCAAGAGTTAGAGCGACTGGTCAGCTCAATGGAAGAAGGTGAACTCAGCCTCGAGGATTCCATGAAGGCTTTTGAAAAAGGCATCAAACTGACCCGCGAATGCCAGACGGCACTGCAAAAGGCGGAACAAAAGGTCCAGATTCTGCTGAATGAGAGTGGCGAAACCCAAGCTTTTGACGTCGAAGACGAAGGCTGACGTCAATTCTATGGACTCGCCGTCCCAACTGCCTGACTTTCTTGAGAGCTGCCAGCGCCGCATTGAAGCGGTGCTCTCTGCTGAAATCGAGCAGTGCGATGCCAGCCACTCGCTCCGGGAAGCCATGGCCTATGCCTGCCTCGGTGGCGGCAAACGGATACGTCCGGTTCTTGTGTATGGCGCCAACCGGGCGCTGGACGGAAACCTGGCTGATGCTGATCCTGCCGCCGCCGCTGTAGAACTCATCCACAGCTACTCGCTGGTGCACGACGATCTGCCCGCCATGGATGATGACGACCTGCGTCGGGGCAAAGCCAGTGTCCACAAAGCATTTGATGAAGCCGTTGCCATTCTTGCCGGTGACGCCTTACAGAGCCTGGCGTTTGCCGTACTGGCAGAGACTTCCCGTTCTCACGCGGCGGCCACTCAGCTCAGGCAGATTCAGGTTCTTGCCGCGGCGGTTGGCGCTAATGGCATGGTCGGCGGACAATGCCTCGACTGTTGCGCCACCGGCAGCGAGTCGTCCTTGCAGGCTCTTGAGGCACTGCACCGACTGAAAACCGGAGCACTTATCCGCGCCAGCGTCCTGCTTGGTGCCCACTCTGCTGAGGGTGCCACTGACCAACAGTTGGCCGATTTCCAGCTGTATGCCGGTTGTATAGGCCTGGCTTTCCAGATTCAGGATGACATCCTTGATGTGACCGCAGACACAGCATCTTTGGGCAAACCCCAAGGATCAGATCAGCACAATGACAAAACCACCTATGTCTCGCTGCTGGGCCTGGAGCAAGCGCAAAGCAAGGCATCCGAACTGACCGGGCAGGCAATCTCCGCGCTTGCCCGCTTCGGTTCTGAGGCTGATCTATTGAGAGAGCTCGCGACATTCATCACCAGCAGAGCCCGCTGATTGACCTTGCTCGCCCGCTCCATTACGTTACGCGTCCCCGGGGCAATCGCGTAACTGGTTGAAAACTGCCCTCGCTCACGATCAAATAGCCAGATGCTGACAGAAATACCGACAACCAGGCCGGAAACGCCACTGCTGGATACCGTTGACAGCCCTGTGGATCTGAAAAAACTAGTGCGCTCCCAACTGGAAGAACTCGCTCACGAACTGCGCCTGTTCCTGCTTTACTCAGTGGGCCAGACTGGAGGGCACTTCGGCGCAGGGCTGGGCGTTGTGGAACTCACCATTGCACTGCACTACGTCTTCGATACGCCCGAAGACCGGCTGGTCTGGGATGTGGGGCATCAGGCCTACCCCCACAAGATTCTGACAGGACGTCGCGAACGTATGCTGACCATGCGCCAGGCCGGCGGCCTGGCCGCCTTTCCTAACCGGGGTGAAAGTGAATTCGACACCTTCGGAGTCGGTCACTCCAGCACCTCAATCAGCGCAGCCTTGGGCATGCTGGTCGCCAGTCGCCTGCACAACAGGGAGCAACACAATATTGCGGTCATCGGTGACGGCGCGATGACAGCGGGAATGGCATTCGAGGCACTCAATCATGCCGGTCACATTGACGACAACGTGCTGGTTGTCCTTAACGATAACAACATGTCCATTTCGAAAAACGTCGGAGGTCTGTCCAGCTACTTTGCGCGCATGTGGGCGAGCAAGCCCTATAACTTCATTCGCAAGGGCAGCAAGCGGGTGCTGTCAAAAGTGCCTCCTGCCCTGAAAGCTGCGCATCGGGCCGAGGAATATCTGAAAGGCATGGTGTCGCCGGGGACGCTGTTTGAAGAAATTGGTTTCAACTACATTGGCTTAATAGACGGGCACGATGTCAACCGCCTGGTTGAAATCCTGGAAAACATGAAAACCCTGCGTGGACCGAAGTTACTGCATATCATCACCCAGAAGGGCAAAGGCTATAGTGAGTCGGAAAATGACCCTTTCGGAATGCACGCCCTGAGTAAAGTTGACGCCTCATCCGAAGCCAAGTTTATCTCAGCAGGTAAAGATAAGTCTGCCAAAAGGACACCCAGCTACTCACAGGTGTTCGGAGACTGGTTGTGTGCCGTTGCCAGCGAAGATCCGCAGCTGATTGGCATCACTCCAGCCATGGGCGAAGGATCAGGCATGCAGAAGTTTGCCGAAGATTACCCCGATCGCTTCCACGATGTTGCCATAGCGGAACAGCATGCGGTCACTTTTGCGGCGGGCCTGGCATGCGAAAAAACCAAGCCGGTAGTAGCCATTTATTCCACTTTCCTGCAGCGAGCCTATGATCAGTTGATTCATGACGTGGCCCTGCAGAGTCTTGATGTGCTTTTCGCGATTGATCGGGCGGGATTGGTGGGAGAAGACGGCCCGACCCATGCCGGCAGTTTTGATCTCAGCTACTTGCGGTGCATTCCCAACATGGTCGTCATGACACCCAGCGACGAAGACGAGACTTATAAACTGCTCACCACAGGATATCTGCATACGGGGCCCGCTGCTGTGCGCTACCCGAGAGGCAAGGGCCCGGGCGCCACTATCCAGCCCGGTCTTGACCCAGTTGAGATCGGCCGCGCCGTTCTGCGGCGGGAAGGACAGGCAGTCGCGATCCTGGCTTTTGGCAGCATGGTTACGCCGGCGTCGGAAGCGGCGGAATCACTCAATGCAACGCTGGTCGATATGCGCTTCGTGAAGCCTCTGGATGAAGACCTGATCGGCAATCTGGCGCGGAGCCACGACCTGATTGTTACTGTCGAAGAAAATGCCATCATGGGGGGTGCCGGCTCCGCAGTTAACGAATTTCTGGCAGCACATAACCACTGTCTCCCCGTACTCAATCTGGGATTGCCTGACGAATTCCTGGAACATGGAAAAGCCCCCGAGATGCTCTCGGGCGCGGGCCTGGACAGCGCCGCTATCACGCTTGCCATCCAGCAAAAGTGCAAAGTCTGCAATTTACACTCTGAAGCGGTTTAAACTTGGCCGGGCCGAATTGGCCGGTGCAGTTCGCATCGCCCGGCTGCTTAGCCTGTCGCTTGGCCACAGGACTGGCGGCGAGAGACTCACCAAGTAGCGCAGCAAAGACCCGATCCTGTGTTCAGCACCGGCAAGAAGGGTTCCCTGATGCCGCAAAGAACTGCGCCAGAGTTTGCGCTGTCGGCACCGGCTCACGCGCCTGTTTCACGGAATAGCCGGAGCAGCCAATCTGAAACCCGCTGACGCGCGTTTCAGGCTCTGACATCGAGTGTTACTGAACAGCCTGTCTGAAGGGCCTGCAGAACAACAACTGGAGAGAATCATGTCGACTTCGGCCGAGCGCAATGCCCGTCACAAGCGCGCGATGCAGCGCAAGAAAGAACACATTGATGGAAACATAGCCAAAGCGACGATCGATAAAGGGCTGATGGTCGTCTTAACCGGGAATGGCAAAGGCAAAAGCTCCTCTGCCTTTGGCATGCTAGCCCGCAGTGTCGGCCACGGACTGCGTTGCGGCGTTGTCCAGTTTATCAAAGGCACGTGGGACTGCGGCGAGCAGAAGTTGTTTCAGCACCATCAGCTAGTTGATTTCTTCGTCATGGCCACCGGCTTCACCTGGGAAACACAGGACCGGGAAGCGGATATTGCAGCGGCCGAGTCGACCTGGCAGCATGCCGCTGCTCTGTTATGCGACCCTGAGGTCAATGTTGTGATTCTGGACGAAGTCACCTATATGCTCACCTACGGTTATCTCGATAAAGAAATGGTGTTACAGGCAATCGAGTCTCGACCTTCCGCGCAGCACGTGGTGGTAACGGGAAGAAACGCGTCGGCTGAATTGATTGAGATGGCCGATACCGTCAGCGAAATCGGCGAAACCAAACACGCGTTCTATGAGGGTGTTAAAGTGCAACGAGGCATAGACTATTGAAGTCATCCATTGCTTACTTTGCACTCGCGGGGATCTTGAGTCTTGGCTTATCGGCTTACCAGCACGCTGATGCCGCCGAGGCTTATGACGACGAAGGCACTCTGATCAGTCTGACAGCGCCGGCCATGCGAATCATCAGCCTCGCACCCTCACTGACAGAAATGCTGTACGCTGCGGGAGCCGGGAGCAAGGTTGTTGGCGTCGTCGAATTCAGCGACTACCCGCCAGAAGCCAGAAGCCTGCCAGTCGTCGGTCGCTATGACTCCCTGGATCTGGAAACCCTGTTGGCGCTACATCCTGACCTGGTTATCGCGTGGCGGTCGGGGAATCCTCGTGCCGCAATCAACCGACTCAGGGAGCTGGGGCTCACAGTCTATGTCGCCGAGCCACAGGACCTGGACACAGTGGCCTCCCATCTCGATCGACTCGGTGCCCTCGCCGGCACCGGCACTGCGGCTTCCGCAGCCAGCGCAAGTTTTCGACGACAGCTTCAGGATCTCCGGACACGCTACGCCCGCCGTGAACCAGTCAGAACGTTTTACCAGGTCTGGAACCGGCCGCTCATCACGGCCGGCGGGAAAGAGCTGATCAATGACATCATCAGTCTCTGCGGCGGAACCAACATTTTCATAGAGCTGTCCCGGGTCGCACCGAAAGTGTCTGTGGAATCTGTGCTGTCCCGGGACCCGCAAATCATCGTGGCCAGCGGTATGGATCAGGAGCGGCCCGAATGGTTGGATAGCTGGCGTGACTGGACAGAACTGTCAGCGGTCAGAAACGACAAACTTTTTTTTATTCCGCCGGATCTGATGCAGCGGCATACGCCAAGGGCGCTCGAAGGTGCGCAGCGGCTTTGTGCGCAGATCGAGTCTGTGCGCGAGACCAATTAAGACAACTCGTTCGCCTGACGATAAGCGGCGCCGTTATGAAAGATCAGGCTGGCGCTGACTTTGTCGTCAGCCCATGTCAGTTTTATCCTGCTGAGGCACGCAAAAGGGATGTCGAGCGGAAAACTCCGATTCAGTGGCATTCCAAGCACCCAGGGCAGAACGACTCGCATCACCCCACCATGGGTGACCACCAGGACATGGCTGGATCCTTGCCGATCGCCGATAGCCTGCCAGGCAGCAAGAATCCGCGCTTTGAACGATAGGAAATCTTCACCGTTGGGGGGTGCCAGCGCAGCCGGGTCCTGTCGGAAAGCGCGGAACTGGTCAGCCGCCTCCCGGCGCCACTGATTCAGCGGCATACCGTCCCAGTCTCCATAATCAATTTCCTGCCACTGCTCCTCTATGTGGCAGCTCGCCTGAGCAGCGCTCGCAGCTCGCTCAGCGAACTCGCGACATCGCCACAGGGGCGAGCTGATCACAGTGTCCCAGTGCGGCGTGTTTGCTGTTGCCGAAAAAGACACATCCAGAGACGCTGCCGCTCTCATCTGCTGCCATCCTAACTCCGTCAGAATCGGGTTTATCCGGCCTCGGAGGATATCTCCCCCCTCTGGTTCACCATGGCGCAGAAAATCAACAATGAGTGAGCGGGATTGGGACAAGGGAATTCCGGGTGGCGATTATTCGATGTGACCAAGTTTACCGACTTTGACCGCAAAATAGTCCTTGTTGTGCGGATTAACGCCGGTATGCAGAGCGACCATCTCCTCAATCGTCATCCCCATCGATTGAAGCGCCTCTACCTTACGGGGGTTGTTGGTCATCACGCGCAGCGTGTCGACACGGAGATGCTCAAGCATGGGACGGCAAATGTCATATTCGCGACCATCGGCAGCAAACCCCAGTTGTTCGTTCGCTTCGACCGTATCGGCTCCGCTGTCCTGCAGGCCATAAGCTTTGATTTTGTTTAGTAAGCCAATGCCCCTTCCTTCCTGGCGCAGATAAAGAATCAGGCCTTGCCCTTCCTCGGCAATCCTCTGCATAGCTGCCTGCAGCTGAGGGCCGCAATCACAGCGCAGGCTGAACAGGCAATCACCGGTCAGGCATTCAGAGTGCAATCGACACAGTATTGGTTGACCCGGACCGAGGTCACCCATGGCCAGCGCCACGTGCTCCTTGCCCGTCGCTGAGTCCTCGAAACCGTGAATATTGAACTGCCCCCACTGCGTCGGCAGCGCTGCTGATGCGATGAAAGATACCGTCACGCTGTCACTCTTTTTTAATTGATGAACGGGCCAAACCAGCTTTTTCAGAACGAAGCTAGGCGATGAGCAAAAAGCCTGCCTGCAAGCAGGCGGCCGCCAGTATACCTGCAATCGCATCATCGAGCATGATGCCAAAACCACCTTGAACCTTATTATCAGCCCACTTGATTGGCCACGGTTTTACAATATCCAGCAGTCGAAACAGCAGAAAGCCAAATAGCACTCCACTCAGGGTCGGTGGGACGGCCGTCAGCGTGATCCACACGCCCACGAACTCATCCCAGACGATTCCGCCATGGTCATGAACCCCAAGCTGTCTCGAAGTTGCGCCGCAGATCCAGACGCCTGCCACGAATGCCAGGACGATGATTGCACAGTAGACAGCCAGCGGGAGCTCTGCCAGTGGCAGATACAGCAGTATCGCAGCGGCAGAACCAACGGTCCCGGGCGCCTTGGGCGCAAGTCCGCTGCCGAGACCGAATGCGAGCCAGTGTACCGGACTGGCCTTGTCGAATCCTGCCGGTATCACGGCGTCTCCATTCTGGAAAAATGATCAAAGCCACGCTGGTGATCGGCCGTTGCTGCAACCCCCCGGTCAAACAGGCTAACCCCGTTCCCATGCCGGACTTCACCGATCTCAGTCACCCGCAAACCTGCACTCGCCGCGATCTCGCCAATCCTATCCCGGCAGGCAGTCTCCGCGGTGAAGCAAAGCTCGTAATCATCACCTCCGTACAGCGCTGCATTCACCCGCTCCGCCTCTGAAGTCAGGCCAAGCACCGATCGAGAGAACGGCAGCTGATCCAGATTGATGCACAGCTCGACAGCAGAAGCCCTGGCCAGATGACCCGCATCTGCGTGCAGTCCGTCAGACACATCAATTGCCGAGCTCATCAGATTGCGGGCCAGATCAGCGAAAGCCAGCCTGGGCTCAGGACGAAAAAATCGTCGATATAGGTAAGCATGGTCTTCCGGGGTCAGATCTTTACGAACTGACTGATGCCCTGCTTCAGCGAGTACTGGCTTATGCACCGTGGACTCTGCCGCTTCAAAATCCAGCTGATGTAAGGCGACCTGCCCATCGCCCAGACAGCCGGTGACATACAGCACATCGCCCGGCTTTGCCCCGCTTCGGCTGACAGCTTGCCCCGACAGCACCTCCCCGATCGCGGTAATGCTGATGGACAAGGGGCCGCGGGTGGTATCACCACCCATCAGGGAACACCCGAACTGCTCGGCTGCGCCGAACAAGCCCGACGAAAACCCCGACAGCCATCGCTCATCGGCAGAGGGCAGGGTCAGTCCCAGCGTAAAACACACAGGCCGGGCGCCCATAGCGGCCAGGTCACTAAGATTGACTCGCAGAGCACGCTGCCCGATTTCCGCCGGATCAGCCCCGGCAGGGAAATGAACACCATTGACGAGGACATCGGTACAAACGCACAGCGATTGCCCGGGCCGGCCATGCATAATCGCTGCATCATCGCCTATGCCGAGGCTTACGGCCGGATGCAGATCCCCTGTCATTCGGGATTTGAAGAAGCGGTCAATCAGTTCAAATTCTGAGAGTGACATGTTCAATCAGACCATGTGCGATAAGCAGGCGCCTGACCGCTGGGCCCAATGCTCAGGCCCGCCTGCCGTATTCGGCGGTGCGCAGTGCGGGGGCAAGTTTATCCAGAACGCCATTAATGTACTTGTGACTCTCTGTGGCCCCAAACACCTTGGCGAGTTCGACACATTCATTGATTACAACGCGATACGGCACATCAATGCGATTTGCCAACTCATAGGCTCCCAGATAAAGCAGAGACTTTTCAATGGGATCCAGCGCCTCCGGTTTTCGATCCAGCAAGGGATGCAGATGTCCATCGAGAGTGTCCGCTGTTTTGGGAATGCCCTGGAAAACCTCATCAAAAAAAGCCCAATCAATCTTCGCGTTATTCCGATCGTGGAACTCTTTGCTGATCTCCGAAGGATCAGCACCGGTGAGAGACCATTGATAGAGGGCCTGCAGAATGAGCTGTCGCGCCTTTCTGCGTTGGGCTAGAGGGAGTTTGGAAGGCACCTGACCACCGATATGTGAAGCCTTAGGCTTTCAGTTTACGAGACAAGCTGACCATTTCAATGGCTGTCATAGCCGCTTCCGCGCCTTTGTTGCCGGCTTTGGTGCCCGCTCTTTCAATGGCCTGCTCAATGGTGTCGACCGTCAGCACGCCGAAGCTTACCGGCAAAGACGCATCAAGGCCGGCCTGGCTGAGCCCTTTTACACACTCGCCCGCGACATATTCAAAGTGCGGAGTTCCGCCGCGGATCACTGCGCCGACCGCGATAATGCCATCGTAACTGTTCTGACCCAGCATCATCTTGACCGCCAGTGGCAGCTCATAAGCGCCCGGGACTTTTACCACGGTGATGTCTCGTTCCATCACCCCATGCTTTTGCAGCGCGTCCAGGGCCCCTTCCAGCAACCGATCAACGATGAAGCTGTTGAAGCGTGCCACCGCAAGACCAAATCGTGCCGAAGCAAGTTGATAATCCCCTTCAATGATTTTGATGCTCATGATCATTCAATCCTTCAGTCACTGCCTGACCGGAGCCCGTCGGGCAGCGGACCGGTTGGTGTTATTTCTCAAAGCCGACGAAATCGACCACTTCAAGGTCAAATCCGGAAATCGCGTTGAAACGTGCCGGGTGGCTCAACAATCGCATCTTGCCAACCCCAAGATCGCGCAGTATCTGCGAACCTGTGCCGATCGTCAGATCACTACCGGCACGTGTTGCCTGTGAACCGTCAGTGCCCTCAGCCAGCGCCGAGGCCAGATTGCCGGCGAGATCCTGACCGTAATCCTCACCGGATAATAACACAGCGACTCCTTTGCCTTCCGCGCTGATTCTTTTCAGTGCGGCACTGAAAGACCAGCTGGTTCGCTCAGAATTATAGACTTCGCATGTATCACGCAAGGTGTTGGGTATGTGGACCCTTGTCAGCGTGGGCTCCTCTGGAGACGGCTCACCTTTGACAAAAGCGAGGTGCAGGCTCCCACTGATGGAATCCACATACTTATGAACCATGAACGGACCGTGTGCAGTGGCCATCTCATAGGTATCGGTCCGGGTTACCGTCTGCTCGTTCGCAATACGATAGTGAATCAGATCAACAATGGTACCGATCTTGAGGTCATGCTTGTGGGCGAATTTTTCGAGATCTGGCCGGCGCGCCATAGACCCGTCTTCGTTCATGATTTCTACGATGGCTGCCGCCGGCTGATAGCCCGCCAGCCGCGCGAGATCACAACCCGCTTCGGTATGCCCCGCCCGACGCAAAACGCCTCCCGGCTGAGCCATGATCGGAAAAATATGTCCGGGCTGGACGATGTCTTCGGGCTCGCTGTCTCTGGCCACGGCGACCTGAATGGTCCGGGCGCGATCAGCCGCTGAAATCCCTGTCGTTACGCCGCTTGCCGCTTCAATGGAAACCGTAAAATTCGTGTTGTAAGGCGTATCGTTGTCATCCACCATCAGGGGCAGTTTGAGGTGCTGACAGCGCTCGCCGGTGAGAGTCAGGCAAATCAGTCCGCGCGCATTGGTTGCCATGAAATTGACATCCTCAGTACGCA
>CACBCS010000036.1 GCA_902537815.1 uncultured Pseudohongiella sp. | reverse complement strand
CGCTTGATCCCACCGGCGAGAGCGAGCATGTTTTTCTCAATGGGAATCAGCTTCAGAAGCGCTGGCGGGAGGCTCCTGAGACACCTGGCAATTTCCATATTGGAGAATTAGGTTTTGGCACTGGCCTAAACTTTCTTCTTACCTGGAAACTTTGGGCCGAAACAGAAGACAAAAACCCTGGCTGGCGCGGCCTCCATTATGCCGGCTTTGAAGCGTTTCCGCTCAGCGCTGGTCTTATAGAAGCAACTCACAAGAACTGGTTGCGACAAACTGATCCTGACTTTGAGGCCCTGCAGCCATACGCCAAAAGACTGCTTAATCAGTGGCAGTGTCTACTGATTGGGGTGCACAGGCTCATTCACGACAAATCAGTAATCCTCGATTTACACGTTGATGACGCCAACATAGCACTCAGACAGAGAGCCAAACACTCCCCTCCGATGAATGCCTGGTTTCTCGACGGATTCAGCCCGCACCGCAATCCGGAATTATGGCAGCCCGAATTGTTCTCACTGCTGGCCGAGCATTCTACACCAGCAACCACGGTCGCAACCTACACCAGTGCAGGTCACGTGCGTCGCAATCTCAGCGAAGCGGGTCTCTCTGTAGAAAAAGTCGAAGGGTGGGGGCGAAAGCGTCATATACTTGTCTCCAAAAAGAAAACGGATAACCAGAGCAGCCCGCAACTTCCTTTAAAGGGCCCAGGCGAGCGTCGGAAAGCCCTGGTTATGGGAGCAGGCCTGGCCGGCTGCACTGTCGCACACGCACTGGCTGGCAGAGGGTGGCAGGTGACCATCGTTGACCCTGCTGCCAGTTTCGGAGCGGGCGGCAGCGGCATCCCGCAGCTTGCACTCAGGCTTCGCCTCTTCAACACTGCCAGTGCGGCCGCACAAATCTATCTGCAGGCCTATCTTTTTACCCATCGCTGGCTGATCAGGCTGGCGTCGGAAGGGAAAATTGACTGGCATGGCACTCAGATCAGCCAATCCCCCACGGCGATGAACAAACGTAAGCCCTTAAACGCAGAGCGCCTCTTACAGGTCTATGGGACTGCGCTGTTTCACGCAGGGAAAGATGGTACTCTGCACTTCCCACTGGGCGGCTGGGTCGATCCGATCCAGTTATGTCAGGCCCTGTGCTCTGATCCGGACATCAGCACCCGTTTCAATACTGCCGAACCAACGCTCAAGGCGGAACAGCAGGGCTGGCGCGTGCAGACCGACAAGGAGCACCTGTCAGAATCGGCAGATGCACTCATCATTGCCAGCCCGCAAGCGCTGGACAAGCTGTCTATTCTCAATGAAGCGAAACTCGAATTTACAACCGGGATTAGCACTGCCGTAAGCAGCTCTAATGAAACCGACAAACACAGGCACATCGTCACAGGATCACGGTCACTGTTTCCCGTCAGGGAAAATACACAGCTAATTTCGGCCACTTACCAGCGCTGCCGAACAGCAGCGAGTGACGCAAGGGCCGCCAATCATGAAAATTTGGCCGCTATTGCAGAGATGCTCCAGTTGAGTTCGAACCCCCCCACTCAAAGCTCTCAGCCATTACCAACGCGAGAGGGCCAACACTTCCGACCGAATGCCATTAATCGGCCGGTATCCGGAGCCGGCGCCTGATTCAGCAGGCAACCATCCAATTTTCATTTCCAGCGCACATGGCTCGACAGGGCTCGCTACCTGCCCCTTTGCCGCCGAACTAATCGCCGCAGACATTTGCGGCGAGACTCTGCCGCTGACTGAAGAACAGCGACTTCTGCTTGACCCCAACAGATTTGAGCGCAGAGCTCAGAAGAAAGCCAGGGCACACCCTAGCGGGTATAAAAAGAGTTGATTACCTTGCACAGATCGTAAGCATCTTGTGAACCGGCGAGTTCACGAATTGAGTGCATGGCAAACGTCGGCACTCCGACATCTATCGTTTTGATGCCTGTTTCAGCCGAGGTGATGGGGCCAATGGTGCTGCCGCAGGCCATGTCATTACGCATAACAAACGACTGGTGTGGCACCTTTACGGTATCGCAAATCGACTTAAACAAAGCGACGGAATGACTGTTACTGGCATAGCGCTGATTTGCATTGAGCTTAATGACAGGCCCCGCATTCAGCACCGGTCTGTGTTCGTCATCATGCCTTTCAAGGTAGTTTGGATGCACACCATGGGCATTGTCGATTGAAATCAGAGAGGACTTCGCGACAATTCTGCTCAACAGGTCAGGCTCATCACCACAGCAATGACTCAGCCTCTCAAGGACCGATTTAAGGAACGGTCCCTGGGCCCCGGAGCTCGAGGCGCTTCCCACTTCCTCATGGTCGTTACAGACAAGCAGCGAGGCGTGAGTGTTTTTACAGGAAACCAATGCCCGGCACGCAAGAAAGCAGCTCAGTAAATTGTCGAGCCGGGCCGAGGCAATAAATTCTTTCTTAAGACCAATCAAAGACGGGGCCTGAGTGTCATAAAAAATACAGTTCGTGAGACAGAACTTCTTGCGCAGATCGATGCGCGGGCTGTTTCTTGACTTGCTGAAGCAGCAGTTCATTGAAGTCAAACCCTTCTTCTCCAAGCTGCGACAGCAGCGGCACGAGCTCCTTCTGGGCGTTAATGCTGCGAGAGTCGTGAACTCCGCGGTTGAGATGTATCGCCAGACTTGGAATCACAGCGATCGGATCAGAGAAATCAATCAAAGCTGAGCGCAATTCTCCCCGGCGGGATTTGTAATTGACTCTGCCAGCCAAGGACAGATCCCGATCGAACCACGGCGCAAACAGAGCCCCACCGTAGACCTCCACCCCTAACTGCATATAACCCTGCCGCTTGATTTCCGGGTTGGGCTTGACTTTGAGACTGGGGGAATCTGTGTGGGCGCCTGTCAGACGCAGGCCTTCGCTGAGCAGCGACTGCGCATTGTGACGGAACGCAATCAGCGCTGAATCATTTCTCGTGACGAAATACTTGTGGCCGTCAACTAAGTGCCATTGCTCTTCTTCAGAAAGCGCAATGAAGCCGGCATCAAGCAACATGGATTTGAGCGCCGCTACCGCGTGAAAAGCGGTCGGCGAGCGCTCAAGAAAATCCAGCAGTTCTGTGTTAAAACGTTTCTGACTCATAGGACCAGCGGGATTTGCCGATTCTACCGAATCTCCAGCAGTTCAACGTCAAAGATAAGTGCCGAATTAGGCGGGATTGCCGGTGTTGGGGATGCCTCACCATAAGCAAGGATCGGCGGGATGAACAAGCGCCACTTGTCTCCCACCTTCATCAGTTGCAAAGCTTCAGTCCAACCGGCGATAACCTGAGAAACGCCAAAAGTCGCCGGCTCTCCCCGGTCAACAGAGCTGTCAAAAACAGTACCGTCAGTCAGGGTACCATGATAATGCGCTAACACCGAATCAGTGGTGGTGGGTGATTCACCATCGCCAGACGCTAGGACCCGATATTGCAGACCTGAAGGCAAAGTAACAACGCCATCTTGCTGGCCATTTTCAGCCAAAAATGCTTCGCTGGCGGCCAGATTATCGGCCAGTGCAGACTGCGCTTGCTCCTGCTGCTGCTGCACAAATGACTGGATTGCAGCCATCATTGCTGCCTCATCCATTTGTATAGTGTCGCCGAGTGCATCACTCAGACCGGCCATAAAAGCGTCGACCTGCACATTCGCCGTAATACCTTGCTGCATCAAGTTCATACCAATATTCACCCCTATAGAGTATCCCACCTGATTGTCAGCATCCTCCAGATCAATCTCTGACTGAGCTGAGACAGCCATCATAGCCCCAAGTGTCGCTAGCAATAGCAGAACCTTCGCTGTCACCGTGTTTGTTTTCATACCAATTTCCTTCAATTCATCGGACAATTACCACAGACCAGCGCGATATCCAGCCTCCAGCTGCGAGTCCGCGATGCTACCCGAGAAGCATTAAAATTTCCACAAAGGCACTGACTTGATCTCCCCAAGCAATTCCAACAGAACGACAATCCCATCTGGCCTGACCCTCGCCACGGCATTGCTGGCGTTCTTGACCGCCTGCTCCCAACCGTTAGCTATCTCCATCAACAATCGCGCAGTGTACGACCCTCAGGGGCGGTTGCTGGAAAATGAAACACTCGATGCAGACCTGCAGGGATGTATTAACCTTGCACTCAGACAGCAGAATCTCTCAAACCCCTCAGAGATCACGGCGCTCTCTTGCGCCAATTCTGAAATACGAACTCTGGACAACATCGGCCTTCTTTCCCGGCTGCGATTCCTCGATGTCAGCGGAAATCAGATTACGAACATCACACCGCTAGAGGCTCTGCCGGAGCTGAGCGGAATCAATTTGGCAAACAATCAGATTGCCGAAATCGGCCCTTTATTTAACCTACCCAGCCTGACATCCGTTTTACTAGAGGGAAATGGCGCAATACCCTGCACGCAGTTGCGGTTGCTCCAGCAAAAGCTTGAGCGCACATTCAGTCTGCCTAATCGCTGCTCACCCCAGAGCTAAGGAGAGTGGCGTTCCGCTGTGGAAGCGAAACGTCTCATCCGGAGCGAGAATGAGGTTTTTCTCCACTTCTCCGAAAAACTCCAGCCTCGCATCCACTTCGGGGTGACCGGTCTCATAGGCCAGCATCAGATAATCCTGAAAGTGTCTCGCCTCCGAGCGCAGCAGATTGCGATAAAACTTGCTTAGCTCCGGGTCAAGCACTTGCGCTAACATCGCGAATCGTTCACAGGAGCGCGCTTCGATATAGGCTCCGATCAGGAGAGTATCGACCAGCGCCAGAGATTCCGAATGAGAGATATGTTGACGTAATCCGGCCGCATAACGAGACGGTGCTATCTGCGTATACTTGATGCCCCGCTCCCTCATGAGCTCAACCACTTGCTGAAAATGAAGGAGCTCTTCTCTGGCCAACTGCGACATTTTTGCCAGCAACGTCGCATTGTCTGTGTAGCGGTACATCAGCTTCATCGCAGTTGCGGCTGCTTTCTTTTCGCAGTTAGCATGGTCAATCAACAGCTCTTCATGATGATTCAGCGCTTCTGCCAACCATTCGCCCGGTGTTTCACAACAAAGAAAATTGCAAACTGGCTCAGTGAGCGCGGCATAAACTGGACGACACTCAGTGGCGCGTATCATCTTCAACATTCCCCTCGATACCTTGTTCAGGCTGAGGTGTCGCCTCAGTCTCACCAACATCATCTGCCACATCAACAAGCTTGGCACTCTGCTTCTTGCTTGTCTTCGCCCCAAGTTGTCTGAGTGCTTCCGCCCGTCTGACCAGATTACCGCGACCCGAAACCAGTTTATTTCTGGCTTTCTCAAAACTTTTCCGTGTCGCTTCAATGCGCCCGCCCACTTCTTCAAGATCCTCAACGAAGGCCACGAACTTGTCGTAGAGCGCGCCCGCACGGTCAGCAATTTCGTTGGCATTCTGATTCTGCTGCGCCAGCCGCCAAAGATTCTGTACAGTCCTGAGCGTAGTCAGCAGCGTTGAGGGCACAACAAAAATAATATTTCTCTCGAAAGCATACTGAAACAGATCGCGGTCCATCTGCACCGCTGTACTGTAGGCAGCCTCAACGGGCATAAACAGAAACACATAGTCCAGCGAATTTATCCCAGAGAGGTTTTGATAATCCTTAGCTGATAGTGTTTTAACGTGCTGCCGGATCGACGAAATATGCTGCTTTAACAGCACGTCCTTGTCAGCCCCCTGCTCACTTGAGCAGAATGCATCCCAGGCTTTGAGCGACACTTTCGAATCAATCACGATATCGCGGGACTCGGGCAAATGAACGATAACATCCGGCCGAGATTTACTTCCGTTCTCTGCCTTCAGTACAACCTGTACTTCATATTCACGCCCTTTCGTGAGGCCAGACTTTTCGAGAATCGATTCCAGCACAAACTCACCCCACGTGCCCTGCGCTTTGTTATCAGATTTCAGAGCGTTAGTGAGATTGATCGCATCTTCGCTGATCTTGTTATTCAGATCCTGTAGAGCCTTAATTTCCCGGACCAGGGAAAAGCGCTCTTTGGATTCCTTGTCGTATGTTTCTTCGACACGCTTTTCAAATTGCGCTATTTTTTCCTGAAGAGGCGACAGCAGCGCCGTGATATTTTCCTTACTGCTCTGGCTCAGGCTTTTACTTTTCGCCTCGAGCAAGTCATTAGCCATATTCTTAAATGACTCTCCGAGCTGCTCTTTAGAACGCTCGATAAACGCAAGCTTTTCTTCGAACTGATCCCGTTCCAGCTCTGAACGGGCGTGCAAGCCCGCCAGTTCCTCTTTCGATTTCGTCAACTCTGACTGGCTTGTTGCAAGTGCCTCTCTCAGCCCGGCGAGTTCGGCATATGACAGCGCTAACTCCGTTTCCTTGGAATTGAGTTTTTCTATGGCAGCGGTTTCTTCGATTCGGGATTGATTCAGTTTCGCAAACAGGAAAAACACACAGATGACCAGAGCGAGCGCGACAACCACCAGGACAAAGACAAGCAGCGGCAGAAGTGTTTCATTCACTAGGGGCGGTCCGGGACAGAAGGTGCAGGACGGTGGGCTGGTCAGGATAAATTATCATTAATGGCTTGCAGCAGTTCTTGGTTCAGTTCTCCCGATTCAGGATTGCTGACAAGGGCTTCAGTGATGACATTGACTACGGCGCCCGTCTCAAGAATCCGGACACTGAAATCCTGGGCTTCGTTCGGCTCGATTTCCTCCCCACGGCCCAATAATCTGCCGAACCAGCCGGGAGGGTCGACCTCATCAGCTGCGCCGGCAAATCTGACGTTAATCACAGCCTGATCACGGTTCTCATCGAGGATATCAATCTCAGCGCTTTGCAGTGCCTGGCGCACCTGAACCCACGCTCTGTTGTAGTCCAGCTTCAACTCCAAAACCGGATCGCCCGCGCTACCAGTAACGATGCTCGCCTTGCTTTCAGCCTGAATGGTGCCGGCCAGCAAGCTGGCGGAAGACGCCTGGTAAATGTCGTTCCGATCAGCCAGGAACTGAGACACCGAACGCAACATGTCCTGTTCCAGATCCAATGAGGAAGACTCTTCCGGCCAGGTTACGACTGTCGGTACCGGATCCTCACGAAGATTCTGTAAATGGGTGACGTATATTTCGGAATACCCCGAATGCAACCCGGGCTCAATCCGAATCTGGTACTTGTGGCGGTTTTCCTGATCCAGTCCGATTTCCACCCAGGAAGTCTCCAGTATGCCTGCACTCGGATTTTCATAGTCGAGAGCAACCTGAAGCTCTGTCCAGTAATCCCTGATCAGTGGCCACACCTGCCCTGGTGTCGCATCAATTAGAATCCAACGCACACCAGACAAACTCTGGATGATGACGCCTTCACGGCGACGCTCCTCGATGGGTCTGGGCAGCGGAATTTCTTCGAAGGCTTCCGCGCCTGCGGAATAAGGCTCCGGGATCACGTAAAGCTGATCAATTGTGTAACTGTCTAATTCTGCGGGTATCCGCATATCCGGAATTACCTGCGCCGCCTGATATCCACCTTCGTCAGCAAACAGGCCGTTTTCCCCGCCGAACCAAGCGCTGTCACCACCAATGAGTCCGCACGAACTCAGGAACAGAGCCGAACTCAGCAGAAGCAACGGTCTCTTCAGATAAACGCTAAACAGTTTCATTGCCAAAACCTACGTCTATAGCATCAATTCAAACGTCAGGATCGATTTCTATTCCGGCAGCAGCCAGAGCGTTGCTAACTTGGACATGATATCTCATACTGAGTTCCACCAATGGCAGCCTCAGCGCGGGAGATATCAGGCCCATTTTCGCCAGAGCCCACTTCACCGGCACCGGGTTTCCCTCCAAAAACAGCGTTTCATGCAGCGCAGTCAGAGTGCCGTCAAGCCGCTCTGCTTCCGTCCGGTCTCCGGCTAGGGCAGCAGCACACATTTGGCTCATCAACAACGGAGCCACATTGGCAGTGACCGAAATCGTGCCATCTGCCCCGGCAAGAATAAGCTCCCGAGACAGCCCGTCCTCACCACTATATACCGTCAGTCTGTCTCCGTGCGCCTCGATCAGCTTGAGTCCCGTTTGCAGGTCCCCTGTAGCATCTTTAATGCCTACAATATTGTCGAACTCAGTCAGACGCCCGATTGTTTCAAAGGAGAGATCGCAACCAGTCCGGCCCGGCACGTTGTAGAGAATTTGCGGTATGTCGACTGATTCGGCAATCACTTTAAAGTGTTGATAGAGCCCTTCTTGTGACGGTCTGGTGTAGTAGGGAGTCACCAGCAGCGCGGCGTTGGCACCGGACTTCGCCGCATCCGAGGTAAATTCGAGTGCCTCATGGGTGTTGTTGGAGCCCGTTCCCGCGATTACCGGTATCCGATGATTAACGTAGGACACACAATGGCCGACCAGCTCGCAGTGCTCCGCAGGACTTAACGTGGCAGATTCACCGGTGGTACCGACTACAACGATTGCATTGGTACCGGATTCGATGTGCCAGTCCAGCAAGCGCTCGAGCGCGCGCAGATCAACCGCGCCACGCTCTGTCATCGGCGTAACAATCGCAACTAAACTACCCTGAATTCGCGTTTTCAATGAATGCTGAGCCTGGGGAAATGTACCAGAAGGAGCATAGATAATATCACAGGCGCCGAAACGCAGTCATGCGTTCAAGTCCGGCGTCTTCGCCTGTACCCGACTCGGCCACGCGTTAATGATGGCATTGATGAGGGTTGCCAGCGGGATGGCGAAAAACACCCCTGCCAGCCCCCAAATACCGCCGAAGACCAGAACCGCCGCGATGATCGCAACCGGATGCAGGTCATTTGCTTCAGAAAAAATCACCGGAACCAAAACATTCCCATCCAAGATTTGCAGGATCAGATAAGCGATCATTACCGTGTAGAATTCACTACCGATTCCCCACTGAACATAAGCGACTGCTGCAACCGGAACCGTGACCACAGTCGCGCCAATGTAAGGCACGATGACGGACAACCCGATGAGAACGGACAACAGCAGCGCGTAGTTCATGCTGAGCACGATGAAGAGCAGATAAGCGGCTCCTCCCACAATTAATACCTCGATGAACTTGCCGCGAATATAGTTGGAGATCTGCTCATCCATCTCCTTCCAGATCCGAATCATCAGCGGACGGTTACGTGGCAGAAAATTGCCCGCCCAAAGCACCAAATCCTCTTTGTCTTTCATGACGAAAAACACCAGAATGGGCACCAGCAACAGGAAAATCACCCAGCCAAACACGTTCGGCAGACTTGCCAGTGAATATTCGAGGATTCTCTGGCCAAAGCCACCTACCTCACCACCAAGACCATCGATGAACGTCTCGACCTGATTTTCAGAAAATAATGTAGGGTAATTCTCGGGCAGCGATATCAATGTAGCCTGCCAGTCACTCAGAAGCTTGGGTATTTCGTTCACGAGCAGCCTCAGTTGGTCCCATGCTCTTGGCAAGAGATACAGCAACATCACCGTGAAGAGGCTTATAAACAACGTATAAACAAAAAAGAAAGCCAGACGCGCAGAAGCACCATAGCGCAGCAACAGGTTCACCAGACCCTGCATCAGGTAGGCAATGACAATTGCGGCAATGAGAGGCGCCAGAATCTCTCCGATCAGCACCAGCAGGATCAAGCCAACGGCCAACAGGATGAGAAGGATGAGGGATTCTTCGTCGTGAAAATACCGATCAAAGAAGTCGTTAAGAAGTTTCTTCATAGGCGATAAGAGATTGCCCGGCTAAATCAGCCCCGTTGAATCCAGAAAGTATAGACACCTTCATCATTCTGAAACTCAAGAATTTGATGATCGCTGCGCTCGACAAAAAGCGAGAAATCCTTTTCGGACGCTGGATCCGTTGCCACAACCTTTAATATCTGCAAGGGTGCCAATTCATTTAACGCCAGCTTCGCTTTCAGCAGCGGCATCGGGCATGACAGGCCGGTGACGTCTAATTCTCGGTGTACTTCTTTCATGCAGGCTATGGTATCAAGCGTTGGGGCCGGCTGACCATGACAAACTCAGCTAATTTATCGATAAGTCACTCATACAACTGCATTATTTATGATAACCTCGACCCATCCTGGCCACAGATGACACTGAATGTCGTACCATACTTTCTCATTAAATTCTCTGGGCATTTACCTCTACTTTGGTGCCGCCGTCTGTCTGGCGCAGCCCGAACTGCCACGCCTCGGTGATCGCATTTCAGGGACGGTGTCTCTGGATCAGGAATATGTGATGGGGCAGCAGTTCCTGAGCCAGTTGCGACGTGGCGCACCGACGATACCTGACGCACTGCTTAACAACTACCTCGAAAGCATCTCCTATCGGCTGGCCGCTCGAAGTCAGCTGACCGACCGCCGCCTGTCATTTGTGATCATCGACAGTGAGGAGATCAATGCGTTTGCCGCGCCCGGAGGCATTATCGGAGTGAATACCGGCCTGTTTCTGAACGCTCACAGTGAGGCAGAGTTTGCTTCTGTCATGGGACACGAAATCGCCCATGTCAGCCAGAGGCACTTCGCCAGAGGTGTCGATGAAGCACAAGCCGGCCGCGTTGGCCACCTCGCATCTCTGCTTGCCAGCGTGTTGGTGATGGCGACCTCAGATGGCGGACACGGTGCAGCGGCGCTCGGGGCTGCGCAGGGTCTTGCCATGGATCGGCAGCTAAGATTCAGCCGCAGCAATGAACAAGAAGCTGACCGTATTGGTCAGGACACCCTCTACAATGCGGGCTTCGATCCGGGCGCTCAGGCGCGAATGTATGAACGTCTGCTCGCAGCCAACCGTTTTGGACGTCGCCCGCCAGAATTTTTACTCACCCATCCGCTGACAGAGTCTCGCATTTCAGACAGCCGAGGACGCGCCTTGCGCTACCCACAGCGCGACTATGTGGACAACTTGAATTATCAGATCATGAGGGCACGCGTCATCGGACACTACGCTCAGGACAAAGCCGCACTGGTCCTTGATTCGGAACAGAATCTGGAAAACAGCACAAGTCCCTTCAATGAAGAAGTGAACCAATACGCTCTGGCAGTG
>CACBCS010000035.1 GCA_902537815.1 uncultured Pseudohongiella sp. | reverse complement strand
AACGGCGCCGGTAAATCCACACTTATCAATATCATCAGCGGTCTGCTTTCAGCGGATGCCGGTGCACTAGAACTCAACGGTCAGGTGTTCCGCGCCCAAAGCAGACGTCAAGCGCTACAGCAGGGTATAGCACTGGCGGCCCAAGAACTCAGCCTGATTGATACTCTTTCTGTTGCTGAAAATATTTTCCTTTCAGCGCTTCCTCAAAATTTCATGACTGTTGATCGGGATAGGCTTCGAAAGCATGCAGAGGGATTGATGGCACAGGTGGGTCTGAACGCAATGTCTGCGCAAACTCCAGTTGCGAAATTAGCCCTAGCGGAAAAACAACTCGTCGAAATAGCAAAAGCGCTGTCCATGTCGGCGGATAATTGCCAGTTACTGATCCTGGACGAACCTACTTCTGCCCTGACCACGCCCCAGGTGGAAAAATTACATCAGATTCTCAAGGAGCGCGTCGCGACTGGCTTGAGTATCATCTATGTTTCCCACCGGCTAGATGACGTGCTGTCAGTCTGTGATGACGTCTCGGTGTTACGTGATGGAATTATCGTTTCGACTGCGCCCACTACTTGTCTAACCGCTAATGATCTAATCACCGCCATGTGCGGTCGGGATTTGCTAGAACACAGAGAGAGCAGTCCCCGGCAAGCCGGAGACCTGCGCCTCAAGGTGGATCAATTATCCAGCGCTATCTTTCCACAGTCCGTCTCATTTGAATGTCGCCGCGGTGAAATACTGGGTATCGCCGGCTTGGCCGGCGCGGGTCGCTCGGAGTTACTGCATACAATTTTTGGTCTTGCTCCGGATCGCCAGGGGCGGGTAGTGTTGTTAAACGAAGGCACAGAAGTCGAAGTACGAACAGCCAGCGAGGCGGTAAAACAGGGAATGGCCTTGATCGCGGAAGATCGCAAGACTCAGGGAAACTTTGCTGATAAACCTGTTTGTCTAAACACCACCATTGCCGGCTTAGGCAAGCTCGGTGTTGCGCTGGCAATCTTGCTGCGCCGTCGTGAGGAGCGTGTCAGCAAAGAATTGATTGATCGGCTCCAAGTTAAATGTGAGGGCCCCCGACAATCCATTGACCGGCTCAGCGGTGGTAACCAGCAGAAAGTCCTACTTGCTCGGTGGTTGCAAACCGAATCTGACGTCTGGTTGTTGGATGAGCCTACCCGAGGGGTAGATGTGGCGTCGAAGCTGACTATTCATGAGCAATTACGAGAACTTAGAGATCTGGGTGCATGCCTACTCATCGTCTCTAGCGAGCTGGAGGAGTTGACTGCGCTTTGCGACCGGATTCTGGTCTTGTCGAATCGCAAAGCCGTAGCGACATTTGAGCGTGGGCAGTGGAGTAATGAACAGGTGTTGGCGGAAATGTTTAGTGCACACCGGGGTAAGCGGGCAGTCAATCACTGAGGGCCTTGTAATGGAAAACTATGAAAAGCAAAATTAATCCAAGTAATCTGTTTAGCCGGATAAGTCTCGTCTTCGAGGAAGTGTTCATATTCCTAGCACTATTGGCGCTGGTTTTGATTTTTTCTCTAACCGCGGATAACTTTTTCACAACTAGAACCCTGATCGCCATTCTCACTCAGCTACCGGCACTCACTGTTGTCACTATAGGCATGACCCTGGTGCTGATAAGCGGTGGCATCGATTTGTCGGTTGGCTCAGTAGTTGCCTTGAGTTCCGCGGTTATTGGTGTCGCACTGACTGTCTTTGAATTGCCGTTGCTTGTGGCGGCGTCAATTGGAATTGCTGCTGGCGGCTGCGCCGGCCTTGTAAATGGTGTGCTAGGCAGCTATTTCCGCTTGCCCATATTTATAGTCACCTTAGGCATGCTAGAAGCCGGTCGAGGTCTGACCTACATGGTGACCGGGTCTCAGACCATTTTTATTGGCCCCAGTATTCAAGCGCTTTCACTGCCACTGCCGGGTATCGGGGTTTCGCCTGCTTTTCTCATTGCCCTCGGGCTGGTTTTTATATCTCAGCTGGTTCTAACCAGAACAGTGTTTGGACGTTACCTGATTGCTATCGGTACCAATGAACCAGCTGCTAGAATCTCGGGCATTCGAACCGAACCCTACCTTGGTGCTGCGCTGCTGATTTCTGGATTGTTAGCGGGCCTGGGTGGACTAATCAACGCAGCGTATCTTGGCGCCTCTGATCCGAACGCTGCAACTGGCCTAGAACTATCTGCTATCGCCGCTGCTGTTATCGGAGGCACCAGCCTCATGGGGGGACGTGGTTCGATTATCGGCGCCTTCATTGGTGTGCTGATTATTTCGGTACTGCAAAACGGGTTGGCTCAACTTGGTGTGTCGGAACCATTCAAGCGGCTGACCACTGGTCTGGTCATAATTCTTGCTGTCTTGATTGATCGCTGGCGCAGCCGTCGTTGAGAGCTCGGACTTCGTCACTGACATTATAGATAACGTTACGGGGTGCAGTCAGAACATTTAGTACTAAAGTTCTGGAGACTTTGACCTGGTCCGACACCGTTTTTATAGCTTGGAGCATTAAGCGAAGCTGGTCTTCTGAGCGATCGGCTTAGCATTTTAAGCTGGGTGGTACCGAGAGACACGAAACAGGTCTTCTCAGTGACGCAGGGCACCATCCCGTTATCCCGCTCTCAAAGCTACTGCATGAATACTTTAGCCCGCGCATTGCAGTCACTTGCAGATTTAAAGCCAATATCTTAAGTTTATAGCGTGACTCAAAAAGTTGACTTTCGAGGGCTAACCATCATTTTATTCGCCGATAGTTTAGCTTCTAAGTACAAAAATTTTTAGCCGACGATGGGAGCGGATTCGCATAATGACTACAACAAACTTCCTTTGCCCAAAATTAGGCATCTTTCTTTTCGCAATGCTCGGGTCGGTAATTGTCTCTGTTGAAGGTCAGCAGCAAGTGGAATCTCGATCAGAGAACTCCTTAAGACAATTTGAACCAGGTCGAATCGGGCACCCAAGCTTTGTTAGCCCCCATGCTTCCCCTATCGTCATTAACGACAATCTTGTGTTTGTTACTAACACTCCGGCTGATACTGTCGACGTCATTGATTCACAAACACGCGAAATAATCGCCCGGATAGATGTCGGCGTGGACCCTGTCAGCATCGCAAGGCGTCCCGATGGCAAAGAAGTCTGGGTATCTAATCACATTTCCGACTCTATATCGGTAATTGACACTAAAAAAAGCAGTCCGACTTTCTTGAATGTGATTGCTACAGTGCAAGAGTTTGATTCGGTGCGTAAGGCTACAAGTTTTGATGAACCGATGGGCATCGCCTTCGCTAGCAATGAAAAAGCTTATGTTGCCTTGTCTTCTGACAATCAAATAGCAGTTATTGATGTTGGCAGTCGTGAGGTGACGAAACGCCTTTCCATTACCGCACAAGACCCTCGCGAAATCGTGGTTCGCGATGGCAAGCTCTACGTTATTCCTTTCGAATCAAATAATCAGACACAGCTTTCGGGTGGCGCGGCGGAAGATATCGATGGAGACTTAGTAACCTTCGATATTTTCGAACACTCGATAAGAAATAATAGCAAGCTCTCTCTTGGCCATGTTGTCGATGTGATTAAACATCCCGATATGCCGGACCGAGATTTATACGTATTCGACACTGAAACAGACGAGCTCATCGAAACGGTCGACACTTTAGGTACTCTACTGTACGGCATGACCGTCGACTCACAGGGACGAGTTTTTATTGCGCAAACTGACGCTCGTAATGATGCCAATGGTCGTGCAGGGACAAAGAAACACGGCCTTGCAGAAATGGAGAATCGTGCGTTTCTTAATCGTATCACCCGCGTAGATTTCGGAGGCTCTGGAGCTCAAGAAACACGTTTTTTTGACCTGGAACCCTTGCCGCCGCAGCAGCCCGTCCCAGCTGATGCTCTAGCTACACCCTATGGCATCAAAATAAGTGAAGACGATTCAACACTCTTCGTTTCAGCAGCCGGTTCAGACAAACTAATTACCATCGATGCCGACAGCGGAGAAGTGCTTGGCCGAGTCGCTGTAGATGCCACTCCGCGTGGTGTTGCATTGGTCAGCGCCAATGATGGTAGCCCAAAACAGGCCTGGGTGTTAAACGCCGTTGAAAATACGGTCTCCTTGGTTGATGTTACTACGACTAGCAATCCTAGATTAACTGGCACAGTGGTGCTTGAAGATCCGACGCAGCCTATTATTAAGCGCGGGCGCAAAGCCTTTGAAACTGCAAAGGCCTCAACCACAGGCACATTTTCGTGTTCCAGCTGCCACCCGGACGGGCACACCGATCAGTTGGTGTGGGTACTCGCAACCCCCATCGTCACTCGTGGTGATCAAATCCAACCACGAATTACTATGCCTATTCGCGGATTGCGAGACACTGAACCTTATCATTGGGACGGGATTCCCGGCGATCCTTATGGCGGCGTAAATGCGGCGAACACAGATGGCTATGTGCCTCCGAACAGCGACATTAACGATCCGACTTCATCAACGTTGGATCTTATTGATGGTGGCCTTGCCAGTACCATGCATTGGATAGGCAAAACTCATACTAATGACGAAGGAAAACTCGGCAAGCTCACGGCAGCCGAACGTGATGATTTGTCTGCCTTCCTGTTGAGTGTTCCCTACCCCCCTGCACAGCGACGAGCCTATGATAATGTTCAAAGCGAAAGAGCCAAAGAGGGCTTTAGATTGTTTCATATTGAAGGAAATGGCGGTGGCAGAGCCGGAGTTTGTGGGGATTGTCATCGTCTACCGCACTTGGTTAGCACCAATCATCCAACTATCGGGATGGATACGCCGACATGGCGCGGCGCTTACGATCGGTTTTTGATCTTGCCACAAGGACGCATCAATCTTGTTACTCTACCGCCCTTTGCCGAGTTGGCGGAGCAAGGCATCCCTGAGCGGGAATTGTGGCGTCGTACCTGGGCGCAGCGCGAAGCATTCGATCCAGTGTGGGATATGGTGGAAGAACACAGCACGGGCTATTCAGGTGCCTTTGCTCGCCAAGCAACACTTAATCAAGCATCACTGGCGAAGCCAATAACTTTAGACATCATCAAAGCGCTAGAACAGTCTGCGCGTGAGGAAGCAATCATCTTAGCTGCTACCGGCGTGATAGTTGAAGGCAACAACGCACGAGCAGTTTCAATGCGCTATGACGGTCAAGAGTATGTAAGCTCTATTGGCAGTCACACGCAGGAAGAATTAGTCGCCTTGACCCGTGAACGAAAATTCATAGGCACTTTCACCGGACACCATGGCGTGAACACCAATTTTGACCATCCACAACCGGCGCTATGGACCTTAAGCCCGATCCATGAGCAAAGTGGCCCACAAGAGTTTCCAAGCATCCATTCAGAGCAGCTCTCCATGTCTCTCAGCGCACGGCACGTTGAAGCCGATGCCCATATTATCGTCAACGGCAGGCGCATGGATGGAACGATTGATCTGTTAGAAGAAGAAATGATTCGCGTCGAATTAGCCGAGAGACCACCGCTAGGCATGAACTTACTGCAACTGCAAACTCGCGGCGGATTGATCAGTAACGATTTCATTTTTTATGTCACCGCCGAAGAAGTACCAAAGCGGGCGCTGACGCTGGGTGAAATCGTGAAAAATAATGGCTTGGAAAGCTTGCTCGGAGACTGGGTTGATGTCTCAACTCGCGGCGAATTCCAAGTGAGCCTAAATTGGAAAATAAAAAACCGGCTGCTCGAAATGTCATTCACTGAACAAGCCGGCTCAACTATCGCGTCTATCAACATAGACCCCAGCTCCGGTGAAATCGTTCATTCCGGAATTAATCCGCTCGGCGCATCAATCACAGGAACTTGGGATTTTGCAGCTGAGGGAGGGCCAAGATTTGATGGAAAGTACCTTGCTCCGGAGGGTGCAGAGGGTGGATTAAGCATCCAAATGGTTCCGCAGGATAAGGATGCTTTGTTGTTTAAAATTGCGCAATCGGCTATTTCAATGATACGGAAATAGGGAGTTCTAGCTAAAGTTCCGGATTTTGTAGTACAGGGCCCAGCAGAGTGAATTGCTAGGCACTAGCCGCCGCATAAAGTTGTATGCCGATCTGCATACTTCTTCATTTACTCGAATCTCAGTTTCATTGAAACCGTAAGGATTACAGAGATTTCTGAAGTTAGGTGGTGCCCAGGGACAGAATCGAACTGCCGACACGAGGATTTTCAGTCCTCTGCTCTACCGACTGAGCTACCTGGGCGTTGGGGTGCACTATGATGTGCTTAGTTTTGACGCCGGCGAGTTCGACTATGCTGGTCGCGTCGACATCGTTAGAGCAAGTAGTACATGAGGCTCGCTCATCTCAGAGGTTGGAGTCGTAGTACGTATCTATTCCGCCGCATTCTGAGAGCCGCGTATTAAATAGTTTCTGACTGCCTGAGTCAAGGCATATGCGCAGGGGTCAGAGCCGAGTGAGTGTTCCGGCCTGGGTAGGCAGATTGGGAACCACGGTCAGCAGTTCGTGGCAGTCAGCCGCGCCTTAGAGCGGCTTGAGGGAACTCAGTGTAGGCGATGACGGCAGACGCCTACGCGCCGGGTGGCACAAACCCTTCGGCGCGATCGTAGTCCTCATTGTTGAGGAACTTTTCCATTTCCTGCTGCAGATAGCTTCGTGTTTCCGGATCCATCAGGTTCAGCTGTTTCTCGTTGATGAGCATGGTCTGTTGTGCCTGCCACTCTTGCCAGGCCTGCCGAGACACGGTTTCATAAACTTCCTGCCCCTTGGGGCCGGGATAGGGCGGAACCGCCAGTCCCGGCAGTTCTTTCTGGTATTTTCGACACTGAACCGTGCGGCTCATGGAAACTCCTTAGCGTGAAATGGGGTGCGGGTCTTCGGCGAGTCTGGAGAGCAGCTTTTTCACCGGCGCGGCCAACCCGACCTCGAGCGAATGATTGAGAGGGTACCAGAGCCAGCAGTCAGAATCAGCTGCACCTGCTGCTCCGTCTGCAGTCTGATGGGCTTCGATCAACAATGGGAATATGTCCAGGTGGTAGTGGGTGAAGCTGTGCCGAACTTCTGGCAGCCTGATTGCAGCGGTCAGGTCGCAGGACAGTCCGTTGAATTCGGTAATGCACTGCGCCGCTGGTTCATCCTGTCCGGTGGACTTTGCCAGAGGCCGCTCCGGTAAGGAGTAAAGCCCGCCCCAGATGCCGGTTTCCGCACGTTTTTCCAGCAGCACTTCCCCCTGTCCATTGCGCAGGATAATCATCTGCACGGCTTTTACCGGTTTGTTCTGTCTGGGTTTCTTGCCCGGATACGTCGCTATCGCATCAGCGGCCAGCGCCTGGCAGCGATCCGCCAGTGGACACCGGCCGCAGTCGGGCTGGCTTCGGGTGCACAAGGTAGCGCCGAGATCCATCATGGCCTGCGTATAAGCGGCGATTCCGGACTCCGGCAGCAGCGATTCCGCCAGTTCCCACAGCCGGGATTTGACAGCGCTGCTTTCCGGATAGCCGGCAATGGCAAAATAACGCGTCAACACGCGTTTGACGTTGCCATCAAGAATCGGGGCTCTGATGTGCATGGCGAGCGCGGCAATCGCGCCGGCTGTAGACCGCCCGATACCGGGCAGGGACTCGAGTTCCTCAACGCTGTTCGGAAAGTGTCCCTGATGCTCCGCGCGAACTTGCTGCGCGGCTTTGTGAAGGTTGCGGGCCCTGGCGTAATAGCCGAGCCCTGTCCACAGATGCAGCACCTGATCCACCGGCGCTGCCGCCAGTACGTGCACGTCGGGAAAGCGCGCTATGAACCGCTGATAATAGGGAATGACCGTGGCCACCTGGGTCTGCTGCAGCATGATCTCTGACACCCAGACCCGGTAGGGCGTGGGGTTTTGCTGCCAGGGCAAATCGTGCCGGCCATGCGTGACGAACCAGTCCAGAACCTGCCCTGCAAATGTGTATTGGCTTCCCACAGCGCGTGATCAGCCGCGCTGCCGGTGCTTTAAGGCGCAGGGCATGGCAGGAGAGCTGGATTGCCGCAGCAGCAGGGGTTTCATGCTCAATTCAACAGGCTTCTGAGCAGCGCTCTGGCTGCGTCGCGCAATTGTTCCGGCACCTGATCGGTAATGATGCCCTGCAGTTCATTGCGCAGCGCATTGGCGCCAATCTGACTGAAAATGACCCGCACACGGGTAAAGTCCGGGCGGCAGTATCGGCTGACGTCATCGGCAAAGGCGGCGCTGCAGTCCACGGGCCAGGACACATTGTGGTAGAGCTCATCGATCGGGATCGTCTGGATATAGGGCGCACCCAGTACGGTAAACAGCAGGTCGTAATCGAAGCCCTGTGCGTCGAGGTCAATCTGGCCGCTGCCGCTGATGTCTAAATTGTCCATGCGCAGCTTGACCTCCTGCTGCGAAGTCAGTCCATCTTCGAGTATCAGGTAGCCACTCAGGTCACTGAAACGAATCACATCGGGCCACTGCTGAATGGCCTCCCCGTTCGGGCTCAGTGCTGCGATGGCGGTAAACACCTGTTTGATCACGCCGATGTCGACTGAGTTGTCGGTTATGCTGAAGGCGCTGTTGCCAGACAATGAGTCCAGCATTTCCCCAACCGTGCCGCCCGTTGCGGCATAGCTGGATTCGGCCTGCAGAAAGCCATTGACGGCGTTGAAGCGAGTGACCAAAGGGGTCAGCTCTGACAGATTGACATCACTGATGGTCTGACTGACTTCCAGTTTGGGCTCGCCGCCCCGGGTGCTGAGCCGGATTGTGCCTTGCGCTGAACCTTGAAACAGGGAGGCAGGCGGCACTTCGATGTCCAACACGCCATCCTCGACGTTGGTAAATACGTTGACGTCCTGCAGCTGTATGTCATTAATGGTGACCGATTCAACAGAGATCCCGCCCAGCAGACTGATGGAACTGATCAGCTCGACGGGCAGTTCAGCCTGCGGCTGAGACTGCGCGGCTTCGGTGAGCCCGGTCGGTGTTTCTTCGGCCGCCGGCAGCTGCTCGGTAAAAAAGGGCGACAGATCGAGCGCCCCGGCATTGACGTTGTAACTGACATTCAGGGGAGCCAGATCGGTGGCCAGGCGCACCTCGGCATCGGTTTCGATCAATGAGCCGGCAAAACTGAGGTCAAAGTCGCTCAGTGTCGCCCGCTGCGCAGAGCCGTTGAATCGGGCGCTGAAGCTCAGCATGCGATCCGCATCCAGGCCAACGCCGGTAGCCGGGCCCGGCTCTTTCAAATCCAGTGACTCCAGCAGGGTGATTACGTCGAAATCTTCGGCGGCCAGCGAGCCTTCGTAAATCGGATCTGCAGGAAATCCCGAGACCGTGATTGCGCCGGTTACCAGCATCGGCGTGATGCTCAGCTGCAGATTGCTGAACTGAAACGACCCGTTGCTCAGATCTACCTGCACGTCAGATCTCAGCGCCATGGGAATGGCTGCCGACATGCCGTTGTTTTCGTAATCAAACTGAAGCGCCACTGAGAAGGGGCGACCTTCCAGGTTGGTATCCCGACTGTCCAGGCTGAGGTTGTCGATCTGATAGCGGGCCTGTTTTGAGGCATCCTGAATGTCGATGCTGGCGTTGCCGATGCGCAGTCGATCGACCGAAAAGGCCGGCAGCTCTGTCAGTTCCCCCGGGGATGACGGGTTGCGGCTGGCCGCACCCGGTTCAGCGGCTCCGGTGGACCAGATGCTGGTGCCGTTCGCATCAATAAAATAGTTGGCATGTAAATCTGCAGTGGAGATTTCCCTGATTTTGATCTGGCCTCTCAGCAAAGGAGTCAGTTCAACGCTTAACACCGCAGATGAGGTGGAGGCCAGTTCCTGACGAAAGGCAGGATTTTTCAGCCGGACATCAGTGAGCGCAAGGCCGAGATCTGGGAACAGGCTCAGGGACAGATCGCCGCCGATGGTCAGTTCATAACCGGTGGCAGCGAGTACCGTTTCCGAGACGGCCGATTTGTAGGATTCTGTATTGATCCTTGCCACGAGCAGGAAGCCGCTCGTCACCACCAGCATTACCAGCACCAACAGGAATCTGAGGAGAAATCTCATGGTCCTTACTCAATCCTCACAGCGCAGGCGAGACGGTGGTCCCGCAGGCTCGTTCGGTCGATGCGATGTAACACGGCGTGAAGTGCTCATGAATCTGGCTCAGCCCGTCCGGAACGGTTCCGGCTCTGCCCCCTAGTGTACCGAATGCCTGAAGGCCCTGCACGAAACCTGACTTTCACTCCGGCGGGTGCGGCATTATAATGCAGCTTTTCCGCCAACGGGTCTTTTCATGAGCGCTTCGGCTCCCCCTTCTGCGCGTCAGGCTACGGTCGAGCGCAACACCAAGGAAACGCAAATCACTGTCACGCTCAAGCTTGATGGTTCAGGTCAGCTGGACGTTGAGACCGGCCTGCCGTTTCTTGATCACATGCTCGATCAGATTGCGCGCCACGGGTTGATTGACCTGACGGTCAGGGCGACGGGCGATCTGGACATCGATGCCCATCACACGGTTGAGGACATCGGCATCACGCTGGGTCAGGCGCTGAATCAGGCGCTCGACAAGACCGGCATCCGTCGCTACGGCCACGCGTATGTTCCTCTTGATGAGGCGCTCTCCCGGGTGGTGCTGGATTTTTCCGGTCGTCCGGGCCTCGATTACCACGTGCAGTTCGTCAAGGGTATCGTAGGCAACTTTGACGTCGATCTGTTCCATGAATTTTTTCAGGGCTTTGTGAATCACGCGATGGTCACGCTGCACATCGACAACATCCGCGGCAAGAATGCGCACCACCAGATTGAAACTATTTTCAAGGCTTTTGGTCGGGCGCTGCGCATGGCGATCGAAATCGATCCTCGCGCAGCCGACCATATTCCCTCCACCAAAGGCGTGCTGTAAACGGTGTCCCGCAACCGGTGTCCCATGAAAGATCCTCTTCAGATGATCCGGCTCCATGGCATCAGCGCTCTGCGGAGGTCTCGCAGCCCCGGTCTTGCAAGATACCCTCGTATCCGCTTCATCGATGCTGATGCGGTAATCCCGAACTACTGACTCGGCCATCAATACGAACCTGTGATGACAGCATGCGCGCATACGGCAGTGGCCACCCGCCAATGAATCAGGTTGCAGTCA
>CACBCS010000034.1 GCA_902537815.1 uncultured Pseudohongiella sp. | reverse complement strand
GGATTTCGGCCTGCTCGCTTGACTCAACTATCCTTTGGTCGCTGGTGTCGGGGATAGTTTCAGGTAAAATGCGCGGTTTCGACAGGTTCAGGAGTGACAGAGTGGAGATCAACAGTCAGCTTGCCAGTTTGAAGGAAATCGCAGTGCGAACCGGTAGTCTAAGGGGGTATCTTTGACTACGAACTGAAGAAAGACCGTCTTGCAGAAGTCGAACTGGAACTGGGCGAAGCATCGGTTTGGGAGCGTCCTGATTACGCGCAGGCGTTGGGCAAAGAGAAGGCTGAGTTGGACCGGGTGGTCAGCACAATCGATCAACTTTACTCGGGAATCTCCGACACCGAAGAGCTTTTTCTCCTTGCTAAGGAAGAGTCGGATGACGACCTTCTGCAGGAGGCTGAATCTGATTTAGTGAAGCTGGAGCAATCCCTGGCAGAACTTGAGTTCCGCAGAATGTTCTCGGGTTCGATGGACAGTGCGAATGCTTACCTCGATATTCAGGCGGGTTCAGGGGGAACGGAAGCGCAGGACTGGGCAGAGATGCTCCTGCGCATGTATTTACGCTGGAGCGAAGCGAAAGGCTTTAAAGCTGAGCTCGTCGAGGTTTCCGGGGGAGAGGTCGCCGGTATCAAGAGTGCGACCCTGCACATTCAGGGAGAGTTTGCGTTCGGATGGCTGCGCACCGAAACCGGCGTGCACCGTCTGGTTAGGAAATCACCTTTTGATTCCGGGAACCGACGCCATACATCTTTCGCATCGGTCTTTCTTTCCCCTGAGATAGCCGATGACATCGAGGTGGATTTAGATATGGGGGAAGTTCGGGTCGATACGTATCGCTCGAGTGGCGCCGGTGGTCAGCATGTAAACAAAACCGACTCAGCAGTGAGGTTAACGCACGAGCCGAGCGGGATTGTGGTCCAGTGTCAGAATCAGCGCTCACAGCACAAAAACAGAGACATGGCTATCAAGCAGCTGAAAGCCAAACTCTATGAACTCGAAGAGATTAAGCGTAAAGAAGAAATGCAGTCGATTGAAGAATCCAAGGCAGACATCGGCTGGGGGAGTCAGATTCGCTCCTATGTCCTTGACGCTTCGAGGATAAAGGATCTGAGAACGAACATTGAGGTCGCCAACACGGGCGCAGTGTTAGATGGTGATTTGGATAAATTTATCGAAGCCAGTCTGAAAATGGGGCTTTGAGCGTAACGGACAGAACAATGACAGACAAAGATCAGACGAATAAGGCCCCGGAAGATGAGAACAAACTGATCGCGCAACGGCGTGAAAAGCTTCATCAGATACGGCAGCTGCGAGAAGCATTCCCCAATGACTTCGATCGAACAGATTTGTCTGAAAACATACATCGCGAATACGTGCACAAAGATGCGCAGGAATTGCAGGTTGCCGCCCGGCAGGTGTCTGTGGCGGGACGGATCATCCGGACGAGAGGCCCATTCATTGTTCTGCAGGATGGGTATGGCCAGATGCAGTTGTATATGAGCAACAAGATTTTTGATGAGGTGCAGGCGGCCGAACTGAAAGCGCTTGACCTCGGTGACATCGTCGGTGCTGAGGGTGAGCTTTTCAAGACGCAGAAAGGGGAGTTGACGGTGCGCGTGTCAGGGTTTCGGCTGCTGACTAAGGCGCTACGGCCGCTACCCGATAAGCATAAGGGATTAAGTGACACAGAAACTCGATATCGTCAGCGCTATGTTGATCTCATTGCTAACGATGTGTCACGACAAATTTTTGCCACCCGTTCCAAGATCGTGAAATGCATTCGCGATTATTTCCATGACCGTGGTTTCATGGAGGTTGAAACTCCCATGATGCAGGTGATACCCGGAGGGGCAACGGCAAGGCCATTCATTACCCATCATAATGCGCTCGATCAGGACATGTATCTGCGAGTCGCGCCTGAGCTTTTTCTGAAACGTCTGACTGTTGGCGGATATGAAAAAGTATTTGAGCTGAATCGGAATTTTCGGAATGAAGGCTTGTCGACGCGCCACAATCCGGAATTTACCATGCTTGAGTTCTATTGGGCTTATGCGCGCTATGATGACCTAATGGACCTGACGGAGGATCTGTTCCGTTCAATCGCCCATGAAGTGCTGGGCTCCTCTTTAGTGAATCATCAGGGCATGGAGTTCGATTTCGCTGTGCCTTTTGCGCGTTTGACGGTAAAAGAGGCTGTCAGCACCTATTGTAAGCTGGATGAATCTGTAAATCTGGACGATGTGCAATCGCTCATGGGAGAAGCCAGGCGGCTCGGAGTCTCATATGACGAAAGCTGGCCCAAGGGGAAAATCCTGATGGAGATTTTTGAGCAGCAGGTTGAAGAATTGTTGGAGCAGCCCACTTTCATTACCGAGTATCCGATCGAGGTGTCGCCGCTGGCCCGCCGGAATGAAAGTAATCCAGAAGTAACCGATCGCTTTGAACTGATTATTGGTGGTCGCGAGCTGGCGAATGGATTTTCTGAGCTCAATGATCCGGAGGACCAGGCGGCGCGGTTTCATGCGCAGGTTGCCCAAAAAGATGCCGGCGATCAGGAAGCCATGCACTTTGATGAGGACTATATTACCGCGCTTGAGTACGGTATGCCGCCAACCGCAGGTGAAGGGATAGGTATTGATCGACTGGTCATGCTGTTTACCGATTCCGCCTCGATAAAGGATGTTTTGCTGTTTCCGCATATGCGCCCTCGGCAAGATGAGCACTGAGGCAGCCGCTCAGAAGCGCCCCGTGGAGCTGGAAGCGTCCTGGCTGAGACTGCTGCGAGAAGAATTTGACAGTGACTACATGCGCCAGCTGCGGGTTTTCCTCGGGGAAGAAAAGCAGAGTGGCCGGCAGGTGTTTCCGCCGGGCAGCGACATGTTCAATGCTCTGAACAGCACCCCATTTGACGATGTCAAGATTGTGATTCTCGGTCAGGATCCTTATCACGGTGAGGGGCAGGCCCACGGATTGTGTTTTTCGGTGAAGTCGGGAGTGCCGGTGCCTCCGTCCTTGCGTAACATCTATCGTGAACTGGAAACGGATGTGGGTCTTGTTCCGCCGGGACATGGGTTTTTACAGGCCTGGGCACAACAGGGTGTTCTTCTGCTTAATTCAGTGCTGACGGTACGGGCTAATCAGGCCGGCTCTCATCAAGGTAAAGGCTGGGAGCGCTTCACCGACCGGATCGTGGCCTTGCTGAGTCAGCACAAAGAGGCCCTGGTGTTTCTGCTCTGGGGAAGCTATGCCCAGAAAAAGGGTGCAATGGTTGATCGAAACCGTCATTTGGTGCTGCAGTCTGTCCACCCTTCGCCGCTTTCTGCCAGTAGAGGCTTTTTTGGAAACAGGCACTTCTCGCAGGCGAATACCTATTTGCAGTCTCACGGGAAACCCGCGGTTAACTGGCAATTGCCCCCGTAGACATTACAGTGGAAAACATTATGACTGAACACGCGCAGGTTGTTGTTGGAGCGAGCCACGCAGGGGTCTCGCTTGCTCTGCAGCTGAGAAAAGAGGGCTGGCAGGGCCCGATACAGCTGGTAGGTGCTGAAACACAATTGCCGTACCACCGGCCACCGTTGTCCAAGGACTTGCTCTTGGGGGCTAAAACTCTCGATGGCATTCATCTGCGGCCTGAGAAGGTGTATGCGGATAATAGTATTGAGTTGATTCTCGGTGCTGTTGCTACAAAGATCGACAGAGACGCACGGACAGTAGACCTGGACTGCGGGCGTACTCTGCTCTATGACAAGCTGGCGCTGTGCACCGGTGCCAGGGTCAGGGAGTTTCCCGGAGGGCCTCGGTCCGACCGAATTCTCTACCTGAGGAATGCAAAAGATGCGCTCCGGCTTAAGCGTCTAGCGAATCCCGGCAGTCGAGCTGTCATTATCGGAGGAGGATATATTGGCCTGGAGGCGGCTGCCGTGTTGCAAAAGCTGGGGCTGGAAATTACGGTGCTTGAAATGGCTGATCGGGTTCTTGAGCGAGTTACCAGCGAAACGCTGTCTTCATACCTCACGACACTGCATGCCATGCACGGTGTCTCCATAAAAACCGGGTGTTCTGTAACCTGCATCACTGGTGGCGAGGATGAAACACAAGCCCTGAGCGTTGAGTGTGGAGACGGCGAGCATTACACCGCGGATCTCATTCTTGTCGGCATAGGCGTGCTGCCTGAAACGAGTTTGGCAGAGTCGGCAGGTCTGGAGACAGACGACGGGATTTTGGTTAGTGAGACAGGTAAGACCAGCGATTCCGACATTTTTGCCGCTGGCGACTGCACCCGTCATCCGAACCGTTTTAGCGGAGGTTTAACACGCCTGGAGTCGGTGCAAAACGCCAACGATCAGGCCAGGGTTGTCGCCGGTAATATGCTGGGTAAGCAGTCGGTCTACGATTTGGTGCCCTGGTTCTGGTCAGATCAGTACGACATCAAGTTACAGATGGTTGGGATAAACCGCCATTATGACCGGACCCTCACCCGCGGAGATTCCGCAAGCCTGGAAAACGAGGGGTTCTGTGTCTTTTATCTGCGTGACGACAAGCTCATTGCGGCAGACTGCGTGGGCAGACCGAAGGAGTTCATGGCCAGCAAGCAGCTGATCACTAAGGGCCTGACGCCCGAACTGAGCAGTCTGACTGATGAACAGGTGGAGCCCGCCAGCTGGTTAAAGTAAGTGTTGGGTGAGACCTGCTTAAGCGTTAGCTGAGTCGCCCCGAGAGATACAGCCAGAGGTGCATGTTTCCCGTATTTCGACGGCAGATAGCTGTGGCAGTGCGGGCTGCAACCGGTCCCAAATCCAGCGGGCCAGGGTTTCACTGGTGGGGTTTTCCAGGCCTTCAATCTCATTAATGTAGTAGTGATAAAGGCGTTTGCGTACAGGACCGAAGGCGGCCCCAATCTCTGAGAAGTCCATAACCCAGCCAGTTTCGCTGCCCACTTCCCCGGCAACTGAAATGCGGACGGCGAAGGAATGCCCGTGCAGGCGGGCGCACTTGTCTACGCTGGCAAGTTTGGCAGGCGGTGAGCTGCTTCAAACGTGAAATCCTTAAAGATCTCCATAGCTTGAATCCTAACTGACGGCGGTAAAACGGCCGCAATTGTTACAAGTCCGCAGATACTAAGTACAGGGTCCTCTCTGTATACCGGTCAACTCTTTCTGTTTGTACAGACAATGACATGATGTCAAAGCGTACACGCTTCTGTGAGGCGTGCAGTTTTATTGACATGGGGGGTTAAGTCGGTACAATTCGCTGTCTCCTGTGACGGGTGGTTAGCTCAGCTGGGAGAGCATCGCCCTTACAAGGCGAGGGTCGCAGGTTCGATCCCTGCACCACCCACCAAACGCATCCGTTGATCGGATGCATGTCGCGGACCGGTAGTTCAGCTGGTTAGAATGCCGGCCTGTCACGCCGGAGGTCGCGGGTTCGAGTCCCGTCCGGTCCGCCATTTATATCAGAACATTTCTCCAGGTGGTCCGCACCTGTGGATAATCCGCAGCCCCGTCTTCAGCGACTCCACACCTTGCCTGGCGCGGCTACCGTTTCTGTGCTGCGCCTTGATGAAATCGATCCCTACGTCACCGGGAACAAAGGCTTTAAGCTCAAGCACAACCTTTTAAAACTGCAAGCTGAAGGTCACGCTTGTCTGCTGACGTTCGGTGGTGCGTACTCAAATCACCTAGTGGCTGTCGCGGCTGCAGGCCAACGTCTCGGTATCGAAACCATCGGGGTAGTGCGTGGCGAGTTGATTGAACCTTTAAATCCAAGGCTGAGTTTTGCGTTGCGCTGCGGTATGCGCCTGCACGCAATGACCCGAGCGGACTATCAGCGCAAGGAATCCGAACAGATCCTGTCTGGGTTGCGCGCAACCTATGGCGATTTCTACTGCATCCCGGAGGGCGGAAGTAATGCACTCGGCGTGAGAGGATGTGAGGAAATCACAGACTTTCTGAGGTGGGGAAGTTCGGCTGAAAAACGCGTGGTCGCCCTGGCCTGCGGAACTGGCTCGACCATGGCCGGCCTGATCAGGGGGCTGACAATGCGGAGTGCTACGGGCATAGAGGTGGTCGGAATTTCCGTCATCAATGCGCCAGGCGTGATGGAAGACGCCGTGTCCTCCTGGCTGGACAATGACGCGGATTCCTGCGGCATTCGATGGCGGACGATTGATGACTGCCATTTTGGTGGCTACGCCAAAACCAGCCCAGAGCTTAGCGATTTTGTTGCTAAGTATTCAAGTTTTCACGATATGCCGCTTGAGCCGGTATATACAGGGAAACTGTTCTGGTGGCTGAATCGGGAGCTGCAATCAGGGCAGATTCAAGAGGACACAGAAGTCATCCTGATTCATTCTGGTGGGCTGTTTCCTGATGAAAAGCCCTGAAAGCTTGGGCTTGCTGTCAATCGATTGATTATTGGTTAGTCCGCAACATGGACAGATCTCAAGCGGGGAGGGCAGGGTCTGAGCGACTGCTGAACATGCTATAATCGAGGGATAACCGGTAGACGTACTATCAGCTATGAGCGAATTTAACAGGATTGCTATCGTCGGCAGGCCCGGTCATAAGGGGGTGGCGGAAACCTGCGTGCGGCTTTTCAGATTTTTGTCCGGTTCCGGCGTGACCGTTATTACGGATGCCACGACAGCCGGGTTGGCGGTCGCTCCCGACTGTGAAATTGAAGAGAAAGAGACGCTGTCAGCGGATTGCGATCTGGTCATCGTCGTCGGTGGCGACGGCAGTATGCTCAAGATGGCCAAGTTTGTCGTGCCAGATGACGTTCCGGTAATAGGCATTAATCGTGGCAAACTGGGATTTCTAACCGATGTGCTCCCTGATGAATTGGAGGAGCAGTTATCTGCAGTTCTGGCGGGTGACTACACGATTGAGAAGCGGTTTTTGCTTGATGTTGCCTGCTTAAAAAACGGCCAGCGGCATGCGCTCGGGTCTGCCCTGAATGATGTGGTTCTGCATCCCGGACAGGCTGCTCAGATGATCGAATTTGAGCTGTTTGTCGATGACCGTTTTGTTTATTCACAGGAATCTGACGGCTTGATTGCTGCGACGCCTACCGGCTCAACTGCGTATGCTCTGTCGGCGGGCGGGCCCATCATGCACCCAGACCTTAACGCCATTGTTCTGGTGCCCATGTACCCCCATTCACTCAGTTCGCGCCCCGTTGTGATTGATGGCGACAGTGAAATCAAGCTGGTAGTGGCAAATCGCACGTCTCACTTCCCGCTGGTGAGTTGTGATGGCGAGGTTTGTCATACGGCTCAAGCAGATAAAGAGATTTTCATCACGAAAAAGCAATCTCCGTTGCGCTTAATTCATCCACTGAATCACACTTTTTATCAGGCCTGTCGGAGTAAATTAGGTTGGGGCAGCAGGCTGGCTAACTCAGATGATTAGAGCTGTTAGTGTGAACATCGCGCTCAACCTGTCGCAGTTCAGCCGACGATTGATGGTTGCGGGAATCGCGCATCGGGTTGTTGAGGAATCAGGTCAGCAAACCATTTGGGTGCACTCCGAGGATGACGTGCAAGCGGTTAAGCAACAATTGGCACACTGGCTTAAATCCGCGCTCCACCGAGCTGAGGCAGGAGAGCGTGTCGCTGATGGTTCGGTAACATCAGCTTCGGATCAACTGCTAAGAATCGGTCGCCTGGCTTATTTTTCGTTCCGATGCTGCCCACTGACCTGGTTGCTGATGATCGCTTGTATCGGGGTCGCGTTGGTCAGCGGTATGGGTAGCAATACGGCCAGCGTACGCTACCTGTTTTTTCCTTTGCTGCCGAACGCCAGCCTGCTCGGGCTTCTGGCAGAGATCGATAATCTCAATCTTTTGCTGAGAACGTTGACGCCGATGCTGCTGCATTTTGGAGAGCTGCATCTGATCTTTAATCTGTTGTGGCTCTGGTATTTTGGCCGTCAGCTGGAAAGCATAATTCCCTGGTGGTCTTTTGCCTTGCTGGTCGCTGCCACGGCATTTGTTGGGAATACGGCTCAGTACTGGCAGTTGGGTTACAACAATTTCGGAGGCATGTCCGGGGTGATTTACGGTCTGGTCGGCTTCGTCTGGACCCTCTCCAATTGTCTGCCTAATTCGGGCCTGTTGATTTCGACCAAGATGTTTATCGCTTTTGTCATGGGGCTTGTGCTTATGGAGATTTTTGCGTCGTCTTCAATCGCTACCGCCGCTCATATAGGCGGCTTGCTTTCGGGCTTGCTATTGGGGGTCATTTTTGCGGTTTACTATCGCTTTTTCCGAAGAGCAGATCTACTGGGCAGGCCAATTACGGCCGAGGAGAAAGATCGTGACGCTTGAGCAGGCTTTATTCGATTTGCTGGATACCCCGCCGGACACAATCGAGGAGCTCATTGGCAGAATGTCTCCGGAAATCTATGAAAGGCTTAAAGAGGCAGTATCTCTTGGTCGCTTCAAGGAGCAGGAGCGGATGGGTGAAGAGCAGCTGGGCCAGTGCATGCAATTGCTTATTCTGTATGAGGCGCATCATCTGGAGAGTCATGAACGCACGGGATCTCCCTTGCAGGCAGATTGCCAGAGCGAGAGGGCCGGTTCGCAATCTATCAGGCTCATGCAGGCCCCGCAGGAGAATAAGCATTGAACGTCATCGCCCGCGGAATTGTTCGAAAAATGCGCAGCCGGCTTGGCCAGCCTGTCTCATACAGTGCCCGGCTCGGTGACAATGAAATTGCGCTGAATCCATTAATCGGTCAGCAGCTGAAGCTTACTTTCAGCGGTGGCATTTACTGTATTCACTGCAACCGAAAAACCAACAAAAGCTTCAATCAGGGGTACTGTTACCCTTGCTTTCAAAAACTCGCTCAGTGCGACTCCTGCATTATCCACCCGGAGCGCTGCCATTTAGAGCAGGGTACCTGCCGCGAGCCTGCCTGGGGTGAAAAATACTGCATGCAGGATCATATCGTTTATCTTGCAAATTCATCTGGCCTGAAAGTCGGAATTACCAGAGCGACTCAGGTTCCGACTCGCTGGATCGATCAGGGTGCAACTCAATCGCTCGCCATTATGAGAGTCCGCAGCAGACTTCAGTCGGGAACTCTTGAAATGGCGTTCAAGCAATACGTGGCGGATAAGACCAACTGGCGCGACATGTTGAAAGGCAAAGCCGCTGAGCTTGATATGGCGGGCGAACGAGACAGGTTGCTGGCCGCCTGTGAGGAAGACATTAAAGAGCTCACGGATAGGTTCGGGTTTTTTGCCATCAGTGTTCTGAAGGGCATTGATCCTGTCTGTATTGACTATCCGGTGCAGGCTTATCCGGAGAAGATCACTTCGCTGAATTTTGACAAAGAACCGGTGGTATCCGGAACTCTCAAAGGGATTAAAGGGCAATACCTGATTTTCGATTCTGGCGTGATCAACCTGCGTCGGTTTTCAGGTTATGAAGTGGAGTTACAGGCCTGAGGCTTGGCTTTCACAGCAATCAGACGGATTCAAGCAAGGAATAACATGAGACACGCGGACGCTAAAACCATTTATCTGAAAGATTATCAGGCGCCGGAATATGGCATTGACACAACCGTCCTGCATTTTGAGCTTTTTGAAGAGTTTGCAGTCGTTGAATCCACCCTGAGTATGCATAGATCGCCTGCTGCGCAGGAACTGATGCTGCACGGCAGGGATCTTGTTCTGGAAGAGTTGCGACTGAACGATAGTATCCTGTCCGAAGATCAGTACACCCTGACCGATGAATCTCTGACTATTTCCGACCTGGATGCAATTCTGGGGGAGCACTCGGACACCTTCACCCTCTTCTGTCGCACTCGTATTGAGCCTCAGAATAACACTGCGCTTGAAGGCTTATACAAATCCGGCCGAATGTTCTGTACCCAATGCGAAGCGGAAGGATTCAGGCGAATCACCTATTATCCTGACCGGCCGGATGTAATGAGCCGATTTACGACAACGATTGTTGCTGACGCAGAGCGGTATCCTACGCTGTTGTCGAACGGGAACTGTGTCGCCCGCGGCACGCTTGAGGTAGAACCTTCCCGTCACTGGGTGCGGTGGGAAGATCCGTTCAAAAAACCGAGTTATCTGTTCGCGCTGGTTGCTGGGGCGCTGGAGCATAAGAGTGACAACTTTACTACCTTAAGTGGCCGTGAGGTTAATCTTCAAATCTTCGTCGAGCAAAAAGATCTGGACAAAATTGACTATGCGATGGATTCGTTGAAGCGCGCTATGCGATGGGACGAGGAGGTCTATGGTCGTGAGTATGATCTGGATATCTTTATGATTGTCGCCGTTGACGACTTCAATATGGGTGCGATGGAGAATAAGGGTCTAAATATCTTCAATACTTCCTGTGTGCTAGCCAATCCACTCACGCAATCCGATCAGGCATTCCAGCGTGTAGAGGCGGTGGTGGCCCATGAGTATTTTCATAATTGGTCCGGCAACCGAGTGACCTGCAGGGACTGGTTTCAGTTAAGTCTCAAGGAAGGATTTACCGTTTTCAGAGACGCCGAGTTTTCTGCAGATATGGCGTCTCGAACCGTAAAGCGCGTGGAGGATGTTTCGTTTTTGAGGACAGTGCAGTTTGCCGAAGATGCCGGGCCGATGGCTCATTCGGTGAGGCCTGACTCCTACATGGAAATTTCCAATTTCTATACGGTCACCATCTATGAGAAGGGAGCGGAAGTGGTTCGCATGATCAGCCTGCTTACTGGCCCGGAAGCCTTTCGCAGGGGAAGTGATCTGTACTTTGCACGTCATGATGGCGAGGCTGTTACAACAGAAGATTTCGTTCGGGCGATGGAAGAAGCCTCAGGTGTGGATTTGCAGCAGTTCAGACGCTGGTATTCTCAGGCCGGAACGCCGGTGTTAACCGTCACCGGTCGTTACTCCCAGTCTGACAAGACCTTTACTCTGCAAGTGAAACAGTCCTGCCCGGCCACACCCGGCCAACCTGAGAAACAGAATTTTCATATTCCGTTACGAATGGGTTTGCTTGATCAGCAAGGCAAACCTCTCGTGCTTTCAGGCGCAGGCCTTGCCGGCGATAAGATTGATGAAGTGCTGCACATAACCGACTCGGATCAGGAGTTTATTTTTACGGGAATAGAGCAAGAACCGGTTCCCTCGCTGTTGAGAGGCTTCTCTGCGCCTGTTCGCTTGAATTATGACTATTCTCAGCAGGCGCTGGCGTTGCTCATTTCGCATGATGAAGATGGCTTTAATCGATGGAATGCCTCTCAGGCGCTCGCCATACGAGTTCTGCAGGCGCTGCAGTCGGGCGAGCCAGTCACGGACTCCTCCCGAATGCTGCTTATTGCCTATCGCGAGACTCTGTCTTCGGCATTGGCTGATGAAAAGCTTGACCGGGCCATGTTGGCGCACTTGCTCAGCCTGCCGCAGCTCAGTGCTTTGATAGAGCAGGCAGAAGTGGCGGACGTCGAATCGATATATCAGGCCCGCGAATCGCTTCTGACCTACCTCGCTTCTGAGCTTGCCGTTCAATTTGCCGAGCTGTTTGATGCGGTGCCGGCCACAACAATCTACCGAGCTGACGCCGACTCTATCGCGAATCGGGCTCTGCGAAATCTTTGTCTGAGCTATCTGCTGCGGGGAGACGAGGTGCGTTGGGCAGGCGTGGCTTACCAGCAATTCCATACTGCCAACAACATGACGGATCAGCTTGCCGCTTTACGGATGCTGGTTGCCGCGAAGCAAGCAGAGTCTGAAAAACTGTCTAAGCAGGCGCTGGACGATTTTTATAAACGTTGGTGTGACGAGCCGTTG
>CACBCS010000033.1 GCA_902537815.1 uncultured Pseudohongiella sp. | reverse complement strand
GATGCACTGCTGGCATCGAGGTCCTACAACGCAGCGGCCGAGGTCATGGAGCAGCACACCAAAAACCGGGAAGGCGACCATCATTTGTGGTATCTACTTGCCGAAACGTGGGGCCAGGCGGGCAACATCAGCAAAGTTCACCAAACCCGCGCCGAGTACTTCACACTGATTTCAGATTTTCGCAATGCCCGTCAGCAACTCCAGTTCGCCCTGCAAATTGAAATCGATGAAGCGAGTAATCCGGCGCTTCAGGCCCGACTCCGCCAGAAGATCAAAGATCTTGAGGATAGACAGCGGGCTTTGAACGGATAGCAACAATCGGATTTCAGACTACGCTCTGCCGCGGACGGCCAGCCGCTGTTCTTTGGCAAAATCCAGCATGCGGGTCAGTGGCTTCATGGCGTTTTGTGCGACTTCGGGCGCAATCTCAATAGCATTGACCGGGTTGGACAAGCTCTGACGCAATGATTCAAGAGAATTCATTGCCATCCAGGGACAGTGGGCGCAGCTTCGGCAGGTCGCATCTTCTCCCGCTGTCGGAGCGACGATAAATGTTTTGTTCGGAGAAATTTGCTGGAGCTTGTGAAATATCCCTTTGTCTGTTGCCACAATAAATTCGTCGTTGGGCAGTCGCTGGGAAGCTGAGATGATCTGGGTGGTCGAGCCAACAAAGTCGGCCATATCCAGTACTGATTGCGGAGATTCCGGATGCGCCAGTATCGCCGCGTCGGGATGCAGGCGCTGCATGTCTGTCAGTCCCCGCGCTTTGAATTCCTCATGCACAATACAGGCAGCATCCCACAGCAGGACATCCGCCCCGGTAGTACGCTGCACATAATTTCCTAAATGCTTGTCCGGCGCCCAAAGTATCTTTTTACCCTGCTCTGAGAGGTACTCTGCGACATCCAGGGCAATGCTGGAGGTGACTACCCAGTCCGCCCTCGCCTTCACCGCCGCAGACGTGTTTGCGTAGACTACGACTTCCCGGTCAGGGTGCGCGTCACAGAACGGGGCAAAATCCTCAATCGGACAGGCTATATCCAGTGAGCAGGTTGCTTCGAGAGTCGGCATCAGAACAGTCTTGTCGGGAGACAGGATTTTCGCGGTTTCACCCATAAACCGGACCCCTGCCACGACCAGAATATCCGCGTCGCAGTCATGCCCAAACCTGGCCATCTCGAGACTGTCTCCGACAAATCCGCCGCTTTCTTCAGCAAGCTCCTGCAAGATACTTTCAGTGTAGTAATGGGCCACGAGACGAGCGTTTCGCTCTCCTAACAAGGTCAGAATTTCGGATTTACAGTCCGCAGCCTCTGATGCGGACAGTGGGCGGGGTGCTTCAGCGCGGGACAGATACTCTCGAACGATCTGCTGATCCGAAGCGAGCTGGCTTGACGGCAAATTGGGCATAGTCATGTCTGAAAACCAAGAGGGCTCAGCTTAACACATAAGGAGGACACCCGCCCTCTGGCAAGTTCAAACCCGCCCCCGCAACACTGACTGAGGGACACTCCGGCCCAGAAGTTGGCGCGCCCGTGCACTATCCCGGAAGGCGCTGCCTGATAGAGCCAGTGCAAAAAAATTGAAGAGAATGAAGTGGTGGGTCGTATAGGATTCGAACCTATGACCAATTGGTTAAAAGCCAACTGCTCTACCGACTGAGCTAACGACCCACAGAAGGGCGGTATGGTACTACCAAACTGAAAAAACTCAAGTCACCGCTGGATATTTACCTGAGTAATTGCCTGCTTCACCTTTAGCGGGTCGGGTCATGAAGCTAAGCATCAGCAAACCCCTTCTTCCGGAGGCGACAACTGTCGCATAACCCACAGGCGTTTCGCTCTTCATCAGCCTGATAGCAAGAGACAGTGAGGCCTTAATCGACCCCCAGATCCATCCCGGTTTTTATGATGTCAGCTTTTGATTTCTCTATCAGTGGTGCATGTAAAACGATGGTTCCACCTTCGACCGTCTTCTTGGTTGCCAAATTCATCATATTCTGAAACGCATCGATGCGGGCTGGCCGACAGTCAAGATAGCCTGAATAATCCAGGGCATTGACGCCGATGTAGATCGTACTGGCGTCGATGACTTGAGCCTAGGCCAAAGAATAGGCCAGAAACACGGTGTTCCTCGCCGGCACGTAGGTAACAGGGATGCCTTCGGTGCGGTCTTCAGGAACCGCCGAATTCTTGTCAGTAAGAGCCGACCCGCCAAGCGCGTCGAGACACAGACTGACAATCCTGTGCTCGATGCTCCCTTGGGATTCGACCACGCGCTTCGCGGCAGCAAGCTCACTTACGGATCGCTGCCCATAATCGAAGCTGAGCGCTAAAAAGGCATAACCCCGCGCACAGGCTATAGCCAGACAGGTCGCGGAATCCATGCCGCCAGAGACAAGCACCACTGCACGATCAGCCATCCGATTTATCTCCCGTGCTCCGTATTCCAAATCTGTTCATCTGCCGGGCTCCGACTCCCAAAGTAATTTATGAAGCTGCAACTGCATGCGGACAGCCAAGCGGTCATCCAAAATCCATTGCGCCAACTGTTTCGGGTCTTGTTGCCCGAAGGACGGAGAGAACAATATTTCACCTGCCCGCTCGCCCAGGTTCCCTTCGAGCATTTTGGCTTTGGCCCAGACATAGTCCTGCTCATTACAGATCACAAATTTGATCTGATCCTTCCGGGACAGGATACGCAGGTTATCCCAGTCGTTCCGGTGGGACTCACCGGAACCGGGGGTTTTTAGATCAAGCACAATACAAACGCGGGGGTCGACTTCGGCAACTGACAAAGCACCACTGGTTTCGAGAGAGACATCAAAGCCTTCATCGCATAACAATCTCATCAGCGGCAGACAATTCGGTTGAGCCAGTGGCTCACCGCCAGTCACTGTCACCAAGGAGCACTGATAGCGCTTGACCTCTCGCAGAATGCCATCCAGCGGAAGAAGATCGCCTCCGGCGAACGCATACTCAGTATCGCAATAGTGGCAGCGTAGTGGGCAACCCGTCAGACGAACAAACACCGTCGGCTTTCCCGCGGTCTTCGCTTCTCCCTGCAGGGAATGAAAGATCTCGGTTATTCTTAAGGTATCAGAATTCGACTCGGTCATAGGCGGACAATCCAGCCGCAGCCCGCCTAAACGATCCGGAGAGCAGACTGTAGTGCTGTTGAGTAGTAGTAGGTCTAATCTAGAGTGAGCAGCCGCGTATCCGCGAGATTGGCCACACCCGTATTGGGGAAGCGGCGTTTGATATCGTTCAGGAGTTGCCTCGCCTGCGGAATATTGCCTAATCCTTGATAGGCCAGCCCTAATCCGTACATAGCATCTGGCAGCTTTGCCGAGTCAGTATACTCATTCAGTATCACCTCATAGGAGTCTCGTGCTTCGGCATATCGATTCAGATAAAGAAACGCCTGCCCTTTCCAATAGAACGCATTAGTTACAAAACGTCCTTGAGGATAGATACTCAGATACTGATCGAACTCAGCGATCGAGCGCTCGAAGTTACTGTTAATCACTGAGTCATAGGCCATTTGATATAGCTGTTGCTCGCTGAGCACTGCAGGTTGCAACGTTCCTCTCGGCTCGGAGCGCTGCGCCGGCGCTACTGCCGCGTTCTGTGCCATATCAGTCGCTGGACCAGCATCCGGAACCGGCGGCTCTCTGGCAGGCACACCCTGATCTGCCGATCTGATCGCACTGAGCCCGCCACCCGTATCCTGCTGTCGGTCCGGCGCAACCGCGACCGCCGGTTGGCCGTCGGTTGCTGTTTCTAAGTTACGCAACCGGTCATCCGTGTCCGTATAGCGACTCAGCGAATCTCGTTGCAGTTTCCGCAACTCAAAGCCTTGCTCCTCAACCATCCCACGCAGAGCCTGGACCTCAGCCTGCAGCTGGCGATTCTGCTCCAGCAGAAGAGCCAGTGCATCATTATTCACTGGCGCCTGCTGGCTGACTGAAGAGCCGCCGCGCACAACAGGCTGCGAATCTACAACGGCTCCGGGGCCCTGAGCAAAAGCAGCAGTAGCCACCCAGGACAGCACGAAACCGACCAGAGTACGTTTCACCACCACGAGCAAATATTGGTCAGTCATCTTATCGAGCGACGATCTCAACCCGCCGGTTGCGGCTGTAGGCCGATTCCATTTGGCCGGATTGCTCAGGGCGCTCTTCCCCGTAGCTGACCACCTCGATCTGCGAACGAGCCGCTCCGTTAACGATCAGGTAGTTGAGTATACCGTTTGCGCGCCGCTCTCCGAGGGCCAAGTTGTATTCCCGAGTTCCTCTTTCGTCTGCGTGACCTTCAAGACGAATGCGCTTGTTCGGATTCGCTGCAAGATCACGGGCGTGGTAGGCAAGCGTATCCCGGTCTGCGGGTTTGAATTCGGCGATGTCGAACTCAAAGTAAAAAACGGTTTGACGCAGCGCGCTTTGAGCCCGAATTTCCTCCTGCGTCAACTGCCCTCCGCCGGAAGCCGGACTACTGGTTGCCGTATTTGTCGAACCGCTGCCGGAACCATTTTGTGCGGTGTCTGCACCCTCGTCGGTGTCACCTGTAGAACTGCACGCTGTAAAGGCGAGCAACGAGACAAACACAATCCTCGCTCTCCAGCCGTTTCTTGACTTAATATTCACGCAGTGAGCCCTCCTCGCGGTATCCGCCGCTGCACTTAGTTAAAAAAGGGAGACCAGGCGGGCTCTCGCACGTCGCCGGTCGAAGATGGTAAACGGAACTTTACGCGACCGTCAATGGAGACGGCGTCCAGCACACCCCGTCCCCCAAACTTGGTGGCATACATGATCATACTACCGTTGGGAGCAACACTCGGAGATTCATCCAGTGATGTATTTGTCAGCGTGATCACTCTCAGCGTCTCGATGTTCAGAACAGCGATCTGGTAGTTCGGGCTTTGGCGCGTTTCCCTTCGAACATGAACCATATTCACACCATCCGGCAGAAACTGCCCTTTCATACACTGAAAGCAATCATAGGTCAGCCGTTCAACGTTGAAAGAACTGGCCCCCACTTCCATCTGATAGATTTGCGGCTGCCCGGTCCGATCTGACATAAATACTATAGACCGGCCATCCTTGGACCACGCAGGTTCGGTATCAATTGCCGGGTGATCCGTTACTCTGATCAGCTCATTATTGAGCAAATCCTGAACATAGATGTCCGGGCTCCCGTCCTTCGACAATACCATAGCCAGACGAGTGCCATCGGGCGACCAGACCGGAGAACTGTTAATGTTCGGGTAGTTGGTGATTTGCCGGCGCTGACCGGTAGCAATGTTCTGGGTGTAGATTCGCGGCAGACTGGTTTCAAAGGAGACGTAAGCAATATCTTCTCCGTTTGGCGACCAACTGGGCGACATGATCGGCTCATTTGATTCGAGCAGCACCTGAGCACGCTGACCGTCGTAGTCCGCTTTTTCGAGACGGAAGACCGTTTGACCGCCCGCAGACTGCTCCGACACGATGTAAAGTATCTGGGTGGTGAAGGCGCCCCGGGTACCGGTTACCAACTCAAAAACAACGTTACTGATTTCGTGTCCAATGTCGCGCAGCTGTGTCACGCTGCCGGTCAATATCTCACCGGCCAGCTTTAATTCACGGTTGATGTCGAAAAATTCATACTGTACCTGCACCAACTGACTGCCCGGCGCCCTACTTATCTTGCCAACCAGCAGGTAATCCTGCGCAAGAACCCGCCAATCACGAAAAAAGACCTCCCTCTCTTCATTGGGTAGGCTCAACATGTTGCCCGGGGAGAGCGCCCGAAATTCACCGACCTGCTGCAGATCATCCATCACTATCTGATCGACATCTTCACTCAATACACCATCGCCCTCCCAGGCGAATGGCACAATAGCGACCGGAATTGGGTTATCGACTCCCTGAGTAATCTGGATGCTCAATTCTGCCTGCGCACTGGCAGACCACAGACAAGTCAATACAAGAAAGGTTCGGATGTTCATGATCAATTCAAAAGATCCTCAGGCTCAAATATCAAGGATAGCGACCTAAAATTCGCATTGAAAACGTTAATCGGCAAACTTTGCAGCTCTCTGAAAGGCGCCGCCCGGAAAAGCGCGTTCTCTGCAGACCGGTCAAAAGCCGGATCACCACTGGATTGCGTAATCACTGCGTCCAGCACTTCTCCCGTCGGCAACATCCGAATTTGCAGGACGGCCCGCATTCCGTTACGTGCGCTTGGTGGCCTCGACCATGTCTCCTGGACAGCCTGCTGAATTAGCGCCGTCGCACTCTGCACCAACTCAAACTCGGTTCTGGCTGCTTCCGCCGCTGACGCCTCAGCCAATTCTTGCTGACGACGCCGCTGCGCTTCCTGCTGCCTGCTCCGTTCCTGCTCGGCGGCGATTTCTTGCTGTCGACGTCTCTGGGATTCTGCTTCAAGACGCTCCTGCTCTTCTCGTTTGGCACGCTCCCGCAGTCTTTCCAGCTCTTCTCGCTCGCGCAGAGCCGCTTGTTCCCGCGCCAATTGCTGCTGCTCTGCTTCCCGCTGTTGCTGCGCTTCGCGCTCCAATCTCTCTGCTTCCTGACGCTGCTGCTCTTGCCGCCGCCGCTGCTCAACACGCCGCTGCTCCCTGAGTTGCTGATTCCGGAGTTGCGGATTCTCGTCGATAAAAAGCGCTTTTATGACCGTCGGCTGAACCAGTTCCAGTGACTGAGCCTCTGATGCAGACTGCAGATAGAGCAGCGTTAGGAAAATCATAATATGGATTACCAGCGCGACCACAATAGAAAGCGGGTAACCATTGTAGATCACGAGATTGTTCAGCGGAGTGTTCATACCGTCTGCAGTCAGATTGCATCAAGTGGTTGCGTGATAAAACTGGGGTTTGTCACACCAGCCGCATTAAGTGTGGTGATCAGGGTAATCATCGAACCCCAATCAGCTTGGGTATCGCCCTCGACAAGGATCTGAATTTCCGGGTTTGCATTAAGAATTCTCCCGACCTGCTCTCTTATTGCATCCAGTGTCAACGGCTGCCGGTCCTCCCCTGTCGCGCCAATACTCAGAAAATACTCCCCGGCGGCGGTAATCGAAACAATGAGGGTTTCAAGATTTTCATCGATATCCAGCGGCTCATTATTAGCCTGCGGCAAATCAACATCGATCCCCTGTTCCAGCATCGGCGCAGTCACCATGAACACAATAAGCAACACCAGCATCACGTCAATATAAGGCACGACATTGATCTCCGCCATGGGTTTACGCTTTTTGCAAATCATTGTTTCCATTACTGATTAAAGCCGGCCTGTGAAACGAGATCAATTGCTGTGAATCTGGCGGTGCAGGATGCTGGAGAATTCATCACTGAAGGTGATGTAACTGCTGGTGACGTGATCCAGGGCAGACGAATAGCGGTTGTAAGCGACCACCGCAGGTATCGCCGCAAACAGACCAATGGCGGTTGCAAATAAAGCCTCTGCGATACCGGGGGCAACGACCTGCAGAGTTGCCTGCGCCTGCGCTGCCAGACCAAGAAAAGAATTCATAATGCCAATTACTGTACCAAACAGGCCGATATACGGCGAAACAGAGCCGACAGTAGCCAGAAATGACAGATGTCTTTCCAGCTTTTCCTCCTCCCTCGAATAGGCGACGCGCATGGCGCGCTGAGCCCCTTCCATGATTGCTTCTCCGTCGACGCTCGATTGCTGCCGCAGTCGCATGAACTCTTTGAATCCGGCGCGGAATATATTTTCCATGCCCACGATCTGCAGGTCTTCCCGCTGCATCTGGGTGCCTTCCTTATACAGCTGACTCAAATCCATGCCGGACCAGAATCTTTGCTCAAAACTCAGTACACCTTTCTGCGCTGCAGACAATACCAGCCAGCGCTGCACGATGATTACCCATGACACAATTGAGAGAGTCAGCAAAATCAGGAATACCAACTGAACAGCCGCGCTGGCATCGAAAATAAGATCAATTGGATTCAGTCCTTCATTCACTGTCAGATTCTCCGGGCCCATTTCGGGAATGGGGCTCTGTGCGGCCGCGACCGTGATGAGGAAATCTCCCGGTCTCATGAGTATTTCGGCCAGTTTGGCAAATAGTTTCGGTCAATGACATTTAACTTGTGCAGGCTGACCAACTCGTGTCCGGGTCAGGGCAAAAACGGTAAGGATTCTGTCAGAATCAGGGCAAATCACGGCTCCCAATGGTGTAAGACGACTGGCAGATCGAAGCGGGTTTACTGCGACTCATCGAACAGATCGGTAGCCGGTCCTTCCTGTGTCATGCCGAAATGGCGATAGGCAAACTGTGTGGCAACGCGACCTCGGGGCGTGCGCATGATGAAGCCTTGCTGGATTAAATAGGGTTCGACGACCTCTTCCAGCGTGTCCCGTTCCTCACTGAGCGCTGCTGCCAAGGATTCTATCCCGACCGGCCCTCCTGAAAATTTTTCAATCAGCGCCAGCAGAAGCCTGCGATCCATCTGATCAAAGCCGTGCTTGTCGATGCTCAACATATCCAGCGCGCCACGGGCTGAATGATCATCCACCGTACCTGTATGCTTCACCTCGGCAAAATCCCGAACGCGCCGCAGCAGCCTGTTGGCGATCCGGGGTGTGCCGCGTGAACGGCGGGCAATCTCCTCTGCCCCCTCAGCCGTGATTTCCGTTGCCATGATGCCGGCAGAACGCTCGACAATCTGCTTTAAATCACCCGCAGAATAAAACTCCAACCTCTGAATAATACCGAACCTGTCACGCAGGGGCGACGTCAGCAAACCAGCTCGCGTCGTCGCCCCCACCAGAGTAAAGGGAGGCAAATCCAACTTAATAGAGCGCGCCGCGGGCCCCTCACCAATCATGATGTCCAGCTGATAATCCTCCATGGCCGGATACAGGATTTCCTCGATTGCAGGGTTGAGGCGATGAATTTCATCGATAAAAAGCACATCCCCTTCTTCCAGATTGGTCAGCATGGCAGCCAGGTCCCCCGCTTTTTCAAGCACTGGCCCTGAAGTGGTTTTGATGGCGACTTTAAGCTCATTGGCAATGATATTCGCCAGGGTAGTCTTCCCCAGTCCGGGAGGACCGAAGACAAGAGTGTGATCCAGTGGTTCCGAACGATTTCGCGCAGCATTGATAAAAATATCCATCTGCTCCTTCACTTCGGCCTGACCGACGTAGTCAGTCAAGGACAAAGGCCGAATAGCGCGCTCCTGAGAGTCTTCTTGTGTGCTGCCAACAGGAGAGATTAACCGTTCTTCTTGCATGCAACCTCCATACGCTACAACATTCCCTTTAACGCGAGGCGGATGAGCGTTTCACTGTCATCAATATCTGGCTCAGATTCGAGCACGGAGGCAACGGCCCTGCTCGCCTGTTGGGGTTTGTAGCCCAGCGACTGCAGCGCGGTTTCGGCTTCTTTGCTCAACAGCGAGGCGGATGGAGCAAGGGCGCCGGTCGAATTCACGGCGCCGCTGTCGTCCCAGTCGCTGAGTCGATCCCGCATCTCTACCAGCAAACGTTCTGCGGTTTTTTTTCCAATGCCGGGCATATTCACCAAGGCTGAAAGGTCATTTCCCCTGACCGTTCGGGCGAATTCCTCAGCTTCCATCCCTGAAAGAATCGCCAGGGCCATCTTCGGGCCTACGCCGTTTACCTTAATAAGCGCTCGGAACAGCGCCTTATCCGACGGATGATAGAAACCGTATAACAACTGGGCATCTTCCCGAACCACAAAATGAGTGTGTAGTCTCAACTCTTTACCGACCTCAGGCAGTTGATAGGCCGTGCTCATAGGAACCAGTACTTCATAGGTCAACCCCCCGACTTCTATCAGGATAGCCGGGGAATTTTTTTCAACCAGTAGCCCTCTGATTTGGCCAATCATCTTTCCCGCTCCGGATTACGATGGATGTCCGAGACAGTCCGACAGCTGTCAACGAAAGCGTCTGCGACTAAAAGATTTAGCGCCGACCATGCTGATCAGACTCTTTTGTGTGTTGGTGTGACAGATAGCGACGGCCAGCGCATCAGCGGCGTCCTCAGCCAGTGTATCACTGATTCTCAACAAGGCCTTAACCATATGCTGAACTTGGCCTTTCTGCGCCGCCCCCGTGCCAACCACCGCCTGTTTTACCTGCCGCGCGGAATATTCTGAAACCTCGAGCTCTGATTGCAAGCAGGCTGCCATCGCGGCACCTCTGGCCTGTCCGAGTTTAAGTGCAGACGCCGCATTCCGACCCACGAAAATCTCCTCAATCGCAACCTGCGACGGCTGATGCGTTTCCACCAACTGCGAGAGTTCATCGAATATTTTTTTCAGCCGAGCGGGAAGAGCTCCCCCTTCGGTTCGGATGCAGCCGCAATCGACGTAAGACAGTCGGTTGCCCTGAACATCAATCAGGCCGTAGCCGGTAACACGCGAGCCGGGATCAATACCTAGCACAAGGGACATGGGCAGGGCTCAACAGAAAGACAATCGCGGGGTGCTCCGTGAATCCACTCCCAAAGCGGCAGACAATGCTCAGAGCTGACTAGCAATATCATCTGAAATACTGGCATTGGAATACACATTCTGGACGTCATCCAGGTCCTCCAAATGCTCGACCAATTTCAGCAATTTTTCTGCTCCCGCAAGATCCAACTCAACCTCAGTTGAGGCGATCATGGTCATTTCGGCATTCTCAGACCTGAGATCTGAGGCGGCGAGAGCATCCTGAGTGGGGCCGAAAGATTCGAGCGTGGTTCTCACCTCAATCGTATTGTCGTCATGACTGACAACATCATGGGCCCCGGCCTCGAGGGCAAGCTCCATGATCATTTCCTCATCAGCACCGGCAGCAAAGCTGAGCACCCCGGTACGCTCAAACAAATAGGCAACAGAACCGCTCGTCCCGAGGCTTCCGCCAAATTTGCTGAAACCATGCCTGACTTCGGCAACCGTACGGTTCTTGTTATCCGTCAATGTCTCGCAGAGGATAGCCACACCCCCCGGCCCATAACCTTCGTACACAAGCTCTTCCAGATTCTCGTTTTCGGCGGTACCGGCGCCACGAGCGATGGCTCGATCGACAGTGTCGCGGGTCATGTTTGCCCCAAGAGCCTTATCTACTACGGCGCGGAGCCGAGGGTTGTCTGCCACATTGCCCCCACCCATCTTCGCCGCAACTGTCAATTCACGAATAATTTTGGTGAAGACCTTACCGCGCTTAGCGTCCTGGCCGGCCTTGCGGTGCTTGATGTTGGCCCATTTACTGTGACCCGCCATGTCTGGAATTCCTCATTAGTGCGGCCGGCGCAGCCGGCAGTTATTGAACAGTCTCCGTCCCGGAGGGATTCACTGCAGGATTCGATTGACCTACCTTCTCCCGTAATCTGATATTCAACTCTCTGAGCTGAGCGCTGGACACAGCCCCGGGCGCATCAGTAAGCGGGCAGCCTGCCGTTTGTGTTTTCGGGAAAGCAATCACATCGCGAATCGAAGCAGAGCCAGTCATCAGCATAATAAGCCGATCGAAGCCGAAGGCAATGCCACCGTGTGGCGGACAGCCGTAGCTCAGGGCATCCAGAAGGAACCCGAACTTTTCCCTGGCCTCCACGTCACCGATGCCCAGCACCTCGAAGACAGCTTCCTGCATGAGTTGTTGGTTGATACGAATAGACCCGCCCCCCAATTCGGTGCCGTTCAGCACCATATCATAGGCTCGCGACAGTGCCGCTGAAGGGTTTTCGCGCAATTGCTCCACCGGCAAAGAGGGGGCGGTGAAAGGATGATGCAGTGAGGTAAGATTCCCCTCACTGTCCTCTTCGAACATCGGAAAATCGACGACCCACAGCGGAGCCCAGCAATCGGCAACCAGACCGAGTTCTTCAGCAACCCGTATCCGCAAGGCGCCCATGGCCTCGTTAACTACTTTGGCTTTATCGGCGCCGAAGAAGATTATATCGCCAGTCTCGACCGCAAGTTTCTGCATCAGCGCCAGAGTGGCTTCTTCTCCGATGAATTTGATGATGGGTGATTGCAGTCCTTCGATTCCGGAGGCCGCGTCATTGACTTTGATCCAGGCCAGGCCTTTGGCGCCATAAATAGCAACATATTCAGTCAAATCGTCAATGGATTTCCGGCTCAGCGCAGCACCGCCGGGTACCCGAAGCGCTACAACCCTGCTCGCTGAATCCGATGCGGGCCCGCTGAAGACCTTGAATTCGACCCCCCGCATCAGCTCATCAATGTCGACAAGTTTAAGATCAATCCTTAAATCAGGCTTGTCCGAACCGTACAGGCGCATCGCATCAGCATGCGTCAGTCTGGGGAACTCTCCCAGATCAACTTGAAGGTGCGTCTGAAAGATCTGTTTGATCATGCGCTCCGTGATCTCCATGATCTGATCCTCATGCATGAAGGATGTCTCAATGTCGATCTGTGTGAATTCCGGCTGTCGGTCAGCCCTGAGGTCTTCATCGCGAAAACATTTGGCAATCTGATAATAGCGATCCATCCCGGCAGCCATCAAGATCTGCTTAAAGAGCTGGGGCGACTGCGGCAAAGCAAAAAATCGACTCGGATGGGTCCTGCTCGGAACCAGATAATCTCTGGCACCCTCTGGCGTAGCCTTAGTCAGCAGCGGTGTTTCAATATCCAGAAAACCATTCTGGTCCAGAAAATTGCGCACCGTGTTGGCCACTTTGGAACGGAAACGCAGCCTCTGCATCATCTCAGGCCGCCTGAGATCAATGTAACGGTAATGGAGACGGACGTCCTCACCAACGTCAGCATACTCATCAAGCTGCATTGGAGGCGTTTTCGCTGCGTTTAATATCGTCAATTCTTTTCCCAGAACCTCTATGGACCCGGTCGGCATTTCTTCATTGAGTGTCCCATCGGGGCGCCGGCGCACTTTACCACGCACCTGTAGAACGAACTCGCTGCGGACCGTTTCAGCAGTAGCGAAGCTCTCGCGGGTATCAGGGTCGAACACAACCTGAGCAACCCCCTCCCGATCGCGCAGATCTAAAAAGATAACGCCACCATGGTCCCGACGACGATGCACCCATCCACAAAGGGTGATTTCCTCGTCAACATGTGATTCGTTGAGCTCTCCGCAATAATAGCTGCGCATAGTGTCTTCCTTTAAAAGGCGCGAACTCCGCGCGCTTACCTGCTGTTAGTTGTGGCTTGTGATTTGGCGGGCCCGGCTGATTTGCTCTCGGAAACTTTGCCGGTCTGAGAGGGCTTATCGGCCTTACTGTCTGCCGCCTTGCTCCCGGAGCCGGACGACTCGCTGCCGCTCACCTTGGAGTCACCAACGGAATCGGCAAGCTGCTTCTTATCGCCCGTTTTGAAGTCTGTCTCATACCATCCGCCTCCTTTGAGGCGAAAGCTGGCGGCTGAAACGAGTTTTTGCAAACTCGGCAAACCGCAGGCAGGACAGTCAAGCAAAGGGCCATCACTGATTTTCTGCAGAGCTTCCAACGAATGGCTGCAACTTCCACATTGGTATTCGTAAATTGGCATGTCAATGATCGTATTGTCTTGATGATCGGAACCAGATCAGACGTCCGGCGCACATTCTCGTGGCCGTATCGCTGCATTAAGGCCTGCTGAAAAAAGGCGCGAATTATACCTTAAGCAGGAAATAACCGTAATCTCTCAGAGCAAGGAATTTCCGAACGCTTGGGAGCATATGCTTTCGCCGAAACCTTATCGGACGGTCAGATCGTCAGCCGGGCTGATCAGATGAGCCTCTATATACGAGTCAAGCGACCGCAGGAGCGCCTGATCTCTACAAAAGTGCCACTGGCCAAACTATACGTTTGTGGCTGCCTCTGCAGATTTGCCTCCGCCTCTGCCTGACCCCTGCTGCAAGACCCAAATCGACCCACCATCCGGCGACGCCTGTCTGACCACCAGCGGTCGCGAAACGCTGGCGATGTCACTCCGGCGAACCCCGTTGATACTAGCTGGGTGGCAGCATGAGCGGAACCAAACGTAACATTGAGAGAAATTGTTTCAGAAAGTAATCACGGTTAATTTTAGCCCTATTTTTTTCAGG
>CACBCS010000032.1 GCA_902537815.1 uncultured Pseudohongiella sp. | reverse complement strand
TGAAGGTGGTAATCCGAACCTCAACCCGACCAGCGCGTGGAATTTTGATCTGTCATACGAGTGGTATATTGGTAGTGGGTCGTTTTTTGGCGCAGGTATTTTCTACAAAGATTTACGCGATGCAATTGTTGCGGTCGAATCTGAGGATACTGTCTTCCGCGGAGCGCTTTATGACGTGGCGGGAACTTGGATAAACACTGACAATGCCGACATCACGGGTTTCGAGGTTTCCTTTCAGCAGGCATGGGAAAACGGCTTGTTATTTTCTGCGAACTACACGTTGTCCGACGGAGACACTAGTCTGCCGTCCGGTTCTGTTTACGGTGAACGCGTTATTCCATTCTTCAAGCAAGCTAAGCACACGGGTAATGTTACCTTCGGCTATAACAAAGACGCCTGGGACGTCCGTTTAACAGGAAATTACAGAAGCTCTTATCTGGACGATATCGGTGATGATGCGTTGTCTGACCGATATACTGATGATTTCTTTCAGCTTGATCTTACCGCTCGGTATCAGGTCAGTGACAACTTGCTATTGACTGGGCAAATTATGAATCTTAATGATGCGCCCGAATATTATTACTTCGGGAATGACTCAAGGCTCTCGCAATATGATGAGTACGGTTCGACAGTCCAAGTTGGTCTGAGATACAGCTTCGGAAATTAAACCGTAATCTGTCGTTTCAATTAGACAAATGAGAGGATCATGCCTCTCATTTGTCGATCTTTTGCTCCTCCCACTGAGTGAAAGCTCTTAGAGGACAATTGTTGGGCCCTCTCGAACCTGGGACCGACGGATTTAGAGTCCCTTGCTCTTAATCAGCCACGATTCATCGCAACAGCTTGCGAGACGTCAAATAACTCATCAGCGCAGCTTTCCCGTTGCTATTTGTTGACATTAGTTGTGGTAGGTTGCGACTGAGCGGTCCGAATTTGGTCCAAGCAGCTCTCACTCGTAAAATCAAAAATCGCAATCTAGCAGATCGATCCATGGCGAATCCACTATAGGTTACACTTGTCTCAGTTTGCGAACAAAAAAAACGGAACACCTTTCAAGGTGCCCCGCTTTTTAACTAGCACTGCATAAACTCGATTTAGGGCTAAATCTTGAAGTTGACTGCCAGAAAACCGAATCGACCCCGTGGTCCGGCCGGACGTGTCAGGCTCCCGAGGTAAGGTGCCCTGTCGAAGGCATTGTTTAGACCTCCGTAAATGTTGACATTGTCGCTGAAGGTGTAGGCAAAGTTGATATCATGCACCCATGACTCACCGGATTGTGATGGATCGGCGAAGATCGGGTTGCCCGCAAATTGTTGGTTTGATAATCCTGGCAATAACTGGCTCTCCTCGTACCTTCCCTGCCAAGTCAGCACAAGATCTTTAAAAGACCAGCTGGCATTCGCGTTAACAATCCACTCCGGATAGCCAAATTCGCCGACACGACTCTCAAACACGGTGTTGTCGATTGGGTCTTGATATTCATTGAAATCGATCAATTTTGTACCGTTCAAGCCAAAATCAATTGCGCCCCATCCTTCTAACCCGATAGAGCTAAGCTCAAAGCCGTAGTCGATACCAAAGTCCACGCCCTCGACTTCAAACGCGCCAAGATTCACCTGCCCGGATTGATGAAATGTGATGAAGCCCTTGGGGTCTCGGGTTATCAAAGGACAAAAGTTGTTCGCTACTGAAGGAAGATCTACGCAGGCCTCTGACACTCGCACAGGCGACAGAGCATCAATGGCTCCTTCTATTTCGGTGGAGTAGTAGTCAACAATGAACCGAAGACCATCAACGAACTCTGGCTCGTAAACTATCCCCGCAGTGACAGTTTCTGCTTCTTCTGGCGCCAGCAGTGGGTTGCCCCCAGTGACCCCCGGAATACCAGCTGTGATGTAATCATTTACATCATAACCCGCGGGCACACCGAGTGCGGCGCAGTTCCCGGCTCTGTTCGCGGAACCAATGTTTATATTCTGGATAGAGCAAGGGTCATCCTGGAAAGGAAAGAACCGAGGTTGCTGGGGTGAGAAAAGCTCTGAGATGTTAGGCGCGCGCACAGCCTCAGCGATTGTGCCCCTAACAGTCAAGCCAAAACCTGGCGACCACCTCAAGCCTGTTGACCACGCATCATTTGTACCAACTGTGCTGTAGTCGGCGTATCGGTATGCGCCCGTTACTTCAACCAGTTCAAAAAACGGGATGTCCGCTAGCAGGGGTGCATTAAGCTCTACGAAATACTCTGTTACGTCGAACTCACCACCGAGCCCCGTAGCGGCGTTACCATTGGAACCATCCCAGGTATTTAGTGTCCCCTCGTAGTCGTTAACGATAAAGTCGCTTTCCTCTTCGCGATATTCAAACCCCGCGGCAAATCCAACGGGACCTCCTGGAAGTTCGAAAAAGCTTGAGGTCGACCCCCCTAGCGAACCGAAAAGCACACGCTGTGTCAGTTTGGAAGTGTCGAGGGCATCTACATACACGAACTGCGAATTTGCATCTGATGTCGAGTTAAATCCGAAAGGGTTAAAAGGAGCGCAACCGCTGTTGGGCCCGGGCGTGAAACTTACGAATTGAGTGAATTTACCGTTATTGGTAAAGGCGCCCGTTGTATATTCGGGCACTGGAAATGTGCCAGGTGCAATCGGTGGCAATGCAGATGGATCAAGGGTTGACCGACATACGATATCACCGGTCGCTGGATCTATGACCGAGTCCAAAGCGGAGTAAAAACGATCTTCTAAGCGCAAGTTGTAGTTGTTCGTCTCAACATCGGTTGAGCCGTAATTGTAAGACAGCTCGTACTCGATGCCATCTAAAATGTCCAATGTACCCTCAACCCCAGCGACGATTCGTACGGTTTCTCGGTCGACGTCATCGCCTGGCATAACGTTTAAGTCATCGCTGTCGCGACTAGAGGAGAAGCCCCAAAAACTGCCGTCCATTGGATCGGGCGGAATGATGCCCAGGGCAGTAAGATCAGTGATTTGCTTTTGAAGCGCCGGGGGTATGTAAGGGTTGTCATAACGAATGGGTATGCCATCGTTAAAGTCAACGCCCTGTACCTGAGAGTTGTTTGAAAACGCATACTTAGATTCAACAAAAAAGTTTAGGGCTTCTGAAATCTCATAGCTGCCGTTAAAGTTGACCGAGTAACGTTCTTGGGGTGGAAGAACGGTCTGACGAAGGGACTGCAATCCGTCACCTATACCGAACGCTTGGTTGACATTCGCCGGAACTCCGGGATTGTAGACTCTTGGTATTCCATTGAACGGCGTATCGATCACTTGAGCCACTGGGATATTGGTGCCAGGAATCATGGGCACGCCTGTACCATCTCTTACCCCGTTGACCGCTGGAATCACCGACCCAAAAAATGAGTCACCATCCGCAATGTTAAAAACACCTTGCGCTGTTGATATAGGGTTAGTAGTTGGCGTGACAAAAGCTCGAGTTGCTTGTGGGTTGACGCCGTTCAGTGCCGCGATAGCCGGTGTGTTAACGATATCGTTGCCGACGTATGGGCCAGCAAAGTTTCGCTCAGTCTCCAATATCTCAGCGTTGGTCTGGCCCTCGATAGCGAATACAGCCTCACCGCGACCACCGTCGAATTCAAATCCACCAGCCACCGAAACGTAATGCTCATTAGAATCCCATCGATCAGAAACCCCCGTTTGAGCAGTCACTTCGATACCATCAAAGTCACCTCCATCCCTTAAAATGAAGTTCACTACCCCAGAGACTGCGTCGGCTCCATACACGGATGACGCGCCACCTGTCAAGGTTTCAACTCGCTGTACCATTACCGATGGGATAGAGTTGACATCTACAGCCGCCGACCCTTGACCTCCCGCAACGTGGCGTCTGCCATTAACCAGTGTAAGAGTTCTTACAGCACCCAAACCTCGGAGATTTAACAAACCCAGGCCAACATCTGAATCAGTCGTGCCAGCGGATTGGAGTGCTGAAAAATTCGCGGGCAAGGAATTGTTGAGCGCGGGAGATTCCCTCAGTAGTTCACCTAGATCCAGTTGCCCGGCGGTCCTTATTGTGTCTCCACCCAGTACGGCTACAGGGCTGGCGGCCGCTGTAGCGCTATCCCGCGCAATACGCGACCCGGTTACTACAACCTCCTCAATTCCAGTTTCCTGTGCCACAGCGCCTACTGTACTCAGTAGAGTTGCCGCACAACAGACAGCCCCTATGGCCGTGACTAATGGTTTCTGTGTCATTACATCCCCTTGCTGTATCCAGCGATATGGTCGGCGGTCCTAACTCAGCAACTGCGCTGGCGTAAGAGCCCGACTCAGTGTGTGTTCCAGCACAGTGCAGGAACAATTCGTTGATAGCGCGTGATGCGGCGATGCAAGTACAGTGCCAGTCCTCGGCGGGAGAGGAAACGACACAGTAAATTTCGAAGGCTTAGGTTCAAAAGCAGCGTAGCCTGTGGCCACTGGAACGTGAAAACTGCTGCACTTGGCATGTCTTAAAACGTCCAGATGGGTCATACATTTTGGAACGTCTTGGTGCAAAATTAACGTGCTTCACTAAATTAGTGCGCCACGCTCAAGCATTTTGAACAGAATTGCCCTAATTGCGATCACTGGTCGGTGCGCGATTTGAGAACAACGCTCTGGTGCAGGAAACCCAAACTTTGACTTTTTAAACAGGGCCGGAACAGCGGCATCCTTAACGCCGCTCTTTTGCTTGATTCCGAACATTGTTGAAGTCAGTTGCTATAGGCATCGACTGCCCAGTCGGCAAGAAACCTACAGTGCATGGTCCCAACTTATACGCCACAGCGACCCGGTGGCATGTTTATTGCTGTTTTGACATAGTGGCCTAAGTCTAGAGGAACTGCTTCATCGTCAACTCTACCCAGAAAGGCACCTTTAAAAGTAGTCATCGGAATGCACAATAATCTGTATTTGCTCCTCAGCAACCTTGATCACGTCGTGATTCGAACAGCAGGCTGCCGAATTTTAATATGGGCTTTGTTTGCATGTTTGTTTGCGCCAGTAACCTCGTCTGCCCATTTGCTCAATATGACGGAGCTTCATCTCGATTCGACCCACCCGACCAGCGCAACATTGAAGATAAAGATTGACTTGGGTCAGTCTCTCATGACAGCCGAGGAGTACTGGAATGCATCGACGAGCGATGTCCAAGAGCAATCCATAATCATTAAAGAAATAGCGGATGAAATTAAATCAGGCGTTCGGTTGACGGTGGATGACAGATCGGTTGATTTTGAATTACATGCATGGAGCCTCGAAGCATCTTCTCTGGAGGCGATAAAGAACCCATTTTCTCCGCAGATGGCTCAGTTGGTTTTTGACTTGAATTCAACAATGCCATCGGAAGGTTCTGTTGAAATCCAGATCGGCGAGCAGCTGGAAGTGCCGTGGCCTGCCTTGCTGCGGATGGACCACGCCTCCTCACCACTGCCAATTTCTCGATTACTCACTGAGAGCGAGCGCACTAGCAGACCAATAACATTCGGCAATTATCTAGAAACACCTGAGGAGGAATTAAGTGCGAAAGCGGTTTTGGCAATTCAAACGCTTGTGCCGGGGCTGAAATGGATCGCATTAGGATTCCAGCACATCATACCTAAAGGACTCGATCACATAGTATTCGTGCTGGGATTATTTTTCCTCTCCACTGGCGTCAAAACCCTAATATTGCAGGTCAGCTGCTTCACCCTCGCACATTCCCTAACCTTAGGGATGGCCACTTTCGGCCTGGTTTCGGCCCCAGGCGCGATAGTAGAGCCCTTGATCGCGGCTTCGATAATCTGCATTGCCTTGGACAATTTATACAGCGAAAGCCTGGCTCGATGGAGATTGATGATGGTGACATTATTTGGGTTACTCCATGGTCTCGGCTTTGCCTCAGTTTTGAGTGGACTAGATCTACCAAGAGAGAATTTCCTGTCGTCGCTTCTTTTATTCAATATTGGCGTCGAGATAGGCCAACTGACCGTTTTGATGATGGCATTCGTTGCCGTGGGGTGGATGCGGAGTTGGTCTCAATACACTGAGCGGGTGGCGCGGCCTGCAACAATTTCTATCGCCGGTATCGGCACGTATTGGTTGATAAATCGGATAACATTCATATGAAAAATAACCTCGGTAAAGAGAGACACGCCAAAAACGCTGTCGGAATTCTGTTTGTCGTTTGCAGCATCGCAATTTTCGATGTCGCATACTCAGCCCGTAATAGCCCTCCGCTTTCATTTCCCTTGACCGGCAGAGCATCAGGTCAGTTTCCCAGCAACTGGATTCATGGCTCTAAGTCCGCTATGGATAACACCGACCCTGCCATACAGGTGCATGCCTACAACGAACACACGTATATACTGAGAGAAAATAAGGCCATCAATTACGAAGGAGCCTTTATGTATCTGTTTTTTGGCAACGGTGTGGCTATGCTGATTGATCAAGGTTCGACTTCATCACCTGCGCTATTCCCGCTGCGGGAAGTGGTAGACCAGATCATTCGAGGCTGGGAGGAACAACATAACCAAGCAAACACTGAACTGATCGTTGCGAACAGCCATCTTCATGGAGACCATTACGCTGCTTGGAATCAATTTGTTGACCGCCCCAACACCGTGATGGTGGGCCTGACCCACGAAGAAATGATGGCTTTCTGGAAAATTGAGAATTACCCACAGCAGATTGTCACCTACGACCTCGGGGGACGCGAATTGGTTGTAACTGGCACACCTGGGCATCAGGGATCGGAATTGGCGATCTATGATGGCTGGACCGACCTTTTATATACCGGCGACATGTTTTATCGCGGTCGGTTGTACCTAGAAGACTGGGATGCCTGGGTTTCGAGTATTCGAAAGCTGAGAAGTATTGCTGATAGGTATCCAGTTGCGCACCTTGTTAACAATCATATTGAAATGACTCGGCAACCTGGTGTCGATTACCCCATAGGTACGACGTGGCAACCCAATGAACCCCCGATGCAGATGACGCTTGATATGCTAGATATCGCAGTGGGGGCGACGAATGACATCGGCAGCCCTGGAATTTATATCTACGACGACTTCCTAATCTACAACCAGATTCCTTGGTACACCACAACGGACCCTTAACGATGAGCGTTAGAAATCTTTATCTATTTTTTGTGATTGTGACGACAACACCTGGGTTGCTGGCGCAGGAAGACTTTGTTCGCGAGTCTCCAGCACCGGGCAATCTTCGATTTACATGGATTCATGGGAGCGTATCCGCAAAGGCGAATACCGATGTACGGATTCAGGTGCATCGCTACAATGAGCACACTTACATACTTCGTCAAAATCCCGCAATTCACTGGGAAGCGCCATTCATGTATCTGTTGATGGGAAATGAACGTGCTGTTCTTTTGGACACCGGAGCTACCGAGGAAAAAGAATTCTTCCCGTTGCGCGAAACAGTAGACAAAGTATTGCGACGATGGTCGAGCGCCCAAAATGTGGACATGCCTGAGTTGCTCGTGTTGCCACTGGGCTCGGATCAGTCACAAACCGCCGCACTTCCTCAGTTTGCTAATAAGCCTTACACAACAGTAATAGCGCCCGGTTCTGGAGAGCGCGCAAGCTTGGTCACACAGCAGCAGCTAGACTTGGGCGGCCGAGTTTTATCCGTAATTCCGACTCCTGGCCTGGACGCCTCATCTATAACGCTATACGACCCTTGGGGTGACTTGCTTCTCACCGGAAACGCCTTCTACCCCGGACGGTTGGTGATAAGAGACTTCCAAGCATATCGTAACTCTCTCAACTCGCTTGTTCAGTTAATGCATGAGGAGTCAGTTAGTTACGTATTTGGTGGCCGTATTGAAATGACTAATCGGCCCGGACTGGATCACCGGCTTCGATCCAATTACCGACCTGGAGAGCATTCCCTGCAGCTTGAGCCACACCTACTCGAGACTGCTCTTCAGGCAGTCAACCTAATCAACGGCGAGACCGACATCAGGATACTTGACGATTTTATATTAATGAATGGAGTCGGCCGTGGCGCACGTGACTGGGGCTTTCCGGTATACATTCCTGAGGCGTTTACTACCCCAAACACCCGATAGAGTGTCGGGTAACGGCAGGGCTGGGCAACATCTACAGAAACAACTGTCAGCTTGACAAGCTCGCGATATAGCTTCGCCAGGATCCAAGTTCTGAAATATCTTCAGCCCCCGCCAAGCCTACTTCTTCACAAATGAAGCCGCTTACCCACTCACCATTGATTAACTGCAGCTTACCGATACCCAGTGGGTGCGGGATCTCCGAAACAAACCCACCGAATTCCGATTGTGGCATCGACCACACCTCCACCTTAACCCGGTAGCCGTTACTATCCTGGCGTATCAGGCCGGGCCGTTTTACCGGCCCGCCCGCCAAGGCATAAAAACGATAGTTTTCGCTGGTTTCAGTTTCCGCTATGAGTGTTGCTCCGCGCTCCGCGAGCTGCCAGTTGAGCGGCATTCCGCTTAAATGCGCGCCGCATACCGCCACCTCAATCTGGTTGCTGGTAGTGACAATAGGCAAATTTGAGTCACTCTGATAAATCTTATCCGATGCTCCCATGGGTAGCCGCTGCTGACTCTCCCACCGCAGTGCCTGATTCAGCAAGCTGACTTCGCGAAAGCAAGGCGCAATGAGAGTCACTCCGAACGGAATCCCGTTGCTCATGAATCCTGCCGGCACAGCCACACCACAGAAATCGAGCAAATTCATGTAGTTGGTGTAGTAGCCCATGTTCGAATTCAGTGCAATCGGGTCTTCAAGCAGTTCACGAATCAGATAGCTCCGGGGTGCCGTCGGGCTGACCAGAAAATCTATTTGCTCAAAGAGACCTCTTGCGAAAGCCCGGTATGTCTGAAGTTGATACTCTGCCTTGAACGCGGAGACGGCATCCTTATTTTTCGCGCCCTCGACGATCCCCTTGACGACCTCGTGGACCGCATCCGGCTGCTGCTCCAGTATCGTTTCCAGTGCAGCATACCTCTCGGCAACCCAGGGGCCCTCATAGAGCAGTTTCGCCGCCCGCAGCAATGGCTCAACATCCACCTCAACAAGCTCGGCGCCGAGCGATTGCCAGCCACTGACGGCCCGATCGAACAGCTGGCGTCCCGACTCTTCTCCGAAAAATTCAAGCTGATCAGAGCGGGGAATGCCTACTCTGGGTTTGTCTGAAGTATTGCCAAAGAAGCGGTGGCTGTTGCTCATCGGATTCGCTCTGGAATACGCGTCACCGCTGTCAGATTTTGCCAGTAGGGAGAACACGAGCTGAGCATCAGATACGCACAGCGTAAACACGCTGGGACAATCCAGAGTCCGGCAGGCCGGCACCACGCCCGACATGCTCAGCAATCCTCTCGACGGCTTCAGGCCGTAGATATTATTCAGCATCGCCGGTACACGGCCCGAGCCGGCAGTGTCGGTGCCCAGCGAGAAACTCACTAGCCCAAGCGCCACCGCAACTGCTGAGCCTGCGCTTGAACCGCCCGAGATCGTCTCCGGATCGAACGCATTTCTGCAGGGTCCCCAAGGTTCGGGCGAGCGAGTCCCTACCAAGCCGGTCGCAAACTGATCCATGTTGGTTTTACCGAGCGGAATAGCGCCCGCATCAATCAACAATTGCACAACATAAGCTGAGCGGTCCGGCCTGTAGGCGAACTCCGGGCAGGCTGCGCTTGTCGGCACACCGTCCAGATCGATGTTATCCTTGATGGCGAATGGCACACCGTAAAGCGGGACCTTTTCACGATCCGCTGACTCAAGGCGCTGCAGATAGGGCTCAAGCTCAGCCATCGACAGCTGATGAATCCAGATATTATGCGCGTCAAACCGGGCTGATCTCGCAGTCAGATACTCCATCAGCGCTCGGGGCGTGAACTGCCCGCTCGCATAACCCTGCCGAACCGCTTCGATATCAGGAACAAAACCGTCGGGAATCATCACTCGGCCTCGATAAAAACAAGTGGCATACCGGCCTGAACCGACGCACCCGTCGGCTTCAGCATTTTGTGTACTGTACCGGCGCAGGGGGCAGAGACTTCGATTTCCATTTTCATGGATTCCAGAATAAGCAGAACCTCGCCTGTACCAACCACGTCGCCCTCCTCAACGGCCCACTTCCAGAGGCTGCCGGCAACCGGACTGTCTACCGCCTCGATACCTTCAGGCACGGTTTCCTGCTCAGCTTCCGGTTCGGGCACCTGCACTTCGAAATGGAACTGCCCCGTCATTTTCCAGCTGTTCAATTCGGCGTCGAAAGCAGATTGCTGGGCCTGCTTGAACCGCGCGATCGACGCACTGTGTTCCTGAAGAAACGCCTGATAGTCGACCAGGCTGAATTCTGTTTCCTCAATGTCTATGGGAAAGTGGCCCAATGGAAAATCTTCCCTGATCCGAGCCAATTCCGCCTCGTCCACTTCATAAAACTGGATCTGATCAAAAAATCTCAGCAGCCATGGCTTGGGGAATTCAGCCGTCTGACGGTGCCGGTTCCACATTTGCAGGGTACGTCCCACAAACTGATACCCGCCGGGCCCCTCCATCCCGTAAATACAAAGATAGGATCCGCCGATGCCGACAGAATTTTCAGCGGTCCAGGTCCGAGCCGGATTATATTTTGTCGTCACCAGTCGATGCCTCGGATCGACGGGCGTGGCAACAGGCGCACCGAGGTAAACATCACCCAGTCCCATCACCAGATAGCTCGCCGCGAAGACAACCCGCTTAACCTCTTCAATTGACTGAAGGCCGTTAATTCGACGGATGAACTCAATATTGGACGGAAACCATGGCGCGTTTTTGCGCACAACCTGATCATACTTTTCAATCGCAAGTTTGCACTGTGAATCGTCCCACGATAGGGGCAAGCGAATTATTCGCGATGGCACTTTGGTCTGTTTATGATCTGTCAGCTCTTGAATAAGCCTCTTGAGATGTTTGAAAAGACTGCCCTGCGCGATTCGTAGCGGATCAAAATGCACCTGCAGACTCCGTATGCCGGGTGTTAGCTCGAGCACGCCTGCTATGTTTTGCTCATCGAGGGATAACATCAGGCGGTGCGCCAAGAAACGTAATTCGATATCCAGCACCATCTCTCCGAATTCGACCAGCACCCAACTGTCACCGCTGCATCTGAGCTTGACCTCCAGTCCGTCAAGATGAACGGATTCAACACTCGGAGTGTAATCAGCAACCGCAACCGTTCCACCAGACAAGGCGCGCAAATTGTTTGCCTCTTCATGACCAAGCATGAGTTCGGAGACGGCAGATTCAGTAGTGACAGCGATGAACCTAATGGTGTCCCCTGCTGCCAGCTGACCAATTTTCCATAAATCAGCGCTGATGACAGTTGCCGGACAGACAAAGCCGCCCAGAGAAGGGCCATCGGGGCCGAGAATGACCGGCATATCACCAGTAAAGTCTACGGTGCCGAACGCATAGGCGTTGTCGTGAATGTTGGAGGGGTGCATCCCGGCTTCGCCGCCATCGCGGCGAGCCCATTCAGGTTTTGGACCAATCAGCCTAACTCCCGTGCGGCTTGAGTTGTAATGAACTTTCCAATCTCGTTCGTAGAATTCCTGAATATAACTCTCGGTGAAAAACTCCGGTGCTGCATGTGGACCAGGTATCACCCGTAGCGACCAGTGGTTTGTGATCTTCGGCAATAGAGCTCCCGGGACCACAGGCATTAGCAAATCGCCCGTCGGCTTATAGGGCTGAAAATGCAACACGTCTCCACTGCGCAGGGCCCTGCCCGCATGCCCGCCAAAATGCCCGAGGGTAAAGGTTGATCTTGACTGAAGATAGGTAGGACATTGAATTCCCCCCTGAATCAACAGATATGCCCTTGAACCATTGGAGCTGATTTTTCCGATGGCCAGCTGTTGACCTGCCTTAATTTTTAACACTGACCAGAAAGAGACTTCTTCTCCATCTAGTTCAGCGGACATGTGTGCACCCGTCAGAACAATCCTAGTGTCTGAGAGAAAACGCAGGGTCGGGCCGCACAGCGTCATTTCCAGACCTGCTGCATCTGCTGGATTACCAAGCAGCTGGTTGCCCAGTCGAAAACTGCGACTGTCGAAGGGGCCGGACGGGGGTACACCAACGTCCCAATACCCACACCGCCCCGGAAAATCCTGCACGGTCGTCATCGTGCCGGGGGACAGTACCTCAAGTGCAAACTTTTCAAAGTGAAAATGAGCAAGGGTATTGGTGAAATAGCGTCCCTCTGTCACCGGCTCTGCAGCCAGTAAGGCCTGCAGATAGTCAAGATTAGTCTCAATGCCGTAAATTGTGGTCGCCGCCAGGTTGTGCCGCAAACTGGCAAGCGCCTCTTCTCTGCTGCCGGCATAGACAATCATCTTTGCGAGCATGGGGTCGTAGTAAGGGCTGACCTCAAGGCCGGAATCTATCCAGTGATCGACTCGCAGTCGGGTGCCAATCGAAGGAGCCTCAATTGTATCGCCGGCTGGCGGAAACGACACTTTTGAAAGCAAACCAGCGCAGGGTTGAAACTCTTTATAAGGATCTTCGGCATATATGCGGGCCTGTACTGCGTGACCGGACGGGCGCAAAGTATCGGCCAGGGTAGTAAGGTTTGGCATTGTGCCCTCGGCTAAGCGCACCATCCACTCCACGAGATCGACCCCATAAATTTCTTCTGTTACGCCGTGCTCTACCTGCAGACGAGTATTTACCTCGAGAAAGTAAAAGTGCTGAGTATCCGCATCGAGGATAAACTCAACTGTTCCTGCGCTCCGATAGCTCACCGACTTCAGCAGTCGAGAAGCCACCTCGCCTAGCTCCCGGCGAACTGCGTCGGGCAGATTCGGCGCCGGCGTCTCTTCTATGACTTTCTGATTGCGACGCTGTGCAGAGCAGTCCCGCTCACCTAACGTGACCGTATTTCCCTCGCCATCACCGAACATCTGAACTTCGATGTGCCTGGCATTTTCTACGAACTTCTCCAAAAACAAATCTGCATTGGCGAAATTGTTTGCGCTAAGTTGCGCCACCGAGGCATATGCCTTGGCCAGTTCTGCGGAATCCCAGCAAAGCTGCATGCCGATACCGCCGCCTCCGGCGGTACTTTTGAGAATCACCGGATAACCGATTTTTTCTGCCTCAGAAAGTGCATCCTCTACCCCGCTTAAGACGCCCGTGCCCGGTAACAGCGGCACTGCCTGCTGTTGCGCAAGCTTTCGGGCACGGTGCTTAAGCCCGAAAGCCTTAATTTGGGTCGCTGTCGGTCCGAGAAACGTGAGCTTCTCGGCAGCACATGCAGAGACAAAATCAGTATTCTCGCTAAGGAACCCATATCCGGGGTGCACAGCATCAGCGGCGGACTGCAGCGCGACTGCGAACAACTTGTCCTGATTCAGATAGGTCTCACGAGCCGTGCCGGCACCTAGGGAGTATGCCTCGTCAGCCTGGCGTACGTGCAGAGATTCGCGGTCTGCTTCTGCGTACACAGCCACAGAACGGATCCCAAGTTTTTTTAAAGTGCGGATGATGCGAACCGCGATGGCGCCCCGGTTCGCTACAAGTACTTTGCTAATTTTGTGAGAAGCTGGCGTCATTGTGCCTCATGCGTCCCAGATTAAAATTTCGATAGGGGTCGGGTTATACGCATTGCAGGGGTTGTTTAATTGCGGACAATTGCTGATGAGCACGAGGACATCCGTGCGCGCGATCAGCTCGACGTACTTACCGGCGTCAGAAATACCATCCTCAAAAGTTAATCCCCCTTCAGGCGTCACCGGCACGTTCATAAAAAAATTGATATTGTGCGTAATGTCCCGCTTGCCTAGACCAAATTCATCGCGGCTGCTGACTGCCAACATCCAGCTGTCACGGCAGGAATGCATGCACTTTTTTTCCAGCGCATAGCGAACCGTATTCGACTCTGCCGCGCAGGCCCCACCCAGAGTGTCGTGACGCCCACAGGTATCCGCAACGATATCGAGCAGCGGATTTCCGCGGTTAGACAAGAGTGTACTGCCCGCCGTTAGATAGATGTTCCCTTGCTCACGAATAGTGTCCATCGCCGAATATCGCTCGTGGGGATCCGCCAAACTGTAGAACAAGGTGTCCGCGGCTTGGTTTCCCTCCAAATCGAGGATTCTCAGAGTCTGCCCTGTCTTCAGCGATTCAATCCAGAAATCTCCGGCCGCAACCACCTCTCGGTAACTGGCGCTCTCCGCTGCCAACTGACTAGTCACGATCATTGGTGGCCTCCTTTGAGGTGGTAAACCGCATTGTTCTGAAAACCCCTGAGATTTTCCGGCCTGAAATTCATGCAGAAGTCACCTTCTGCAATTGGGGCCGCTTTGCGAATCTGATAGGCAATGGGTTTGCGCGGATACTGGTCATCTGGATTCATAGGGTGGGGGCAGGTGTGCAAGACCACCAGCGTGTCCATTTCGAATCGCAAATCTATGGTGGATCTGGCAGAGCTGTGGCTCGGCACATACCGCATATTTCCGTCTTCGTCTGTCACCACCTTGCTGAAAAGATTGAGATTTGCCGCGAGATCCCTTTCTCCCAACCCATATTTTGCCAACTCGACGGCAAAACAGTGCTCACCGCTGCGCGTCCAGTCATTCCGGGCTTCCTGATAGGTTCTGACCGTATATTTCTCTTTCAGGCCTCTTTCGCTGAGATTGCCACCCACGGTGTCATGCCACCCCAGCGAATCCTCAATAATCGAGCAAAATATCCGGCCCATATCGGAGTACAGGCAATGACCCCGAGTGAGCTTGAAGGTGTGTTGACATTTGAGAGTATCCGGCGCGTTATAGCGCTCGAGTTTGTCCTGCGGGTTGTAGAGCAACATACCAACATTGCCTCCCCCTTCAATATCAGACACTCTCAAAATAGTGCCTCGTCGCATTAATAAAGACCAGTGAGAGCCACCGTCAACACGGTCCTCATACATCATCTCCTGGTCGGGAAAAATTTCGGCCATTACATACACCTCGCTGTTACACCATTTACTGTGCCTACCAATGTTCGAATGAAGCATCAGTGAGAACGCCATCTCCCGGGCTTTTGTCCCGCCGTGTAACCCGCAAACGCAATCTTTTCGGTCGCGTCGATCGAGGTCGCTGACTCTCGGACCAGTCGCGCGTGAATTGGCGCCGGAACCCTAGTCAGCTATTCTGATTCTCTGCACAGGAAGACCCTGTAGCCCAAGGTTTGACTCAGTCCTGTGCGTCGGTTTGCTCCCCGTCTCTGACTAAAGGTGAGAGATCCAGAGCGACCGCTTCCTCTGTCACCGAGGGCGGATGGATCAATTCATCAA
>CACBCS010000031.1 GCA_902537815.1 uncultured Pseudohongiella sp. | reverse complement strand
GTTCTGACATCCGCCTGCTGTTGGTAAGCACCAGGAATACCGAATTGCATCATCTTCTTAACCATAAATTATTCAGTGCCGCCTACCCCCATAGGCTATTGGAACTGAAAATTTTCGGTCGCGTCTATGACCGAGAGCTGAAATTAGTTTGTACTGCTTCCCGGTCACGAGGATTAATCGACACAAATATTTTTTATATTAAAAATCAATTTATTTTTTTGTTGGGTTATAGCCGAACCATTAGAGAACCTGAATATGAACGGCTCGACTTCAACTGTTTTACTCTGCTGGCATACAGGTGAATAAAGAAGAGGCATGGGCAAGGATTTCGGAAGCGAACCCTATTTCCCGAAAAAAAATTAAAATTAACGAGACCCTTTGCTAAAAAATACTGATTAAGCGTTAAGATTGGTCCACCTTGATGTCGATCTATTACCTAGACACGGACCGGAGAGCTTAGTTCGCTCACTATTCGCAAGCATATCTCCGGCATGATTTAAGAAGAGGGGAAATTTCATGAGTCCACAGACACTGGCGGCCTTGGGTATGTACGAAGGCGTTGCAAGCACTAGCATTAATCAACTTGATAGCAATGATCAACACGGTATGGTTAGGGTACTGCTTGAAGGTGCCGTAAAGCGCGTCCGAGAAGCGGACGCCGCATTGCATCTTGGTGAATTCCAGAAAAAATCCACTCAAGTGACTAAAGCCCAGAAGATAATTTTTGGGCTAAGAAGGACGCTAAATTTCGAAGCGGGTGGAGAAATCGCTGCACAATTGGATAGCCTATACGACTACTGCCTGCGCACACTCACCGTTGCTCATGCCAGTAACGACACAAGCAAATTCTCGGAGGTGGCAGGCATTCTCGAAGAGCTGCTCAGCGGCTGGAACGAGATCAAGTAATAATATAACTAACCAAAGGCCGCTAAAATGCTCAAAGGACAAGACGCATCTTCTCTAGAGTTCCCGACGTGGAACCCTGCATTATCCTTTGGTAAAACTCAAAATGAGCTCTTAAAAACGGTTTATATTGGGATTATCGAAGGTATTTCAGACACACTCAGCGTCGACTACAACACAGATACGATGACAAGAGACTTAAAGAGAGTCCAATCCATGCTCTTCTCTGTCTCTCACCAAAACTTGTTGCTCAGTGATGGCAATATCCAGAAAAAGCTGGGGCTTTTCTATGCCTACTGCCAGAAGCAAGTTAAGTTGAGCATTGAAGATCAGGATTGCAGCCACATCGAAGAACTGCCTGGGCACTTTACTCAACTAGTGAACACGATTGAACTGTGCCCAATAAACATACCGCCTGATCTACACTGAAAAATTACACAGGATTTCTTATCAGTCTATCGATGAGAACGCTTCATCCGCTCATATGCAATGAGTGCTTCAATTTGGTCATCATTCATATTCAGATCCGCGGCGAGAGATTTAATTTTGCTGAGCTCCTCAGCAGAGATCACTCCGTCCTCCAATGACCCCTCGATTTCCTTATCAAGCATGGTCTTCTTAAGCGCCATTCTGTTCGCAAATGATGAACTAACAATACCAGTCATCAGGGCTACCGTTAGCACACCGATAATCGCAGTGAACGATCCAATGATCTTGCCAATTGGCGTCAAAGGGGAAACATCCCCATAACCCACAGTTGTTAACGTAATTAATGACCACCACATTGCCTCTGGAATTGACGCGAAATCCTCTGGCTGTACTTCACCCTCTACGAGATACAATGCTGCGCTTGAAAAGAACATAGCGACAAAAAGTAAGTACAAGGTCGCAAGTAAAGAGTTCTTTTCCTCTGCAACTACCGAGTAGACATCAGAAAAAGCGCTTGAATAGTGGCTGATTTTAAGAAGACGCAAGAGTCGCAAAATTCGCACCCAGCGCAGGTCCAGGGATACTCCAACCACCTGAAGCATCCCCGGTAAGATGGATATCAGATCGACAAGGCCGGTAAAACTGAAAATATACCTAGCACGGCGAGATAGCCCTGTTCCCGCGAGATCGTATTTCGAGGCTGCAGTCCAAACCCTTACCGAGTACTCGAGTGTAAACAACACCAATGACACGATTTCAACCACTTGAAAAAAATCGCCGTATCTATCTCCAAGTGAGTCAACAGACTCAAGACTGACACAGATTAAGTTAAAAATAATCAGTAAGGACAAAAATAGATCGCAACTGCGGCTGTAGATATCTCCACGAGACCCCTTGTCAACAATCTCTAGAGCCCTGTCTCGGATCGCTGTATACGTCATTTCTCTTGGTTCTGATTCAAATTGAATTTATTCATTTTCTGTATGAGAGTCGTCCTCGGCATACCAAGAATTTGAGCTGACTTGGAAACATTCCAGCCGCATCGATCGAGTGCAGCAATTACTAAATTGCGCTCAATATTATTAAGAACGTTAGGCGCATCAATACCTTCCTCGGGAAGCTGTGGTTTTACTTGTGCAAGCCCAATTATCTGCTCGTAATCAAACAGATCGCCGCCGCATTTCTGATGGTCTAACTGATGCGATTCAGGCACGGCGCCCTCTGCCTGTTCTTCCTCACTGAGGCCGTTTTCTGAGTAAAGCTGAGCGATGCGGCCCGGTAAAAACTGTTCAGGAATGTCTTTAAAACGAATGATTGATCCCGAAGCCAGCACACTTACCCTCTGAATAAAATTAGCAAGTTCTCTCACGTTGCCCGGCCATTCGTATGAGACCATCGCAGCCAGAGACTTCTTTGAAATAGAAAAGGACTTCGACTTCGACTTTGATTGCACAGACAGAAAATGAGTGACAAGTTTCTCGATGTCTTCAGTCCTTTCTCGCAATGGCGGGACTACAACTGGCAATACATTCAAGCGGTGGAAGAGGTCCTCACGAAACCTTCCTTCCTTCACCATGTCTTCTAACTTTTTATTGGTGGCTGCGACCAAACGAACGTCTGTTTGCAGTGACTGGTTGCCGCCAAGAGGCTGCACTTTCTGCTCCTCCATTACTCTGAGGAGCTTAACCTGTAAATCTAGCGGCATATCTCCAATCTCGTCTAGTACCAGGGTACCTCTATCAGCTAACTGGAACTTCCCCTTCCGATCACAGGTGGCGCCGGTAAATGCTCCCTTCACGTGCCCAAAAATTTCACTCTCGAGTAATTGATCGGGGATCGCGCCACAGTTGATAAACACAAGCTCTCCCTTCCTCCCGGAGAGCCGGTGTACCTCTTTACAAATCAGCTCTTTCCCAACCCCAGATTCTCCTAAGACCAAAACGGGGGCATCGACCACCGCGAACTTCCCAAGCAGCGATTTAAGCTGCACTGTGGGGGAGCTCGAGCCAACGATCGGATCAGCTTGTCTTTCTTTACTCATTGAATTTCTTTAAGTAGCTCAATCGCTATATCGGCATTTCAGGTTTTTTCTGGGGGAAAATCACGCCTTACTGCTAGGATATTATCAAAATTTGATCATTTAGATTACTCACCGATATATAATACAAAGTTGCTGAGAGTAGTTGACTGGATACTGCATGACTTGCCGCTGGCTTTTCACTAATGCTGAAATCGAGACAATAACATGAGACCACAGATATTAATTGAATTAGCTCTACTACTAATCCTTGGCACTATCATTGGCTTTGTAATGGCCATTATGGCAAATGGCTTTGTTGAAGGCGTGAGTTCTGCAGCCAATCTGAGGCAGTCATACGAGCTGTTTCAATTTACGGTGGCTGGAGAAACCTATTCCGCGATGTCTCTTTTCACGTTGCTTATCGCGGCAAGTGTTGTGATTGCCTTGAGAAGAGCTCTTAAACTGGACGGTTGGGCCGGGCCCGCTGATTCAATTCTGGCGGCGCATACCGACTCGAGCGATGTCGACCTAAAGAAAGGGTTGGCATCTACCCTTGCCGCATTCACCTCGGCCGCAGGCGGCGGATCCGTTGGGCAATATGGACCTCTTGTCCACTTTGGCGCAACAGTCGGTAGTTTGTTTAAAAAAGTAGGACTGGCCAAGATATCAGGAGATGTCTTCCTGGGGTGTGGGGTTGCAGCCGCCATCTCGGCTGGCTTCAATGCTCCATTGGCCGGCGTTATCTTTGCCCATGAGGCCGTCCTCAGACATTTCTCCTTAAGAGCGGTAGCACCCATTTTTATAGCCTCCATAAGTGCGAGCTCATTTGATCAACAACTTTTCCCTTCGAATGACTCCACGTTTCAGACAGTTTCTAATGCACCGCAACTAATACAGAGCGTCCCTTATCTGATTATTTCTGGCATTCTGTTTGCCGGTCTGGCTCTAGTCTTTATGTTGGCCCTAAGATATGCAACGTCTGCAGGCAAAAAAATTCAGTCCAAGAATATCGAAGCGCCCATAGTTGCAGCCATAGTTTGCGGCACAATTGGTATTTTCGTCCCTGAGATACTTGGAATCGGCATTGGAGTTGTCAACGATTTGTTTCAGGGCAGCTTCAGTGGTGGGTACATTGCGGTCATGCTCGTATTAAAAATAACAATGACAGCTATGTGTATCGGGTTTGGGCTTTTTGGTGGCGTGTTCTCCCCCGCTCTGTTTATTGGTGTTTCGGCGGGTGCAATCGTAAGCATAATTTTAAGCTTTTCTCCCATCGCAGGCTTTAATCAAGTTATGATGATCGCTGGAATGGCGGCCGTGAGTTCTTCTGTCATAGGAGCACCAATTTCAGTCATACTAATCGTACTCGAGCTTACCGGCTCTTATGACTATGCCGTTAGTGCCATGGTCGCTGTCATTGTAAGCAGTTTAATTACCCATCGCGTATTCGGGCTATCTTATTTTGACAGACAACTGAAAGACAGGGGGGTCGATATGTCGCTTGGGCGAGAGGATATTCAGTTGAGTCGCACCCTCTTGAGAGATTTTATATCGCAGGACTGCATAACTGCTGACGCCTCTGATCTAGGTGTAGAACTAACCAATCGCATGTCAAAGATGCAAATGACCGAGGCATATATTCTCGGAAGGGACCAAGTTCTTCTCGGAAAAGTCGATATATTTGGAGCTCAGAAGGCAGAGGCGAACCCGATTGCTAAAGAATTGATCAAAGACCCGCTCATATTAAAAGACACTGACTCACTTAAGACAGCACTTTTATCGATCGAGAGCTTTGTAGGCGAGAGCGTTCCGATTGTTAATGAAAACGGAGTATTTCTCGGTATGTTGACTGAAGGGATGCTGTTTTCAGCCGCTTCTTCTGTCAAGGCCGCCATTACAAAGCTTGAAAAGGAATAGTTCTATGGGCCAACCTAGGAAATATCTTACTTTAATTTTCTTGCTGTCTAGCGCGCTAAATCCCGTTATAACTCTAGCTCAAGCAGATAGATTTGATGCAGGCGTTGCAGCCAACGAGAGGGGCCACTATGCCACCGCATTACGTGCATGGCTTCCGATGGCAGAAGAAGGGGTTGCTGAGGCACAAAACAATGTAGGCCACATGTATGAAAAAGGGCTGGGAGTCGCACAAAATTATGCAAGGGCTATGCAATGGTATCGTCGCGCGGCTGAACAGGACCTTAGCGAAGCAAAGCTGAACATCGGACTTCTTTATTACTATGGATATGGAGTTGCTACTAACCACAGAGAAGCGGTCAGTTGGTTTAGAGCCGCAGCTGAGAGCGAACTCCCAGAAGCAGAGTACATGCTGGGGCTCGCTTATGAGCAGGGTACCGGTATTGATCTCGATTACAGAGAAGCGAGACGCTTATTTCTGAAGTCCGCTCGCGCGAACTACGCACCATCCCAAATGATGTTCGCGTTCATGCTTCAAGCAGGAGAAGGAATTGATTCAGACCCATTCAGGGCATATGTATGGGGAAAAATAGCTGAACTCAATGGCTCTGAGGAAGCAATTGATGTAACGAGCATTTCAACTGTTTTGCTTGAAGACGAAGAAGTAATCGAGGCTGACAATATTGTGAGAGAGTGTTTGGAAAAAGGCCTAGATAATTGCCCCTAAGTACCCCGCACGATAACTTCGATTCTTCGATTCAGTGCCCGCCCCTCCAGAGAGTCGTTGCTTGCCACCGGTTTGGTATCTGCATAGCCTTCTACCACAACACTGCCAGCCATCAAGAACCCCTGTTGCAACAAATAATCTGCGACCCTAGAGGATCTGGCTGAAGACAAGTCCCAGTTATCTCTATACCTGCCCCCGAAAGCGAGGGGCACATTATCTGTATGACCCTCGATCTCAATCAGGCCTCCCACCCCAACTAATGAAGCTCCTACACGATTGAGTACTTCAAAAAAACTTTGCTCCAACTCAGCGCTACCACTCTGGAAACTTCCCTGCTCACTCAATGTTATGATTACATCCTCACCATCAAGCGAAACCTGAGCGAGGCCTTCAGCAATCTCCTCATTTAAATTTGAGCGAATAAGCTCGTATCTATCTGACGCTAGGCTTTCCTCGCGATACTGCTCCGAGTTATACCAATTCTGAGAATTACCGCGCTGTAGAGCCCCGCCACTGAGTGTTATCATCTCTGACGTATTGGCTTGTACCATTGCCACTCGAGCAAGTGCGTCGATCATATCCCCCGTGATTCGTTGCCCGCCTTCGGATGATCCCTCCCTGACCGGAAATGAAACATCGATTCCCGATTCAGTTCTGGTAATGTTCACCATGCCTTGAGATATTTCTTCACGCAATTCTTGGGTAAGCAGATCTATTGCATTGGTTTCTGCAGAGCCGTCACCAATATTGAACGAAAGTTCGTCCTCGTTTGGTGGTTCATCAGTCTTTTGTTCCTCGATACGATTTGAAGCAGTCGGATCGGTAACCGTGCGCTCGTACTGCTGGAGGATAATACTCTCTGCCGTTGGCGGTTCAATGGAAGGTATGACGGTCTGCACGCCAAACGCGCTCCTCATCGACCCTGCAACCTCCTTGTACTTTGGTACATTTACCTGAGCGAATGAGAGAATAAGAACAAAAAAAGCCATTAGCAGTGTCGCCATATCTGCAAAGGTTGCCATCCAGGCTGGTGCGCCTTTATTGCAGGCTGGGCAATCTTCACCTGTCTCCTCTTCCTTTTCCTCTTCTTCTTTAGGCGCAGCCTGAATTACTTCTTCAGTTTCATCAGTATCGCCGACGCCGTCTGAAGAATCATCGACCTCCGAAACAGCCGCGTCCTCTGAGGGCTCAGCCGGAAGGTCATTAGCTTGCGCCAGTGCGTCCGTATTTTCCTCTGGCTGATCTTTGGCTGTCTCTTCGTTGCTCATGATTTTTCGGATATCTAGTCTGGGATCTTGATTTCAATACGCCGATTATTGGCCCTTCCAGCGGCGGTATTATTAGTGTCGACCGGAACTGTCTCACCAAATCCGGCAACCTCGATTCGGGCAGAATTAATGGACATTGACCTTTCAAAATAGGAGGCAACTGATGCGGCGCGAGCAGCAGAAAGTTCCCAATTAGACGCAAATCTGTCACTAAACATAATCGGAATATTATCGGTATGACCTTCGATACGAATGCCACCAGAGCCCTGAGAAACAACATCACCGATCTCTGACAATGTTGAAATGAATCGCTGCTCCAACTCAGCACTGCCAGATTCGAATGACCCTTGACTGGCGATACTGAGAACAATCATTTCACCAACTTTCTCAACACTAAGAGATCCTGCTTCAATTTGAGATGTTAGCTGTGTTCGTACTTCCTCCAATCTAGATGGCCTATCGGCGTTGTTGTAGTACTCCCCAACACCGATGTTGGGTTCTGAGTTTTCAGCTAATTCATTGTTATTCTCTGAAATAGACATATAAATCTCAGATGCAACAGTTGCCTGGGTTTCAGCAAGCACCGAGGCAACTGCCAATAGCGCAGCAGTTTGATCGTTACTGAATTGATCCTGTTGCTGCGTATTTTCTTGAAGCATTGAAGCAATCTCGATCGAGATTTGATTATTGATCGCCTTAACTTGCACGAGGCCAGCTTCTATTTGGTTAGAAAGCGCAGTCGATACAACTTCAAGTTCTCGCTCAAATTTATTTTCACTTTGTCCCGTACGACGGATCAAATATTCTGCATTTGGGTCTATCGGGAGCTGATTTGGGTCATTTATTACCGTCCGTTCTGATATGGCTGGAGAGTAGTCTTGAACAAGTAACGCCCTTCCACGGGGTATTTGAATCGTCGGCCTGATTTTTTTGATGCCAAAAGCATTTTGGATAGACCCGTTGATCTGCTCAAACTTTCGTATTTCCGTGTCAGAAAATGACAGAATGAGAACAAAAAATGCCATCAGTAGCGTGGCCATGTCGGCGAAGGTTGCCATCCAAGCCGGAGCACCCTTGTTGCAGGGCGGACATTCTTCGGAGGAAGCTTCATCAGAAGAAGCTCCTGAACTGGTCCCGTCCGAAGAACCCTCTGCGTCTGACTCAGCGTCTTGAGAAGATTCTTCAGACTCCTGCTCTGTTACATTGGAGTCGGAAAGCCCCGCCGCCGCCTCGCTTTCAATACCATCAAGCTCTTCGTCTGCCATTGTTTTTAACCCTGACTACTGAGCCTCAAGCAGTTCGGCCCTAAACTTTGGTGGCACAAATGAGGCTAGATAATCTGTCAACACTCTCGGATTACCACCGGACTGAATGAACAGGGCGCCCTCGATAATTAACTCAGCGTTCGCTGCCTCAAGCTCTGACTGATTAACTAGCTTTTGGGAAATTGGAATACAAATCACGTTAGCCAAAATCGCACCATAAAGCGTCGTGAGAAGTGCGACAGACATGGATGGCCCTATAGACTTTGGGTCCGACATGTTGCCCAACATTGCAACAAGCCCAATTAGTGTTCCAATCATGCCCATTGCCGGAGCTATTTCTCCCCACGCAGAAAAAATTCCTGCACCCTGTTTGTGACGTAATTTCATTAATTCTATGTCTTTTTCTAGAGTCTTCTTGATTAAGTCAGCCTCGGATCCATCAACCAGCATACCGATGGCCTTTGATAAAAATGGATTTGAGATTTCCTGGCCTTCTAGTGCAATCATTCCATCTTTTCGGGCGATGGTTGCGTATTCACTCAGCTGTGATATCAATTCTTGTGGCTTTTCAAGCGGGTTCTTGAAAGTCTTTCCTGCGACCTTGATAGCGTTGAGAAACTCTTCCAAAGAGCATCTGAGCATGACCACCATAATGGACCCGCCAAATACGATCAGCACTGACCCAGTTTCGATATACCCTGAAAGTCCGGCACCAGTAGCAATCGCGTATCCAATAAAGCCAAAAGCCCCAACAAATCCGACAATAGTAGCTATATCCATCGCTTACACCCTTCAATACTCTAATTTAAAAACGAAATTAGGCTAAAAACCCCAAGAAGTATATCTGCCGTCCTGAGACAAACACCGCGGTCCACTCAGTGTTTACGCGCTTTTAAAGTCAAAGTCTATTCACAGCCCTTTTAAACTTGAAATATCTGTGATATTTCGCATTTTTCAAGCAAAATACTTTGACAGATCTAGTTAAGCCACCCCTCACGCTGCATATGAAGAATCGACATTTCCCTGCAAAATCATGAATTTAGATATCCCAAAGATTTTAGCTATATCGATAGCTGTCATGTCCCTTGGAGGCTGTGAGCGAGTGATGTACACACCCTCTTGTACCTCCATCGCTCCATACGATTACGGCCTGAGGTTCTCAACACTGAGAAACGGCGTAATTACGGATAACGAAACTGGCCTCAGCTGGTATCGATGCCCCTTCGGCACGAATTACAATGGCCTAAATGCCTGCATTGGAACCCCATTGTTCGTTTCGGCTGAAAACGCATTCCTTTCAGTCGATGAAACAGCCGAAAAATCTGCTGTCCAATGGCGGCTCCCGACGATAGACGAGTTCAAAACCATTCTCAGAGGGGACTGTGAAAACCCAGCACTCGATCCAGTGGTATTTCCAGGCTCTCTGGTAGAAAACCACTGGACATCCGACAATCGAGACCAGGAATCCGGCTTCTCATGTGCGATTTATACATATCAAGGAGCAAGTTCTTGCCGACTTACCAAAGAAAACCTGTTCCCGTTCATGATTGTGACTGACCAAAAGCTAAATTAGCGGAGTCATGAAACATCTGGAAAGCAGGGTTTCAAGCTAAATTTCAAACACCGATCTTGGCTAGCCCCAGCTACTACGATGCTCGGAATTTGTGCAGATTTGAACCCGAACGCTCTGCAGCCATGAGGGTGAGACGCAGTCCAAGTCACATAATATGAATTACAACTCATGCAATTAATGTGACCAGATCCAGGCTCATCGCTTTTTTTTGTAGATTTCATGGTAATACTTCCAAGCGATGAGGGCCGGTAGGCCAATAGCAACAGTCCACGGAGCAATCTTAAGTAGTGAATATGCTCCAAAAATGGGCTCAGCCGGCTCCAAGAATAATACCGCCAGCACTGGAATTGCCAAGATCAGATATGTTCGAATAACTTTACAAGTTGGGCAGTCCGCTGAATTCATCATTCCTGTCACCCTCAATTTACTTGTACATATTAGACATAGATTCGAACTGCCCTTCAAGGTACGTCTGCGTATCTTTGCTTCTCTGGACAAGTGATTCCATTGCCGCAAATTGCTTGATGTATTTTTGTTGCAAGCTCAGTAATTTTTGCTCAAGTTCGAGTAATTGCTCAGCGTATTCATCTACCTTATCCTGAGCAGATTTCGATTGGCGGGTAATGCTTCCAGAGCTTCCTACCAAATTATCCAACTCAATGCTGGCATCTAGCGACAAGCCTTTGTTTGACGCATCGTATTTCGATTGCGTCTCTGTATCTGCTGTTAACATTGTAACCGCAGACCGATAGTTTGTTGAGATAACAGAATTGTAAATTTTATCATCAACATACATATTGCCTGCGATATTGAAAGACAGACCAAGATCTCTCAAACTGTCCAACCCGCCAGCCGGCGTCGAAGAAGTCTTATCGATAAGATTTTTTACTTGTCTAGAAACCAAATTTACAAACGATTTATCTGAGCTAAGCGAGCCAGAATATTCGTTGTCACCGCCTTGTGTTGTAAGGTCGCGCGCGACGGTAGAGAAGCTATTTACGGTATCGACAAAGATATTTATAGTTTCGCGAAGCGAGCTTTTGTCTTCATTGATAGAGATCAAAGCATTCGTACTAGTTGTGCTTTTCAGATTTAGTGTAACCCCTGGGATGACATCATCCAGACTATTAGTCTCACGATTTACGGTCAGTCCATTGTACACGATCTCAGAGTTTACGGCAGTGCTACCTGTCGAAAATAGAAATGGGTCAGACGCCGCTGACGTAGAAATAGAATAGTCATTGCTTGCACCAAGCTCTCCATCAAGCATTATGTACCATGCGTTTCCCGTTGCTGACTTATTGATCAACGTTGCCTTTATACCACTGCTGGATTTATTGATAGCGTCTACCACACCCTCAGGAGTCGCTGTTGTGACAGGTATGACGGTGTTACCTGAGCTTTTAGTCACAGTCACATTAAATGAATTACCACCATTCAGTTGAGCTGTCTTTGAGCCGTACTCGGTGCTTCTCATAGTGGTAGACAGGGCCAATCTCACAACCTGAATGTCCGCGTCACCACTCGACGCCAAAGCCTGTGAATTAATCGTCGCCTCAATAGCGGTAGAGCTATTATTTAACGATAAGGATCTGGTGCTGCTTGACTTCGCAAGATAATCCAACACGACTTTTACTTCATTTACAGCTCCGGAAAGCGCAGCATATCCACTTATGGATGCTTCAGATTTCTCCTTTCGGGTGGTGTAACGATCGATCTTCGGCTGCGTTTCAGCGGCCGCAAGATCTTCTGCTAGCTTTTTGATATCAACTCCAGAGCCCATATTGAGGCTCTTCACAATCGAACTACCAGCACCTGATATGGAGCTAACTTCTGACATTGCTTTTTATTACCTCAAGAAGTTGAATAGCGACATCTGGGTCACCTTGGCAAAGGTATTCTGCGCTGCTTCCAATGCCAGCATGTCTGAAGAAAGGCTAGTGATCGCCTCAGAGTAATCAGTATCCTCAATATTTGAGAGGAGCTGCTCGTAGACAGTTTTTTTCTCCTCGATAATTTCAAGCCGCTCTTCAAGAAGGTTTTGACGAATGCCGAGGTTAGCGATCTGGCCACCAACTTGATTCCCCAGCTCATCGAATTCATCTATGGAACGCGATATGTCTGCCTTTGTATTAGTACCGAGCGCCGCAATGAAATCCTTTGTGATTGCAAAGATATCAAGATTTTTTGGGTTGCCTCCGGTTATTCGCTCAACCTGACCGACTAGATTGATTCCGGAGCTATTAATCTGCACTTCATAACCAGAATCGACCTGAATATTTAGTTCTGCGCTGTTACCCTTGTATGCGATTGAGCCATCTGCTTGTTTCTGAAACGGCTGGACATTAGTTGCGGTTCCAGAAAACAGGTATGAATTCTGAGAATCTCGAGAATTAGAAAGAGAGATTAACTCCTCTAAGACTCCCTCTGCTTCCGCCTTCATAAATCCGATGTCTTCATCAGAGAAAGTTCCAGAGGACGCGGTAATCGCCAAATCTTTTAGACGGTAAACGTAATCCTGAAAACTCGTAACCACCGATTCTTCAATAGTCAGCCTGTCTTTAACGTAAGAAAGATTAGTCTCATAAGCAGATTGCCGCTGTAGCACAGATTTAATACTTAACCCTTCGAGAGATGATTCAATATCGCTGCTTGGCACAGCAGTCTTCTTTCCTGTAGCCAATTGAGTTTGGAGCTCACCGATGCTTTCCTGCTGCTTCGCAAGCTGTTTGGTTAATACTTCATAGTATTGATTTGAAGAAATCTTCATATTCTTTGCTCAGTCTACCGCGAGGCAGATAGAATTGAATCAAATACTGCTGACGAAACTTTGATTACCTGGGCAGCAGCCTGGAACGACTGCTGGAAGCGAATCAAATCAGCAGCCTCGTCATCTAAACTGACGCCAGAGATTGAAGACTCCAAAGTAACCGCATCTTCATAAACTACTTCAAGAGCCTCCTCAGATATTTTCGCGAGACTGTTTACTGCGCCAACTTTCGATAAAGCTCTTTCGTAGCCCTGCTGAAGAGTTGCGCCGCTCAACTTCTGTGCATCTTGTATCAACAACAATCGCTGCAAATTAGAATTATCACCAGCAGAATTCAGATTAGCCGCGACGTTAAATGAATCTCCCGCAGCTGGCATCTTATCTAGTGAGATCTTCAAATCATTGAATATAATCTGAGAATTAAAATCATAATCTCGCTCTGTAATTATGGTATTCGTAGTTGTATCGATGATTTGATAGCGTGTGTTCGTCGTGAACGCGATTTCAAGGGGGTTCTCTATTGCTGGATAAGAGTTGGTACTTGAGTAGTTGGAGGACACTCTTCCATCAATTGAAAACCCATCATTACCAGTAATTGATATAGCGAGATCTGAAATTTCTGAGGCAGAACCAGAAAGCTTCGTGGTAAGACCAAGCTTAGCCAGATCCGAAGCTTTGCCAGCACCTGCCGCATAATCGGCGAACGTGAAATCAATATTAGTACCCGAAAAATGCAACTGACCAGTATAGTTAGAGTTCGTAATACCCAGGGCATTCGTAGTCTGACCGTTTACAGCAGACCCTAAGCTAATATTCTTCCCTTTCTCGGCATCTCTATTGAAGAGAGACAACCCGCCCTCCGCATTAGCCCTAGCTAGAACGTGAGTCTGTGCTGCAAAACTATTGATTTTTGTTGCTAATTCAATCTCATCAGTGAGAGCGCCGAGGCCAGTTATTTCAATTCCATTGATCAACAAGGTCTTGTCAAAATCAATTTTTTCAGAATCTACTTTGATTACGTTCTGAGACGTTGCAGTAACAGAGGTGTTACCCTTGTAGCTGTTTACCCAAGCGGCTATATCTTGAGCTGATAAAGTCGCACCGCTCGCCAGATCTAGCTTCCCCAAGGCCACTCCATTAAGCTTTAGTTGGTTTGCAGCAATTATAGTAGAACTGCTACCAGTGGTATTACTTTGCAAGGGGATCTTAGAGACAACTAACTCGCCGCTATTGTGGTTCCCTAGCTTTATTTCTTTGTCAAGAAACGCATTTGCACCAACTCCGTTGAGGTAGGTGCTTTTGTAGATGCTTGCCTTGTTGAAGAATTTATCGTTACCAACGGAAGTTTGCTCATTCGCAGTTAGTACCTTACCAAGAAGGTGATTTTTCTCAGAGCTAATTACTTGTATCGAAAATTCATCAGATACGGATGCGTCCAACTCTAATTCAAATTCATAACTACCCTGAGGAATCACTAGCCCCGGAGCTAAGGCACCTGCTTCAAATCTAACCTTTCCAAAATTTTCAATAGGCTTTGAAAGGTCTGCAGCCGCGGAAGAAATGACAGGACTTGAACGATAGCCAAAGTCAATCTTTGCGAGTGCCCCAGATGAATTATCTGATTTTCCCTCGATCAACAAACGGTCTGCAGATGCTATTTGGTCAATGTTCTGGACCGAAACCTTTACGCTGTCAGCTGGTCTGCTGTTGGAAGCTATCGTATAAGTTCGACCGGGGAGTGGTGGCTCCTTAAGAGTTACGCTGAGTTCCTTATACTTAAACGAGTACTGGTCATTCAGATTTGGCGCTAAATCAATGCTTTGCCCTGCCTCCAATATCTTCCAAGACTTCTTGTTTGCGTCCCAAGTGACACTTAAAACCCTCGTAGAGTCCTGATCGCCATCTGTTGCTATTTGGACACCTGCATTAACTGAGCCGTCTGGCTCAGTCATCGAATAATTAGGGGATAGAGTAAATAATTTTTGATTAATTCGCCCTTCTCTAGTTAATCCACCCTGGTGTACCAAATTGGCATCTGTCACGAAAGTAGTCACAATGATGTCTACATCTGCGCGGAGGGGCTCAATGATATTCGAACGCAAATTGATTAGCCCGCCTAAAGACCCACCTTGCACAGAGCCAACGCTTAGAGACTCACCAAAAGGATCAAACACAATACCGGTTTGACCGCTGTTGTCTTGAGCAAACTGAACACCGACCGCCGTCGATCCTAGACGATCAACAAATACCGTATTCTTGCTGCTGCCCTGGAACCTAGCTGTAACAATACCAGCATCATCAATTTCAAAATTTATCTTGGCAAGCTTAGACATCTCCAACATTAGGAAATCCCTCTGATCAAGCAAAGCGGAGGGCTGTTGTGATTCTTTTGAATGTTTAGCTAGACTTGTATTGAGAGCGCCGAGTTTCTCAGCATATTCGTTTAACTTGTTTAGCTCGGACTCCAGTTCAGCCTTAACGTCGTTGTCTACTTGATTTATTTCAGCACTTGTTGCCGCAAATCTCGAGGCAACATACTCAGAGCTAGCTAAGAAATCTTGCTTTAAGGTTGCGTTTGAAGGAGCAGCGCTTAGTCTTGAGAGTGAAGAAAAGAACTTATCAAAGGCAGAGGAAAGACTTGTATTTTCTGATCCCAAGTAATTGAGTATCTTATTGGTATGCTTGATTACTGGCTCTTGGCTAGCCAGATTGCTCTGAGCAGACCGCAAGTTTGCCTCGGCAAATTGATCGTATGCACGACCAGTCCGCTGCATAGATGAACCATTGCCGAGGTAGTACACACCCCTTTTTGATGGAGTATTTTCAGAAGACTCA
>CACBCS010000030.1 GCA_902537815.1 uncultured Pseudohongiella sp. | reverse complement strand
GTTATTTGTTGGCTGTTGGCGCTTGGTCTGCTTCACACGTTTTACCCTGTTTCGATATGACACTCTCACACGAAGTAAGCGGGCTAAATTTGGGCGGCAGCCGCGCCCCGAGTGCCTTCTGGGCTGACGCGAAAGCAAGGCGGACAGCTGTCTATCTACAGTGACAGATCAGCTCGGTAGCAAGCCTCGGCAAAACTCGCTACCCTAGCGGTAATGCCTAAGCAATCGGGAATGACCATGAAGACCTTCTACCACGTGCTTTTCCTTCTCTGCTCAGCCAGTCTGCTGCTGTCCACCGCTGCCGCACAGCAAAACCTGGCCGCACTCAAGGCTGAAGCCCTCGTCGGCGTCGACAGTCGGACAAAGCTGGTTCAGGAAATCGTTGACAGCCTGTTCTCTTTTTCTGAGCTCGGTTTTCAGGAGTTCGAAACTCAGCGTTATCTGGGGGCAATACTGCGTGCCAATGGCTTTACCTTAGAAACCGGCGTTGCCGATATTCCTTCGGCCTGGTGGGCCAGCTGGGGCAGCGGCGAACCGGTCATCGCGCTGGGCTCCGATGTGGACGGCATTCCGCGCGCCTCGCAAATGCCGGGGGTCGCCTTCCGCCAACCTATGATTGAAGGCGCTCCGGGGCACGGCGAAGGGCACAATTCAGGACAGGCAGTCAATATCGTCGCCGCGCTGGCGATCAAGGACATCATGGAGCGGGAAAACCTGCCCGGCACGATTGTGCTCTGGCCGGGAATCGCTGAAGAACTGCTGGGCACCAAGGCCTGGTATGCCAGAGACGGCCTTTTTGAGGACGTTGACGCCGTGCTATTTACCCACGTTTCCAACAATCTGACCGTCAGTTGGGGTCAGGCGCGGGGCACCGGCCTGGTTTCCGTCGAATACATGTTCGACGGGGTTGCCGCCCATGGCGCCGGCGATCCCTGGGATGGGCGCAGCGCACTGGATGCGGTCGAACTGATGAACATCGCCTGGAATTTCCGTCGCGAGCATCTCCATCCTCTGCAGCGATCTCACTATGTCATCAGCAATGGTGGAGACCAGCCTAACGTCGTGCCTTCCTACGCCAGTGTCTGGTATTTCATCAGGGAAGTCACCGCAGACAATATCCGCAACAACTTCGCCACTCTGCAGCAAATTGCCGAAGGCGCTGCCCTGATGACGGACACAGGCATGTCCCGCAAGATAGTCGGCGCAGCCTATCCCCGTCATTTTAACAAGCCAATCGCCCTGGCAATGAATGAAAACATTCAGCAGGTCGGACTGCCGACCTGGTCCGAAGACGATCAGCGCTTCGCAAGAGCGCTGCAGACACTTATGGGAGCCGACGAACCACAAGGGTTGGCGACCGAACTTTCTGGCTTAGGAGAGCCTCAGGCAAACCCGGTCTCTGGAGGGTCTGATGATATTGGTGATATTTCCTGGAATGTCCCCACCGTAACTCTGCGTTATCCGTCTAATGTGCGGGGCTTACAGGGACACCACTGGTCCAGCGCCATGGCAATGGCGACTCCAATTGCGCACAAGGGTGCGATTGCGGGAGCCAAGGTCATCGCGACTACGATGCTGGATATGCTGCTCAGCGATACCCTGCTGGATGAAGCGCAGGCCTATTTTGACGAAGTACAAACTGCCGAGGAAACTTATACGCCGTTCATCGGGCCAGACGACCCGCCCGCGATTGAGAAAAACAGCGACATTATGGACGAATTCAGACCGCAGCTTGAAGCACTGTATTATGACCCTGACGCTTACGATACTTATCTCGATCAACTGGGCATTGACTACCCCCAACTGGAACCGGATGCCATTCGCCGCGGCCAGTAAGCTTACATCAGGCATCAGCTACGTTGCTCAACAGAAACCCAACAGCCCCATTGTTTCTACGTAATTTTACAGCAGGCATACTGACTGCATGGCTGTTAGTAAATCAAACGATTGCCGCTCAGGAAGCTGAATTCGAGCAGGACCGGCTCTCCCTTCCCCTAACATTCGATACGGCAATTTCGGAGATCGGCAACAGCCGGTCCGGACTCGAACCAGAAGAAATTGACAGGGCGGTCCTCAACCGACTGATGCAGGAAATCGCCAGCGCACCGCAGCGAACAGCCGCGATCATCGGCCTTGAAGCAGAAACGCTTGAAAAAATTTTTATCTCTCTGTCAAACGCTAGGAATTTTATCAATATTGACGAAATACAGAACGTAAAGACAATGTGTGACACCTGGAATCACTCTGATTTTCAGGGTGACGCGCGCATCAGAGAAGCCCTAAAATCTCATGCAGAGAGGAGACAACACACTCTGACCTTTATTGAAGACTTTTACCGAAACGTACTCACTGAAATCGAAAGTCTGTTAAGCGCAGCAGAGAAACCGCGTTTTACTCACTATATGAATGATCGTCGCCGCCGAATGGCCGACGCTGGCATCTCAAGCAGGAACATGAACCCTGACGACTTGACCCGCGGCGCAGAAGCCATTCATTTCTACTGCCGGAACAATCGACCCGACACAGGATAATACGCTATGACCTACCAATGTTTTGATCTGAAAGTCGAAGATCAGATCGCTCACATCAGCATGAATCGACCAGAAAAACGAAACAGCATGATCCCTAGTTTCTGGGCAGAACTGCCCGAACTGGTCAGGGAGATTGAAACGGAACACCAGGCTAGGGTCATCGTGATTTCCTCGACCGGTCCGCATTTCACCTCTGGCATGGACGTTTCCGCTTTTGGAAGCAGCGAGAGCGCGCAATCAGATCCAGATCCCGAGAAGAATGGCCGCCTCAAGGGCCTTCGCTTTTACGACAACGTCAGGCAGCTGCAGGAAACTTTCAGCTGCCTAGAAAGAAGCCGAGTACCGGTTCTGGCTGCCGTTCAAGGCGGCGCCATCGGTGCCGGGGTGGATTTGATTACCGCCTGCGACATGCGCTACATGACCGCTGACGCTTTCCTGACAATCTACGAAATCAATATTGGCATGACGGCTGATGTGGGCACTTTCCCCCGCATCACCAACCTGCTGCCAGAAGGCATCGTAAAAGAGCTGGCCTATACCGGCCGACGCATGGGCGCCGAGGAGGCCAAAGCCCGGGGATTAATCAACGACATTTTCTCGACGCAGGACGACATGTTGGAATCAGTGATGAACATTGCAGAACAGATTGCCAGCAAGGCCCCTCTGGCAATCTATGGCAGCAAGCGCATGATCAACTACGCACGGGATCACAGTACAGAGGACACCCTGGATTATGTTCGCATCTGGAATGCCAGCATGCTGCAGCAGGACGAGATACGGGAGTCCATGCGCGCAGCAGAAGAACAGCGCAGCGGGGACTACGTCGACCTGCCCTCCCCGCACAAGAGAATGGCGAACTCTATTGATGAATGAGAGTCAGAGGCAAGCAACAGCAACCCTAGACTTTCAGGAGCACGGAACTTAGTCTTCGAACACTGTCGAGCATGCCCGGGGGCATCCATGATCACACAAGGCCTGAAAAAACCTGTTCCTTTTATCGCAACACTCGTCATCGTGCTGCTAGCACTGCTGATATCGACAGCCACGCCAGCGCAGTCGCCCAAAGTGACGATCACCCGGCTCCTTGAACGACCGCTGATCGGCCCTGATATTCATCCCAGCATCGGGGAGAACATTCAGGGACCCTCTCTGATCAAAGTGCCGGACTGGTTACCCAACAAAATCGGCAACTACTATCTCTACTTCGCGGACCATAAAGGACTCTACATACGACTCGCCTACGCTGATTCAATCACCGGGCCCTGGCAGATCCATGAACCCGGGAGCCTGCGGATCGAGGATTCCTATTTTACGCCTACACGGCCCACGATCTCGGAGGAGAGACTGAACGAACTGGTTGCAGCGAGACGCGCTGCCGGAGTGCAGGTGTCCCACGATCTGGCCAAGGAACTCACCGAACCACATATTGCCTCACCCGATGTTCATGTTGATGAAGCCAATCATCAGATAATTATGTATTTCCATGGCCTCGAAGGGCCCGGTTTTCAGCATTCCCGCGTGGCAACCTCGACAGACGGCATTCACTTCCGTGCGCAGGAGGAAAACATAGGGCGCACTTACATGCGTATTTTTCCATGGCAGGGCATGACCTACGCAATCAGTATGCCGGGGCAGTTCTATCGCTCGGCCGACGGAATGACCGGTTTCGAACAGGGCCCGCTCCTGTTTACCCCGAACATGAGACATTCTGCCGTGATGGTGCGGGAGGAGACGCTCTACGTTTTTTGGACCCGGGTCGGTGATGCACCCGAGTCGATATTGCTGAGCACAATCGACATCAGCGATGACTGGCATCTGTGGCAGGCATCAGATGAGCAAACTTTACTGCGGCCTGAAACTGAATGGGAAGGCGCCAATGCGCCTGTTGAACCAAGCGTCCGGAGTACGGCGTACGGACAGGTGAATCAGCTTCGCGATCCTGCGCTTTTTGAAGAAGATGGCATTGTCTACCTGCTTTACGCAGCCGCCGGAGAAAGCGGCATTGGCTTAGCCCGGGTCGATTTTGAGTAAACTGTTACAAGGATCACGCGCATGCTGAAACCCCTTATCGGAATCATCGTTATTTTATCTGTCAGCGCAGCAATCGCTCTGGCCGGGAGCCAGGGTAGCGTGATGATCGGCCCCTACCCTCTGTTCTCTCTATGCGCCACGGTCGGTTTTCTGCTGCACTGGACTGTCTTCATTCCCTCTTTCATGTTCCAGACAGAGCATTATTTCGATCTGACCGGCGGCCTGTCTTATCTGTCTACAGTCGGTTTGGCCTATGCTATTCACCCCGGCATGGACAGCCGCGGCATGATACTGTGCCTGATGGTGGCAGTGTGGTCTGCCCGCCTCGGCACGTTCCTGTTCCTCCGGGTGAAGCGAGCCGGCCAGGATCGCCGGTTCACTGAAATCAAAAAGAAATTTTTCCGCTATGCCTTCACCTGGACTCTCGGTGGCGCCTGGGTGTTTATCACCATGGCTGCGGCACTGGCTGCGATCACGTCAGCGCGTCAACTTCCTGTGGACGGGCTTACCTATCTGGGCGCCCTGATCTGGGCTGTGGGCTTTGGCGTGGAGGTCCTGGCCGATCACCAGAAAACAGTGTTCAGGCGCGACCCGACCAATGCGGAAAAATTTATCACCACCGGGCTGTGGGCCAGATCCCGGCACCCTAACTACTTTGGCGAGATTCTGCTGTGGCTGGGCGTTGCGCTGGTCGCCCTGCCGGCCCTCAGTGGCTGGCAGCTCGCCACCATGATCTCGCCGCTGTTCGTGACTTTTCTGCTGATTAAGGTCAGCGGCGTTCGCCTGCTGGAAGACAGTGCACAACAGCGCTGGGGAGAGGATCCGGAATACCGGGATTATGTGGCACGAACCCCTGTTCTTGTACCCAGACTCACGGGCTGACCCCGGCAAACCCCGTCCGCCATCAGCCTGCTTAAATGAGCCCTGCTGCCCCCCTGACTGGCTGGCGCAGCGACGTGCACTTTTCCCGTCTGCATCTCACTGTAGCAAGCGCATCTGTCGCTGAGGCCGCGCGTCGCAGGCAGGCCCAAGCTACCGAAAATCCGCCAATACCGCGGCATTTCCAACAGCAGCGAACCGGATAGACTCTACGAAAAGTGCTGACGGCTGCTGAAAACACACCTGCAGAGGCACTGCTTTAAACCTCTAATGAGCTGTTTTTATTGTATTTTTTCTCAATTTCGACAACTCTTGCCTGAATCTGGAAGCCATTAGTCGACCTGACTCCCAATTAATTGGCACAGAGTGTTTCATAATGGTGCAAAAAGGCTTACAATCGCGCGGTTGATCAGAGCCCTCTCTGGCGTTTCGCCGGCCGATCAGCACGACTTGATCGTCTTAGAATTCTAGATGCATATAAGAAGGACGCGTCAAGGTCTATCCAGAGGGAAACCCACAATTTTAACTCCAGGAGTAAGAAGCGAATGAATTTTCGTAGACACCCAAAGACTTTGCTGGCAGCCGCCATCTTGGCAGCTACCGGGGCACCACAGATTGCCTTTACGCAAGACAGTGGCGCTGACATCGAAGAAGTCGTTGTGACCGGTGCTCGTGGACGTCCTCGCACGGTATCAGACTCACCTGTGCCTGTGGATGTCTTTAGCGCTGACGAGATCCAAGCAATCTCCCACACTGATACAAACAACGTTCTTCAAACATTGATTCCGTCATTCAACGTTGCTCGTCAACCGATTTCGGACGGCGCGACTATGATCCGGCCTGCTTCTCTGCGAGGATTGCCCACAGACAAGACCTTGGTCTTGGTCAACGGCAAGCGTCGACACAGAGCTGCACTGGTAGCAATCGGAGGCTCTGGTACACAGGGTCCTGACATGGCAACAGTACCGGCATCAGCGCTGAAAAACATTGAAGTCTTGCGCGATGGCGCGTCAGCTCAATACGGCTCTGACGCCATGGCTGGTGTTATTAACTTTATTCTTAATGACAACAGCGAAGGTGGAAGCCTCACCATCGACCAAGGTGAATTCTTTGAAGGTGACGGCGCGATGACCACCGTGCTCGGCAACATCGGCTTGCCCCTCGGCGACAGCGGCTTCGTCAGCATTTCAGGCGAATTCAATGAGGCTGACCGCACCAACCGTGGCGAGCAATACTGCCAATCTTGGTGGTGTGTCGATCCAAATCTTCCAGGCTTCACCGCGCAAAGCGCTGCGAAGCAGGCAAAGGCCCAAGACCCGATCTACCAGGCTGGCACGAAGTCTGCAAACGCAGCAGGCATCAGTGAGGTAGTGCAGCCGTGGGGACAGCCCCAGACTGAAGCCGTTCGCGTTTTTGTCAATGCAGGCTATCAGCTTGATGCTGACACAGAGCTCTACGGCTACGGTAACTACTCCGACTCAAGCACTGACGGTAACTTCTTCTATCGATACCCAGGTAACGGGGTAATCGAAGATCTTCGTCGGCCTGACGGTTCAATTTACTCACCACTTGATATATTCCCCGGTGGGTTTACACCACAGTTCAACGGTGATGTCTTAGACTTCTCGTTGCTCGGCGGAATGCGCGGCGAGCTGGATAACGGTCTGACATATGATTTCAGCGCTCGAACCGGTGAGAGTGAAATCCAGTACACGCTGTTCAACACAATCAACCCATCATTGGGCGACTCTGCTGGCACTGTTCAGACGAGCTTCCGCCCCAGTGATCTGATTAACTCAGAGACTCAATTCCAAGCTGACTTTACGTACGAATTTGATGCAGGCCTCGCCGGCCCAGCAATCTTCGCGTTCGGCGGAAGCTACATGGGTGAGGAGTATGAGTTGCGACAAGGTGATCCTGGCTCCTACGTTGCTGGCCCCTACGCGAGACAAGATCCATGGGATCTGTGTAATGCCGACGGCACAACAGCGCCTAATGGACTTGCTGCTATAGCAGGTGGCTCTACTCTGAACTGTGCGGACTCTAACGATCCCGTCTACACAGCTGTCGGTGTGGGTTCAAACGGTTTCCCCGGAAACAATCCGCAGTTCACAAACGTGTTTGAACGGAACTCGTTTGCGGTATATGGGGAACTGAGCGGTGACGTGACTGACAGCCTGTTCCTGCAGGGTGCGGTACGCTACGAGAACTATGAGGACTTCGATTCCGAGATTCTCTTCCAGCTTGCCGGACGACTTGAATTGACCGACACTTGGAACGCGCGAGCATCAATTGGTACAGGTTTCAGGGCCCCTACACCAGGCCAGCAAGGTACGGTTAACGTATCAACGCGTCTTCCTGATGGCGTACCTATTGCAACGGGTCTGTTCCCAGCAGGTGGTCCAGTCGCTCAAGCCCTCGGTGCAACACCGCTGAAGCCTGAGCTGTCCAACAGCTTCACTATCGGGCTGACTGGTTCAATTGGTGAAATGGACTTGACAGTGGATTACTACCGCATCGATATCGACGACCGCACAAATGCGATCTCGACTCGATCAGTGTCTACAGATCCAACCTCTGGTTCCGCCTACGCGAACTACCAGGCCCTCGACGCTGCAGGCGTAGCAGGCGCCAATACAATTGGTGGTGTATTCTACTTCACCAATGCATTCGACAGCCGTACCGAGGGAGTTGATGTGGTAGCAACGCTGCCGCTTGGAGATTCAACTAATATCTCTGCAGCAATCAACTACACTGAGAATTCATTCGAATCGGATCCAAGCGTCTATCTGAACGCTGAAAATCGTTACGATTTCGTGAATGCTGATCCACAGTGGCGTGGTATTTTCACCGGCATCCAGCAGCTGGGAGATGACCTTCAGCTCATTGCTCGACTGCAGTGGTTTGGTGAGTCTACTAACTCAAACTCTGGCGGCTCAGGCCCCGGCGGACTGCGTTTCCAAACGCTGCCTGATTTCTACCAGTTTGATTTAGAAGGTCAGTGGCAGATCAACGACATGTTCAATCTGTCCGCTGGTGCTCGAAACGTGTTCGATGAGTATCCTGACAGAGACACCATCAGCGACTTCTGCTGTGGCCGTGTCTATTCATCAGGTACCTTTGTTCCATGGCAGGGTGGTTACTACTACGCCCGTCTGCGAGCTGACTTCTAAGATCAGCAATAACGCAACAGGAAAAGGGGTGGCAGCAGCCACCCCTTTTTTTTGCCCGGAATTTCTCGCAGATTCCGATATCGGCAAGCAACGCGCTGGTTGGCTGCAAGAGGGTATGCTGCAACAGCAGATTACGAATTCAGATAACCGGGCATTCTGGTTGGTGTGGCGCTGCGTTCTGACATCAGGCACCCCAGAGTCGCCCCGGCTTTAATTCTCAAGCCATTTCATGATAGAACCTCCCAACAACCACGCTAAAGACGGATAAATATGTCCTGGCAAAAAGAAGTCGATGAAATACGCAGGCGCGAAGCACTGGCCAAGGAAATGGGCGGAGAGGAGCGCATCAGGCGGCAGCATGATAACGGGCGACTGACTGTGCGGGAGCGCATTTCGAACCTGGTTGATGAGAATAGCTTTCATGAAATCGGGGCTTTGGCCGGCAGGGCTAGTTATAACGAGAACGGCAGTCTGCAAACATTCACGCCATCAAATTTTGTATTGGGCACAGCCGAACTGGACGGCCGTAAGGTGGTAATCGGCGGCGATGATTTCACTGTGCGCGGCGGTGCAGCTGACGCCAAAATCGGAGACAAATCCGGCTATGGTGAGAAATATGCCCTGGAAATGCGGCTTCCCCTGATCCGTCTCGTTGATGGCAGTGGCGGTGGCGGTAGCGTAAAAACGCTTGAGATGGTCGGCTACTCCTATGTCCCTGCTTTACAGGGATTCAACACCACCATAGAACTGATGGGGCAAGTACCGGTAGTTTGTGCCTGTATGGGCTCGGTTGCGGGTCTCGGCGCAGTCCGTGTCACCATTTCCCACTTCTCATTAATGATCAAAGAAACCAGCCAGCTGTTTGTTGCTGGTCCCCCAGTTGTCGAACGGGGCTTCGGCAAGCCCGTAGAAAAAAACGAACTTGGCGGCTCTCAAATTCATGCCCATTTGAGCGGCGCAGTTGATAATGAAGTGGCCAGTGAAGAGGAAGCCTTCCTGACCATCAAGAAATTTCTTTCATACTTGCCGCAAAATGTATGGCAAATGCCGCCAGTTACTGCCTCCAGTGACCCCACCGACCGGCGCGATGAAAACTTACTCTCAGTCATACCGCGCAATCGCCGCGAGATGTACGAAATAGGCGATATCATCAGCGCCACAGTCGACCGGGACTCTTTCTTTGAGATCAGTCCGGCACACGGCCAGTCACTGACTGTCGGATTAGCCAGGCTGGATGGTCATGCCGTAGGCCTTATGGCGAACAATACAAAACATCACGGTGGTGCGGTAAATGCGTCTGCCTCAGAAAAAATGATGCGCTTTGTTGATCTGTGTGACACCTTCCATTTACCCGTGGTAAACCTAGTGGATAATCCCGGCTTTTTAATCGGGACAGAAGCAGAACAGGAAGGCACTGTGCGATTGGGGAGCCGCGCTTTGATGGCCGTTTATCAGTCCAGCATACCCTGGGTATCAGTCATCATCCGACGCTGCTATGGGGTGGCCGGAGCCGGACATGGCAAGTCCGACGGCCTCAACCTTCGCTACGCCTGGCCATCAGCCGACTGGGGCTCACTCCCCATCGAAGGCGGCGTTCAGGCTGCCTATCGACGCGACATAGAGTCAGCCGAGGACCCTGAACTTCGACGGCGCGAGCTTGAAGACATGCTCGAGCAATACCGTTCTCCACTGCGAACTGCAGAGGCGTTTGGCATCGAAGAAGTCATAGATCCTAGGGACACCAGACCCCTGTTGTGTAAGTGGGTCAAACTGGCTTACGAGTTGCTTCCCAGTCAGCTGGGGCCCAAAGCGCGAACCTCCAGACTCTGAATCAGGCCCCGCATTCTGCGCCTGTCACTGAGTGACTATCTCCTCAATCCGGTCCATATGGGCGCTGCGAGGATGTATGGCGTTTCGCACCTGCGCATCAAGCACCTGTACCGCGTCATTTGCTGGATCATAAGCAGGCCACCCGTGACGAACTCGGCCTGGGCGAGTCTCTGGGTTATAAGCTCTGGCTCACAGTAATGCGAATTGTGGCACCCATGAGTATTTTTCTGGTTGCCGCCGGAACGGTCCTGAGCTATTGAATCGGAGAACGGCTATGGCCGGGCCTGCGGTCGCTCAAACCGGAGAATGGCACCGTATTCCTCATCAGCCAGTGCATAAAGATAGCCATCAGGCCCTTGCTTGACTGCGGTGATCCGCGCGCCCAGATCTCTCAGCAGGCTTTCTCTTCGTATTTCCTGGCCCCGGGAATTAAACACAATCCGCTCGACGTGCCCCGTCCCCGGAATGCGACCTTGCAGCATGGCACCAACAAACAGATCGCCCTGCCATGACTCAATTTTATTCCCTGTGTAGAAAGCCAAACCCGCCGGCGCAATGGACGGCCACCAGAGGATCTCCGGCTGGACAACGTCGCTCTGCCATTGCCTGTCGCTTACCCAGTCGCCACGATACTGCCTGCTGTAGGAAACCCCCGGCCAACCGTAGTTGGCACCGGGCCGGATAATATTAACTTCATCACCGCCCTGAGGACCGTTTTCAGAAGCCCACAGCTCCCCCGTTTGCGGGTGGAAATCCATGCCGATCTGATTGCGGTGCCCGACAGAATACACTTCAGGCAGGAATTCACCCGATTCCAGAAACGGATTATCTGCCGCTGGCGCTCCATTGCTGTCTAGGCGCAGCAGTTTGCCATAGTGTACCGACGGATCCTGCGCATAATCCCCCAAGCCCATGTACATATAGGCACCCCCAATCGACATCAGAAGGTGTCCGTCCGGTGCAAACAGCAACTTAGCGGCAGCGATACCGCGATCCAGTCCTTCCGCAACGAAGATTTCCTCAACATTGACCAGCTGGTCACCGTCCAGGGTTCCTCTGGCCAGCGCCACGGTCTGTTCGGGTTCACCGGCCACTTCGATGGGCTTGGTGTAACTGAGAAACACCAGCGCAGCATTATCCGGATGCAGAGCAACCGACATGAGTCCCGCCCGAAAGACCTCCGAGTAAACATCTGGCACGCCGGAGACAGCACCGGGCAGCAAGACTCCCTCCCGGATGATTCTGAGTTGTCCTGTATAGCGCTCGGTCACCAGTATGTCGCCGTTGGCACGGAAATCGAGATCGAACGGATTCGCCAGACCCTGCGCGAAGGGCACCACGAGAATCTCACCCGCGTCAACGGTGTGAATCAGGCGCGGCTGTGCGAATTCGGACTCGAAGTCTGTCTCAGATTGACCGTAAACAGCCAATGAAACCATGGCAATCAGGAGTGTGACGATGATTCGGAAACCAGCGGGATCCAGCGCTTTTATTGGCATGTGAGTCCACCTCTTAATGGCTTGAAGAGCTCGAGATAGCATAAACCTCTGCCCTGCGTAGTGCCACATCAGCGAATCACATTGTCAGCACCTTCGAATTCTGAGATAAAGATCGTTTTGCAGGCGCTTTGAATGACGACCATTGAATAACGGCCCACTGGTCTAATGGCTCATTTCTTGAGATTCCAATGATTGGAAGCCAATTAATTGAGAGCCTATTGGTTGAGAACCCATTGATTGAACGCTCATTGAGATTTCCGGTATGAAAGCGATCAGAGTAAATGAACACGGCGGACCCGAGGTACTGGCGTTCGAGGATGTCGACACGCCCCGCATTGGTGAGGGTGAAGTGCTGGTGAAAGTCGAGTCGGCCGGCATCAATTTCATCGACACCTACCAGCGCAGTGGTCTCTATCAGATTCCTCTCCCATCGACCATCGGCCTTGAGGCCGCCGGGACAGTGGTCGAGGCAGACACAAACGTCACCGGATTGAACATCGGCGACAGAGTAGCCTACACCAATATGGCTGGCGCCTACGCAGAGTTTGCAGCCGTGCCGGCGGACAAACTGGTCCCTATTCCCGAAGGCGTCAGTTTTGACCAGGGCGCCGCCGCCATGCTCCAGGGTTGTACAGCGCACTATCTGTGCATGTCGACTTACCCGGTTAAAGCGGGAGACCGCTGTCTCATCCATGCAGCTGCTGGAGGGGTAGGCCTACTAATGATTCAGATGGTGAAAATGCTTGGCGGCACTGTCATTGGCACGGTCTCCACCGAAGCAAAAGCCGAACTTGCCCACGACGCCGGCGCAGACGAAGTGATTCTCTACACTGAGCAGGATTTCCACTCAGAAGTGATGCGAATGACCGACGGCGCGGGAGTCAATGTCGCCTATGATTCAGTAGGCGCGACAACGTTTGCCAAGAGTATTGATTGCCTCGCACGGTTTGGTCACATGGTCCTGTACGGCAACGCGAGTGGCCCGGTCACTGAATTCAACCCCGCAACTCTGGGACCAAAAGGATCATTGTTTCTGACCCGCCCCACCCTGTTTGATTACTTGGCCTCCCGTGAAGATCTTGAGTGGCGCAGCGGCGACGTCTTCACCTGGATTAACGATGGAGCGCTAAAACTGCGGTTAGTGCATTTCTATCCTCTTGCGGAGGCTACGGCTGCTCACCAGGCTCTAGAGCGCCGACAAACAACTGGCAAGGTTATTCTGAAACCCTGAAGCCCCAATTTTTAAGAAAAGAGAATCACTATATGAAAAAGCATCTACTCAAAACAAAAATAATCGGCTCTCTGATCGGTCTGGGCATCGCTTTCAGTTGCATGGCGCAAGATATCGACTTTGGGCGCGGCGATGTGCTTGTTAAGATACCAACTACATATAGTGATTCAGATTCCTTTCCCCTGATCATTTTACTGCATGGATATAGCTCGTCTGGTCAGCGAATAGACAACTATTTTAAAGTGGGCAGCTTGGTTGACGATTACAGATTTTTGTTCGTCGCACCCGACGGAACACGAGAACCTAGCGGAAGACGGAACCGGTTCTGGAACGCAACTGAAGCTTGCTGCAATTTTTTTGATGTCGAAGTTGATGACAGCTCATATATCCGCTCAATCATTGAGGAGATGCAAAAGGTCTACAATGTAGATGATAGGCGCATATATTTGATTGGCCACTCCAATGGCGGGTTTATGTCTTACAGGATGGCTTACGAACATTCAGATAAAATATCAGCTATAGTGAGTCTCGCTGGAGCGAACCATAGAGAACAGCGCGACCCTCCACCAAACGCAGTACATATTCTCCAAATTCATGGGACCAACGACAGAACTATTGACTTTCAAGGTGGGGATACGAGCGAATATTTTAATGGCAGAGGTGGCCGATATCCCGGCGCACTGCGATCAGTTCGACGTTGGGCTGACTATAACGGCTGCGTTGAGACGGGAGCGGGACGTGAGCTGCGCGATTTAGAAGCAAGCCTACCAGGGCATGAAACCGGTGTACTCAAGTTTGAGATTGGCTGCAAGGACGGAGGATCTGCTGAATTGTGGACTATGGCCTCCGGTGTGCACTCACCAATGCTCTCTGATACTTTCGCGGCCAAGTCGTAGAGTGGCTTCTTACCCATCCCAAAGAAAATTAATCTTAGCGGGACCGAGGCGCAGGCTAGAGCAGCGCCTCGATTCTATCCATAAGATCAACCATCCTGCGCCTCACCGGCTCATACGCCTCCGGCTTCGTCATGTCTAGCCCCGCCTCATTAAGCAGTATTTCGTGCGGATAGTCGGAACCACCCGCACTGAGCACACGAATAAATGCATCTCTGACTGCACCATCACCGGCAAGGAATTGTTCCGCAAACCAAGCAGCCCCGCTAATTGAAGTGGCGTACTGAAAAACATAGAAGTCATAGTAGAAGTGCGGTATGTAAGCCCATTCTGCTGTGTAGGCATCATCGATGCTCAGAACACCCAAGCCATGCCCATGATAGCGTTTCAATAAGTCACCATAGATTTCGGTGAACTTAGGACCAGTCAGGGGTTGGCCAGATTCTGCAACCTCATGAATTTTTAACTCAAATTCAGCAAACATAGTTTGTCTAAAAAAAGTACCACGTATCTGCTCCAGAGCCCCTCCCAAATAATACAATCGTTCTTCGTCGGTACGAGCGTTCGTGATCATATATTCTTGCAATAGAATTTCATTGATAGTGGAAGCCATCTCAGCGATAAACGTAGAATATCCGGCAGTCTCATAGGGATTGTTATTATTGGCTAGCATTGAGTGAACAGCGTGACCCCATTCATGAGCAAATGTTGACAATGATTCATAGTCATCGTTGTGATTAAGCAACACGTAAGGGTGAACATCATAGATAGAACCATTCATATAGGCACCGCTGCGCTTACCTGGTTGAGGGTGGCTATGCATCCAATTCTGATTGAGCCCATACTCGAGTAATTCAAGATATCTGTCTCCAAAGGGGGCAAGAGCCGCAAATGTTATCTCCTTACTCCTTTGGATATCGAATACGCTAGTTTCTAACTCCACAAGCGGAGGGTAAATATCGTAGTACCGCAGATCGTCGATCCCAAGCATACGCCCACGTAATCTTAAGTATCTGTGGAATAATGGAAGAGCATCATTAACTTGCGTGACCAACTGAGTATAAGCTTCGGACGGTAAACCATCATCAAACAGATTATTAGATAAGACGCTTTCGTGACCTCTAACCCTTGCCGAAAAGATATTCGATTGGACTTCGGCTGCAAGCGTAGCTCCCATGCCATCGGAAAATTGATTCCAGGTTTCCCAGAATGAATCGAACACTAGCTTGCGGTCTTCTCTGTTTGGGGCGGCTCGCCAGAATCCATATCCTGCTTGCGAAAGCGTCACCTCATCCCCTTCACTCAGAACAACGGTGGGCCAAGGAATGTCGGCGTTTGCATAGTTTTCGTAAATTTGTTGTGGAGAAGACAGAGCCATACTTGCTTGAGCAAGGATTCCCTCTACATCTTGAGAAAGAGTATGCGGTGCTTGCCTAAAAACATCACGGAAGTGGAACTCAAAATCGGCCAGTCTAGGCTCCTGCTCAATAAATGAGTTGATCCTTGACTCTCCCACTGCAAGTAATTCGGGGTTGATCCATGAGGTCGCCTGCCCCAGATTTGTGAACATCTGGCGGGACAAGCCAAACCGAGCTTGCGCTCCAGGCTCTCGCTGATCAGCGTCTCGATCTAAACTAGTATAGACATAAACTCTCGCAGCCTCTTTATTTGCATCAGAATATGCCCGCATAGCGGCCAACAAGTCGGAGCTACTGTCACCCAGCGCCCCATTAAATGCATTTAGGGCTTCGATCTGAGCGTTCACACGTTCAAGCGCATGCTCCCAGTCGGCAACGGATTGATAGATCTCAGTCAGATCCCATTCAAAAGTTTGAGACTGATTTTCTTGCGCCAACACTGGGGAACAAAGCAAGACACTAACGATCCAAATTCGCTTGGATGAGGACAAATTCATAAACATAACTTTTTAGATAACAAGTAATCGGGACAGCATGTGGACCACACGAGATATTACCAAACTTAGTTCAGCTATACCCTAGCTTACCAGGGGACATGAGTGCTTTGCCAATCAATAAACTGTATGGATCCACCTGTTTCGGTATTGCCCTGAATCGCCATCAACTTAGCCGCTACAAAGTCAGGTGAAAAGAGATTCTCAGGCTTCACGTTCCGTTGAAAAGGCTTCGAGAGTGGAGTGTCAGTAGTTCCGGGATGAAACAAAAGAAATCTTACGTATTTTGCTTCTCTCGCATATTCAAGCGCGGCCGTTTTCATCATCATATTTAAGGCTGCCTTTGATGCTCGATAGGCATACCAACCACCGCTATGATTGTCTGCAATGCTGCCAACGCGAGCGCTGAGCGCGGTGATAACGCAGGGCTTTCTGCTCGCCTTGAGTAATGGTTTTAGGGCTTTTACCCACAAAAGTGGGACGAAGGCATTGATCCGCATCACCGTTTCCAAACGGTCGAGTGAGACATTCTCCAGCCTTTTCTCCGGTGACAGACTCTCATGATGCAGTATGCCATTACAGATCGTCACTCGATCAAACGCGAAGCCAGATTCCCGCAGTTCAGCGCAAACCGCGTCGATCGATGACTCGGTATAGTCGCATTGCAACCGTCGCAGACGACTGCCTGCAGATGATTCCTCGGCGCTGCTCGCCTGCCGACTCACTGCCACTATCGAGTCTCCCTGTTGCAGGCTTTGCTGAATCAGAGCCTGAGCGATTGCACTGCCTGCACCTATTACCAGTTGCTGCATGATTTCAGCGAATATCCTTGGTCGGTGATATTTCAGAAGAGGCGCTGGCGGAGATCTTGTAACAAGCGTCGGTATCGCATTGGGAAGAACCGGTGAGCAGGCGCGAAATCTGACGGCGATATCTGGCGAAAAACAGATAGCCCAAATCGGCGAACCAGCGCAACAGTGGCAGACGTAACAGCTTCAACCATTGGTGTCGACCGACCAGAGCCCATGCCTGTGCAGTGACATCCAGCCCGTAGATCAGTGTCCCGTTGGCCCACTGCCCGTGAAGCGTACGATCGGCTTCAACCGGATCTATGTGCGGAAACCGCTGCTCGAAATCTGGCTGATTAATATCTTCAAGACACAGCTTTCCGGCACCGTCATGTTGGCGTAACTGCTTCATCTCAGCTGCACAAAGCGGGCAGCGACCGTCATAAAAAATGGTTAATGCGCTATCGTTCATAGTGATTCACAGTATCAGGATCAAAATTAACAGGTGAGCGAGACACACGACACAGGTCAGCGTCAGCCGAAATTTGAGATAGGCTGAACCCATCCCCTGCAGCAGCAACCCCTGTGTTTTGTGCTCAACCAAATACACCAGAATAAAGCCAGTCATTGAGACCGCCAGTCCTGCCGGCAGGTAGTCTTTTCCCAGCAGGACAGCCAGCCATCCGGTCAGGGCAAAAGCATTACTTCCAATCAGCAGCAAACAACTGACTTCGGATTCCTCCAGCTCTATTGCCTTACCCCATAGCGCACCGGCCAGAAAACTCAGGATAATCACACTGTAACTCAGGAACAATTGCGATGCTGACCATTCCCAGAAGGACAGCTCGGCATGGACAGCCCAGACTGCGACAAGGAACGGCAGCAAGCCGGCATGGCCCAAAGAATTGATCACGCGCGAATGTTTCATGCTCGGCATAACAATCGGAAAGTACGCCTTAAATACGCTCAAACATCACCAGCAGTTCTTCAGTCAGGTCTGAATCAGCATCCGCAGCGTAACACGTGCCATGCAGCAAGCTCTCAATCATCAGTACCGGCGCCTTCGCCTGATCCTCGGCGACCAGCTCAACCTCGAGCACTCATGGTTTGGCGAACCGGATGCATCGGTTTTGATCGTGGTTGCCGAGTTGAAGCAAGAGGCCAGTTATATCAGGCATCATGTGCAGAAAGTCTGTGCATTCTTCGCAGCCATGGAGCAGTTTGCCCAGGCCCTGCAGCAGCAGGGCCACCACGTGCTGTATCAAACTTT
>CACBCS010000029.1 GCA_902537815.1 uncultured Pseudohongiella sp. | reverse complement strand
GAGCTCGCGCGTCGCCAGGAGGGTTTGACCCGGGCACAGCGCAATCTGGCGCGGCGGGAAGACCAGATGACTGAAGAGCAGAAACGCCGAGAACTGGAACGTCTGATGCGGCAGCAGGAACAGCTGAGCCGCGAGGTCGCGCAGCTGGCCCAGCAGATGTCGCGAGGTCAACAGAGCGGCCAGTCTTCGCCGCAGAATGGCAGTCAGTCGCAGTCAGTGTCCGGTAGCAGTGCTTCGGCTGCTCAGCAGCGCGAAAGTGCCATTCAGCGCGCAGCACAGCAAATGCAGGAGGCGGCGGAAAGCGACTCTGCTTCCATCGCGGCGGCGCGCAGCCAGAAGGCTCTGGAAAATCTGCGGCAGCAACAGCAGCAGCTGAATGAACAGGGCGAGAGATCGGTGAATCAGTTGGCGCAGAACCTGGGCCAACGCGGACAGCAGTTGCTGCAGCAGCAGCGGCAGTTACAGGAGCGAATCGCGGAAACTAGCCGACAGCAGGGACTGGGACAGACGCGTCAGTCAGTGCGCAATGATGAAGGCCTGCAGGAGCTTATTCAGGCGCAACAGCAGCAGCAGCGAGATCTGGAAGAAATTGAAGATATGCTGAGAGCGATCATCGCCCGTGGCAGTAACGAGGACCGGCGGCTTATGACGCAGGCTCAGGAAGCAAGCCGCGACTTGCGACCGATTCGTGAGGAGATGTCTACCAGCAGCCGTGTACTGCGCAACGGCATGGTGAATCTCGCGGTCGATATCGAAGCGGAAATTGAAGATCAGCTCGTAGCGCTGGCCGATTCTCTGGCAGTGCTCGATCCGGCGAATCAGGGTTCTGAATCTGATCAGCTTCAACGCGCCGCGGAAGATGCGGAAAACCTCAGAGAGCAGATTGAGTCGCTGCAGCAACAGGCGCTGGCTTTCAACGACAGCGGCAGCGAGCAGGGCACGCAGCCGAGTCTTCGTGATATGCGCGAGCAGCTGCAGCGCAGCCAGCAGCTGGCTGAACAGCTGCAGGACCAGTTGCGTGATCAGGCGAGGGGCGGACAGCAGAGCACACAGGCCGGGCAAACGGGAGCTCGCGGTAATCGGCAGCAAATCGGGGGTGCCCGAGGGGAAAGTGAGCAGCGTGCCGGCATGGGTGGAGCGATCAACACCGACGGCAACAATCTGCCCTGGGGAAGCGCCCGTTCGATCAGGCAGCAACTGACCCGGCAGGACATCGAAGATTTTATCAATCAACCGGAGCTGTTTCGTCAGCTGCTCCAGCCGATTATCGAGCTCGAAGGTGCGCTGCGCGCTCAAGCCGAACTCGATAACATCAACAATAAGCTTTACGAGTCTTTCGATGAAGAGGTGCCTGAGGAGTATCGGGACCTTGTTCAGGAATACTATCGAGTATTGTCAGAAGGTCAGGGGTCTGACAGCCCGAGACAGTAGACATGCAATACACCGAACCTAATCTACTAACTGCCCTGGTTGAGGGAAGCGTCGACTTCGCCTACGGCGTCAGTCCCATAGTTTTCCTGTCTCTGGTCGTTTTGATTGTGGTCGGTGTCTGGTTTGGCTATCGGAAGACGACCCGCCCGCTGTCGTCTCCCTGGAAAGCGTTTTTCATTGCCTTACGCGCTGGTGTGCTGAGTATCTTGCTGTTTTGTCTTCTGCGCCCGGTAATTACGACACTTCAGGTTGCGCCTCAGGAAACGTATCTGGCGGTGCTTATCGATGATTCACAGAGCATGGCGATTGCCGATCTGCCAGCAGGTCAAACCAGGCGGGAGGCCATGCGCGAAGGGTTTTATGGCCGCGGAGTCCTCGACGAGCTGGCAGAGAATTTTCAGATTCGCAGTTTCAGGTTTGATAAAACGGCCGAACGAATCGCCGGGGCAGAGGGACTGCGCGAATCAGGTACAGCTTCTTCAATCGGCCAGGCCCTCGAGTATGTGGATGCTCAACTCGGAGCGCTTCCTCTGGGTGCGCTGATTGTACTGACCGATGGCGCGGATAACAGCGAATTGGATCCCCTTGGTAAGGCCCTGGATTTTGGCAATCGAGACATTCCGGTTTTTACGGTGGGTGTTGGGCAGGAGCAGATCCCCCAGGACATCGGCATCGTTGACGTCAATACTGTGAAAACCATGCTGGAAGGCTCTGTCTTCAATGTCTCAGTCGGGATCGATCACGAGGGCTATTCGGGTCAGCAGGTCAGAATCTCTATTCTCGATGGTGATCAGGAAGTAGCATCAGAAATGGTGACTCTTGGTGCGGCCGGGGTGACGCGCCGCTATGAGATTGAATTAACGCCGGCGCGTCCCGACGCGATCGTTTACGATTTGGAAGTTGAATTGCAGAATGATGAAATCATCGCGGAAAATAACGTCTATCAGTTTCTGGTGGATAATACGGAAAAAGCGCCACTTGATATTCTTTATATTGAGGGGCATCCGCGCAATGAATATAAATTTATCCGCAGGGCGGTAGAAGATGATGAATCGGTTCGGCTTGCTACCTATCTGCAGACGGGGCCGGAGAAATACTACCGGCAAGGCATCAATACCCCTACCGAACTCAGTGGTGGTTTCCCGCGGTCAAAGGAAGAGCTCTACCAGTACGAAGCTCTGATTCTCGGTGATATTGAGAAGGGATTTTTTAACGCCGATCAACTGCAGATGATTCAGGAATTTGTCGCTGAGCGTGGCGGCGGATTTCTGATGAGCGGCATGATTGATGAAGAATTCATCGGCACGCCGGTAGAAGATGTGCTGCCAGTGAGTCTGGTCGGGGAGAGCTTTTTGCCCTCTCATCTGCGCGGAGGTATCCGCCGGGGGAGCCATCCAACAGGAGAACCCTTTTTTCCGCGGCTTACCAACAACGGCGAGTTTTCGCCTCTGCTGCGCTTGTCAGGTGATGATCAAGAAAATGTCGTGCGCTGGCGGCAACTGCCGGACCTGCAGGGGGTATTCGTGACAGGCCGAATCAAGCCCGGAGCAACCGTGCTGATGGAGCATCCGTTACTGCAGTATCAGAATCAGGCTCTACCGGTGCTTACAACGCAGCGCTACGGTAGCGGCCGAAGCGTCGCGCTGACGACTGCCAGCACCTGGCGGTGGCAGATGATGATGGCAGCTGAAGATCAGTCTCATGAAACTCTCTGGAGGCAGTTGCTTCGCTGGCTCGCTGTCTCCGCGCCTGAGCGAGTCACCGTCGAATTTGATCAGGAATTCTACAATGTTGGCGATGAAGTTCGCGTTACAGCCACTGTGCTGGACATGGATTACGAGCCTGATAACGACGCCACGCTCTGGATGCAGGTCAATGCGCCGCTCGATGTTCTTCTGGATCAGTCTATGGAGTGGGATATTGAGGAAGACGGTGTCTATCGCGGCAGCTTCCAGGTTGAGGAGGAGGGGGTTTATGATCTGCTCGTGGATGTTGCCAGTGCAGCGGGCGAGGGACGCTCGGGAGAATCTGAAAAGCGGGTGCCTTTTGTGGTGACTCCTTCCCTTCGGGAGTTTAATAATGCTGCCATGGATACGGGGTTGCTCGGGCGGATCGCTGAGCTCAGTGGCGGAACCTATTTTGATCTTGCTGACATTGATCAGCTGGCAAGCGCCGTTGAATTCACCCCTAATGCCTACTCAGAGCAGGTCAGCCTTGACCTGTGGGATCAGCCGTGGCTACTTGCCCTGTTAATCAGTCTGTTAAGTCTGGACTGGACGGCGCGACGACTGAAAGGTTTGTCCTGATGGAAAATTTGACTGCAATCAAAGCGAAAGACCAAGCTGGCAGAGCGCTGGTTTTCCTGTGCGGGCTGGTTCTGGCAGGGCTGACAAGCGCACAGAATTTAACGTCGGAACTGTCTGCCGAGCGCTTTCTCGACACTCCTGAAACCACAAAATATGCAGTTATTATGACCGGGCCGGCTGTCGGGAATGACAATGCGGTGCGTTTTCGTCAGTGGTCCCTGTCTCTGCATGACATCCTTACGCGGGATTACGGCTACAGTTCCGAAACGATCACGTTGCTCTATGACAACGGTGAAGGCGACTCTACCGGTGGCAACCGGGTCGACGGTGCCTGTAGTCGGGAGGGAATCGAGCTCGCACTCGAGCAACTTGCGGAACGCGTTAAGACGGGTGATCAGATTACGCTTTATCTCATTGGTCACGGATCCGGTGCCGAGGAGGAAGCCAAGTTCAATATCGTCGGTCCGGATATGACGGGAGTGCAGTTCGCTTCACTGCTGGACCGGTTCGATCAACAGGATATGGTCATTATTAACACCACCAGCTCGAGCTTTGGGTTTTCGTCTTCGTTGTCCAGTGAAGGCCGGGTGGTGATCTCATCAACCCGTTCGTCTTCAGAGCGCTACGATCCCGTTTTTTCCGGATACTTCATCGAGGCCCTTGATCAGCGCAATGGAGATCGGGATAAGAATAACCGCGTGTCCATGCTGGAGGCATTCGAATATGCCAAGGCCAATGTTGAGTTGTGGTATGAAGAGCAGGGCCGCCTAGCATCCGAACATGCGGGTCTGGATGACAATGGTGATGCGCTGTTCAGTCTTGACCCTGCCGTGGACATTGCAGATGGGCGCCTTGCCGAAATCGCCTATATTGACTCTTTGATTGAAGAAGGTGAGAACCTGTCCACCGAGGGGCTTGCGCTTAAATCCCGCATTCAGGACTTGGAAAGATCCGTGATCGTGCTGCGAGGCAGAAAGGCGGAATACCTTGAAGCTGAATACTGGCAGCAGATGGAGGATCTGTTGGTCAGTCTCGCGCGCAGCACTGCCCGCTTTAATTCTGAGTTTGCCTCGACATCCTCTGCGCTCGACCCCGCAGATGAGTCGGTGGAATCGAAGTCAGCCCTCAATCGCTAAATGGTGCAATTCATGCTTACTTATCAAACTGTGAAAAAATTGTCTGCCGTTTGGTCCGTGTTGTCTGTCTTTGCGCTGGCTCCGGTGCCTGTTGTTCTTGCCCAGGATGCACTCTCCACAAATCAGGATTCTGCGCTTTATCGGGGCGAGGAGTTGATGCTGGCTGGATCGTACGCTGCTGCCAGTGAAATATTCAGACAAGCCGATGGTCTGGATCGTATCGATGGTCTGATTGGTGCCAGCAGAGCACTCGTTATGATGGGAAATTATCTCGAAGCGGAAAATCTTGTTGCTGAGGCAATTGAGGGTGGTGCGTACGCAGACTTCCCGCTTCTGAGCACCCAACTGGCTGAAATTAAACGCATGACAGGCCAATCGCGCGTCGCGCTTGACATTATTCAGCAGGCAATCGGAGGCACCGTGGAACCGCCGGTGCGAAGCCTGGTTCAGTACGGCAGCCTCCTCAAATTTACCGGACAACAGGGACAGTGGCGGCAGGTGCTCGACAGAGTGGTCCAGCGCTATAACGCGGGACAGGTGTTCAGCTCTGAGGATGTTGCGATGGTCGCACTGGCCAGTTGGTTACTGGGCAATTTTCATGATGCCAACAGCCTGTTTGATGAGGCCACCAGAGCAAACCCCAATAATCTGGAGGCCCACACCCTCTGGGCTGACCTTTTTCTGGAGAAATACAACGCAGCCGATGCTGAGCGAAGCTATCAGGACGCATTGGACGTGAATGCCCGATACGTGCCGGCGCTAGTGGGCATTGCGCAGGTCGTGGGTGATGAAAGATCTTTGCAGCGGGCGCTGGCCATCAATCCGAACTCAGTTCAGGCACTGGAGACCTATGCTCAGCTTCTGATGATTAATGGTCGTGAGCAGGAAGCTGAAGAGTATTTCGACAAAGTGCTGGAACTGAATCCGGAATCTCTGAAAACGCTCAGTGTGCTAGCGGCCTTGGCGGCACTGGAAGAGCGCATGGACGATTTTGCCGGCTATCAACAGCGGGTTGAAGCATTCAGTCCCGGCAACGCCGAATTTCTGGGGCATATTGCAGACAGCTTCGGGAATAATTATCGGTTCGAGGAGGCAGTGCATTACGCGCGCGCCAGCATTGAGGCTGATCCTGAATACTGGCAGGGTCATACGCTGTTGGGTAGCAACCTGATTCGCCTGGGTGAGGAGGAGGAAGGGAGACAAAGCCTCGAGATCGGGTTCGATAATGATCCGTTTAATGTGATGACTTCCAACATGCTCAAAGTCTTCGACACGCTGGAAACTTACGCCACGGTTGAGAGTGAGCACTTCAAAGTGCACATGAGTGAAAGGGATTCACTAATCCTCTGGCCTTACCTGGAACCCTTGCTCGAAGAGAGTTGGGAGACGCTCACGGCAAAATACGGCTTTGAGCCCGAAGGCAAGGTTCTTATAGAAGTCTTCGAGAACAGTGCGGACTTTGCGGTGCGCTCCGTGGGCCTTCCAGACATCGGTCCACTGGTCGGAATTTGTTTTGGCAAGGTAATCACCCTGATTTCGCCGGACACCCTGACGGCAAACTGGCAGGAAATTGTGTGGCATGAATTTATGCACGTCATCACCCTGCAAATGACCCAGAACCGCATGCCTAGATGGTTGTCAGAGGGTATCTCTGTCTGGGAGGAAAGAGAGGGCCGCCCTTACTGGGGGCGTCGTCAGGGTTTAGACCTGATTCGGGCAGCTCAGGAGCAGAAGCTTTTGCCGGTGGGCGAATTAAACAGTGGCTTTTCGGGGGCCCGCAATAATGCAGACCTCAGTTTTGCCTATTTTCAGTCCTATCTGGTTGTGGATTACATCGCACAGACTTATGGCTTTGAAAACTTGGTTGAACTGATTTATCAGTACGGTGAGATTCAGGAAGATGCCGACCGCTTTCGCAGTGTTTTCGAGCTTGATATCGATGATTTTGACTCGGGTTTCCGAGGCTGGATTGATCAGCGGGTGAAAGAGATTAATGTGTATGCGCACACGGAAGATGTACCGGATGAAGGGGAGGGTCATGGTCACGGGATTCGCGAGAACAGCAGCGCGATCCTTGCGGAGCTATATAACAATGCTTCTCTCAAACAGCACATGCGAGCGCGTATTGAGGAAAACAGCAGAGATTTTCAGGCTTATCTACAGTTGGGTATTGTTTTGTTCAAGGAAGAATCATTTGCCGAAGCAAAGCAATATCTGGAAACAGCGCATGAAATGCTACCAAGCTATACCGGTTATCCAAGCCCGGCCTTGGTGCTGGCGCAAATTTATGAGCGTGAAGGCAACCAACAATCCCGTCTGCAATGGCTTGAGGTGCTGATGGAAAATCTCCAGCACGACTATGGGTCTGCCATAGTGTTGGCTGAAGCAGCTCTGGAGGATTCCGATTTTGAGCAGGCCGCCTATTTTCTGGATCGGGCGATTCAGGTCGATCCCTATCGTAGTGAGGTTCATAAACTGAAGGCGCGGTATGCTGAGGCGGTCAATGACAGCGCTGCGGCGGTTACGGAATATGAAGTTTTGATGCAGCTCGAGATCAGCGACCCGGTTGAAGCCCGTACGAACCTGGCGCAAGCCTATCTCAACAACGGACAGGCAAGCAAAGCCAAACAAAATTTGCTGTACGCTCTGGAACAGGCGCCCAGTTATGAGCGCGCACAACGCCTGTTGCTGCGTTCGATCGAAGGGGACGGCAGCAGGTGATTAGGGCGGCCCTTCTCGGTTTGGTGAGTCTGATCGTTTCGCTGGAGCTTGGTGCTCAGGTGATGCCGCTATCCGGCAATAACGAGGATCTTTCGATTTATGGCACCGACGTTACCGAATTTACCTGGCTTCGGGGCCAATATACCAACCACGGAGGCGGGGCCGGGGGCTATGGCTGGCGGCGGCGCGGTGGTTGGTGGGATACTGACTATCCGGATTCCGATGAGAACTTTCTGCGCGGCGTGCAGCGCTATACCAATGTCGATACCAATCCCCGTAATCGAACCTTTATCCAGCTGACCGATCCGCGTCTCTTCGAACACATTTTTTTGTACATGAACTGGAAACGCGTGCCCATAGGCTCATCCTTCAGCGGCCCGAATTTTTCTGAGGAAGAAATAGAGGCTTTACGCGAATTCATGTTCCGCGGCGGTTTTGTGATGGTGGACGATTTCTGGGGTGAGCCGCATCTTGACGACATGTTCATGGAAATGGGCAAAATCTTTCCTGACCGCGAAATCATCAAGCTGGATACGAGCCATGAAATCTTCCATACCTTTTTTGACATAGATGAAGTCGCTCAGGTGCCGGGCAGGATGGTGACCTGGGATTTTGGTGGTTTCATGAATCTGGATGATCCTAGCTATCCACCCGAGGTTTATGCTGTCCTGGATGATGACGGCAGGGTCATGATGGTTGCGAATTACAACACCGATCTTGGGGATGGTTGGGAACACACTTTCTACGAGGGCTATCCCACCCAGTTCACTAATGAAGCTTATAAGATTGGCATTAACTTCTTAATCTACGCATTCAGCCACTAAGTGGCAGAGACAAAGGACAACACCATGGCGGAACAAGAACAAGCGCTGGAGATCGAAAATCAGGATGATATAGCCCTGGTCAAACGCATGCAGGATGGTCGCGACCAGATTGTCGCTGAGATTAAAAAAGTCATTGTGGGTCAGGATGACATCATTGATGAGTTACTTATTGCCCTGTTTGGTGGTGGCCATGTGCTGGTCACAGGAGTACCGGGTCTTGCCAAAACACTGTTGATTAAAACGGTCGCTGACATTCTGCAGGTCGACTTCAGCCGTATCCAGTTTACCCCGGATCTCATGCCAGCTGATGTCGTGGGCTCAGAGCTTGTGGAAGAGTCGGGTGGTGGTCGACAACTCAAATTTGTGAAAGGGCCGATATTCACCAATATTCTGCTGGCTGATGAAATCAACAGGACGCCACCCAAGACGCAATCGGCACTGCTTGAAGCCATGGAGGAGCGTCAGGTGACCGCGGCCGGAGTCACGCACCCCATGTCGAAGCCGTTTTTTGTGCTTGCGACCCAGAATCCCATTGAACTTGAAGGTACCTACCCGTTACCTGAGGCACAACTTGACCGGTTCATGTTCAAAATCGAGCTGGGTTATTTGTCCGAGGACGATGAAGTGACCGTCGTAAGCCAAACGACCCAACATCACGATCGCGTTCTCTCCCACCCCCTCAGCGGTGAGGATATTCTGGATTTTCAGCGAATTGCCCGGCAGGTGCCTGCTGCTGAAGCAGTCATTAAGTACGCGGTCCGTCTGGTACACGCATCGCGGCCACAAAGCGAATCTTCGCCGGAGTTTGTCAAGGACTGGGTCAGTTGGGGGGCAGGCATTCGAGCCTCTCAGAACTTGATTCTGGCGGGAAAGGTCAGGGCGCTCTTGCTGGGCCGTTACAACGTTTCGTTCAGCGATGTGAGAGCCCTCGCGCCTTCTGTTTTCAGGCATCGTATCTTGCTGAATTTCCATGCCGAGGCAGAGCGGATTACGACAGACGAGGTCATCAGGCGATTGCTGGAGGCAGTTCCTGAGCCCAGCTCCGAAATCTGATCCGATTCGCAGAAATTAACTCAGCGGAAGTATCATGGCAGAGTCAATCAACTTTCTTGATCCCAATGTGCTGTCGGGGCTCGACAATCTCGAATTACGTGCCAAGGTCATCGTTGAGGGTTTTTTGTCCGGACTGCACAAGAGTCCGAATCGGGGATTCAGCGTCGAATTCAACGATTACCGCCATTATCAGCGTGGCGACGATCTGCGTCACGTAGACTGGAAGCTCTATGCCAGGAGTGACAAGTTTTATATTAAACAATATGAGGACGAAACCAATGTCCGCTGTGTGATTCTGCTCGACACCAGCGCATCAATGGCCTACAGCTCCGGTGGGATGAGCAAGCTGAGCTATGGCGTAACCCTGGCATCTGCTTTGTCCTATTTCATTATGAAACAGCGAGATGCCGTTGGTCTGATCACGTTTGATGATCAGGTCAGAGAATACATTCCTGCGAAAACCAGACAGCCGCACCTGCTGCGGATCCTAAGGGCACTCTCGCAGGTGGAGTCAGGCAAGAAAACCGATACGGTCAAACCCCTTACCGATCTGGCGGCCTCGCTCCATAAGAAGAGTATTGTGATACTGATTACAGACATGCTGGATGATGAGGAAAGGGTGATTAACACCCTGCAAAATCTTCGGGGAATGGGAAACGACGTCATTACTTTTCAGGTGATGGATGATGCGGAGCTGAATTTTCCGTTCGAAGAAGCCTCCGAATTTATTGATATGGAAGACGATGAGTCTTACACCACTTCGCCCGCCGCGATCCGGCAGGCGTATCTGGAAAACCTGAATGAATTTCTTGCATACTGTCGTAAGAAGTGTCAGAGCAGTGGTGTGGATTACTGTCTGCTGAATACCGCAGAACCGTTAGACGAGGCTCTGTCTTCCTACATGTCAAAACGCGCGAAAAGCTTTTAGGGTCAGTAGCAGAGCATGGTATTTCTTACTCCACTTTTTTTGATTGGCTTGCTGGCAGCCCTGATTCCTGTCGCGATACATCTTATCCGTCGGGAAAAGCCGCCCAAAGTCATGTTCAGCACTATCCGGTTCTTGAAAAAAACCTCTAAAAAACTGGTGCTGTTCCAGCATCTCCAGCAGATAGCGCTGCTTCTCTTGCGAGCCGCAGTGATCGTCTTGCTGGTGCTCGCGTTTGCCCGGCCTCTGTTTAATCAGTCTGTGGCGCGATTGCTTGATGCAGACCCTCAGTCGGCAGTGATTTTGCTGGATCTGTCGATGAGTATGCGCTGGCAGGACAATTTTGATCAGGCGAAAGCTGAGGCTTTGGCGGTTGTGGATCGGTTGTCAGGGGGTGATGAGCTTGGCCTGATCGCTTTTTCGGGCGCAGCGGAAGTGGTTCGTGAGCTCGGCACAGAGGGTGGACAGCTCAGCGAGCTGATCGAAAGCTTTGGCGAGCCCGGGTTTGGCAGCACGCGCTATTATCCGAATCTGCGTCTGGCAGACCAGATGCTGGAGGGTTCGCGCTATGAGAACCGGGCAATCTATCTGATTTCTGACTTTCAAGAAGTCGGGCTGCAGGGTGCCGATGAGTCGTGGAAACTGGCTCCCGGAGTGGCTCTGTATCTGATTGATGTCGGTTCCGCTGACAGTGAAAATCTGGTGTTGACCGATGTGAGATCTCCCGAACAACTGCTTGAGGATTCTGCTCAACAACAAATATTAGCGAGAGTCCGCTCCACCGGGGCACGGTATCTTGAGAACGGAGAGGTCAGCCTGAGCCTTAACGGGCAAATGGTAGACCGCAGATCGGTCGACCTTACTGACCGGTCTGAGCAGGTGGTGACCTTTGCCGTAGATTTTGAGGCAGAGGGAGACTACGTCGGTGAAATCCGGGTTGCAGGTGACGATTTCTCAGATGACAATTCCCACTTTTTCATTGTTGATGTTCTGCCCAAGATCAATGTTTTGCTGGTCAACGGCGAGGCTTCGGATAACTGGTTTGACGATGAGGGCCATTGGTTTGGTCTGGCGGTGAGTAGTACCGACTCTTCTCCGTTCTCCCTCGAGACGATTGATCCTGCAGAGCTCAGCACGGCAGCGATGCGTCAAAGCGATGTGGTGGCGCTGCTGAACGTCGGTGAACTCACGAGTTCCCAGGCTGCGGCATTGAGTGAATATGTCATTAACGGGGGCAGCTTGTTGATTGCGCCCGGTGACAGGGTCGATGAAAGGGCATTCAATCAGCAGTTGGGAGAAATCAGCCCGGCCAGGCTGGAGCAAGTAGGCTTGCTGGGTCGTGATGACTACCTCGTTATCGCGGACTATGATCGCCGCCATCCCATTCTGCGTCCTCTGGGTAGCGACTGGTCAGCACGCTTTCAGGGGCACTGGCGCTTAACGCCCTCTGAGGATGCCAAAGTGCTGATGCAGTTCGATAATACGGAAGCGGCGCTGGTAGAGAAGGATGTCGGTGAAGGTAAGATCTTGCTGTTTGCCTCGAGCCTTGATCTTGAGTGGAATAATCTAGCGCTGCAGGGGCTGTTTTTGCCATTTGTGCACGAAACGCTTCGACACCTGGTTCGCTCAGAGGCGGGCCAGAGCGCCTACGAGATTGGCGACAGCATCAATCTGGTGCAGTTTGTGTCGGATGCTGAAGTTGCGGTGCGGGATGCGAACGGGCGCTCCGTCAGTTTGGAAGCCAACAACTTGCAGCGTGCGACATCGCCGGGGCTTTTTACCGCAACGTCGGGTGCAGTCTCAAGTCGGTATGCGGTCAACATTCTGCCAGAGGAAAGCAACTTCACGCGGGTGGCGACAGCGACCCTCTATGATGCGGTTGTGAATCCTGATACCAATCCATTGCAGTCCAGAGAGGCGCAGACTGTCCAGTTGATTGAGGAATTAGAGAATCCACAGCGGTTGTGGTGGTGGATTCTGACGCTGGTGATGGTGCTGCTGCTGGTAGAGGTACTGGTTGCGAACCGGACCTACCGTTGATTCCCTAAAACCCTGGTCACCCCAATTCAACTCGCCAAAGTCTCCGGTCTTTACCGGGCAGGCGGCACAGATGCCTTTTGCTGGGTCAATAGCGTGTCATGCCAACTGGAGCGAGCGACATATGTGACAATATTGTTACTCAAATGACATATATGGTATAATTTAAGTTATTGAATTTATTAATATTATTTTTTTATTTTGTCATGAAAATGTCATTTTAATGAAATTATTTTAAAAAATTCGTTGTAAAATAGTAGGTTATGGACAATAGTGTAGTAACAAAGGCATATCGTTATGGCACTGACATTCGATCGCAACACCCTCGGAAATCGCACCCCGGCGCCAGTCTTATCGGCATTTGTGCTCAGCGGACTGCTGGGGATTTTCACTGAAGATACCGAAGCTGCAGAGTCAGCAAACCCCGCTCAAACTGAATACGGCTCGCCAGTCAGCCTCCCCCAGGCAGCACCCCCGGTCCTGGATACTCCTTTCACTCCGTACCTCGAAACTGATACGCAGGCCATCATGAGGCGCGCCGTGAGATTTCAGGAGGAGGGTGATCATGATTCTGCTTCCGAGCTCTTCGCACAGGCCTGGCAGATTGCGAGGGTTTCAAACGGCCTCTACCACCAATCGCTCATACCGATAGTGGAGCGCATGATCAGCGGCGAAGTAGCCCTGGAAAACTGGCAAGCTGTAGACAATAAATATGGCCTACTGGAGCACTTGTATCGGCAACTCTATGACACAGATGACGAAAGGCTGGAATCCGGTCTGCAAAAAGTCTCGTCCTGGCATGTCAATGCGTTCAACTCGAATATCGACGGTCAGCGAAAGCAGCATCTTCAGCAGGCGCGTAGAATTTTCCTAGCGCGGCTGGAGGTGGCAGAACATACTCTGCCGGAAACGGATCCGAAATTTGCCTTTCTTCGGGAATCAATTCAGCTGACCGAGACCTATCTCTATCTGATGTCAGAACGTTATATCGAACACGCCCGCCATAATCAGCGGGCTGCAGAATACGGTCTGGTTGCGTCTGTTGATTAGACGGCCGAAGCTGCCGGGCGGGCTATTTGCATCCTGGTCAGGAATCAGCGCTTTTACCGCCTTCTGATGTTCCGGGCTCCCCGGTCTTGGGGATGATGCCCAGTCGCTTGGCCCGCCGCTCCCAGTTGCTTCTGGCCAGCGCCTGCATGTCAGTCTCGTTGTCTGATTCGTCAACTATCTCAAGACCTAGCAGTGTCTCTATGATGTCCTCCATCGTGACAATACCTTCCATGCCACCGAATTCATCGACCACCAGAGCCATATGCTCTTTTTTGATGAGAAAAGTATCCAGCAGATCCGGTATCGGGACCGTCCGATGGACAACAACGATGTCGCGGCGCAGCGCTTTGAGCAGCGTGTGATCCTGCGTTTCGGCCAGATTCAACAGAATGTCGTCACGTAGTACGTAGCCGGTGATGTTGTCGTTTTTTTCCCGGTAGACCGGGATGCGCGAATGGGGAAGGTTCGCGTTAACGTTCTGAAATTCTCGCACTGTGATGTCTTCGCTGGCGGTGTTGACTACGATTCGGGGCGTCATGACATCTTTGACTAGGACCTTGGAGAAGCGAAGCAGGTTGTGAATGATCGTCTGCTCGCTTTCTTCAAGCACGCCGCTTTCCGTTCCCAGTTTTGCCATGGCCAGAAAGTCGGTGCGGCTGAGTACCGGTTTATCCTTATCTTTTTTCAAATGTCGGGTAATGTACTGGCTTATCCAAACCAGCGGCGACAGAACAAATAGCATCACTTTCAGCGATGCGATGGTGAATGGGGTCAGCGCTTCCCAATTATTGGCGCCTATGGTTTTTGGAATGACCTCCGAAAAGACCAGTATCGCCAGAGTCATCAGCCCTGCTATCAGGGCCTCGAGGCTGATGACGGGAACACCGGCGACTTCGAGCATGGATTCACCGAAGATGAGCGCGGCCTGTGAGCCTACGCCAATCGCGCCCACGGTATGTGCAATCGTGTTGAGGGTGAGAATGGCTGCCAGTGGGCGATCAATGTCGTCCTTGAAGCGCACCAGATCAGCGGCGATATGAGCGCCTTTCTTTTCCTGGATGCCGACATAGGCCGGAGTGATGCTCAGCAGTACGGCTTCCAGAATAGAGCAGAGGAAAGAGAAGAGAATGCTGGCGAAAAAGAAGCCGACTAAAAGGCCCATGGGTCTGTTTTCTTGGCGACAGTTGCGAAGATTCTGGCATGAATGCCATCCGCGCGCTACCTGGTGTGGCAGCGCGCGAAGTTTTTCAGGTCAGACGCTGCGGTGATGCTCAGGAGGCGAGCTGTGCGCGCGGCGGGGAAGACATTGTTGGCTGGCGCTTAATTAGATCACGCAGCCTCTGCGGGAGCGCCAGCATTGCCGGGGTCACAATCAGGGTCAGCACGGTTGCAAACGACAGTCCGAACACGATGGCAGATGCCAGACTCACCCACTGTGAGGTAATGGGTCCTCCCACCTCGATTTCCGCCCCGATCAGATCTACCGACACGCCCATGGCGAGCGGTAACAGGCCAAAGCCCGTTGTGAATGTGGTGAGAAATACCGGACGCAATCGCTGTATACCCGTTTGTACGATGATTTTCCGCAGGGCCCAGTCCGGGTGTTCCTGCCGCAGGACATTGAAGGTATCAATGAGCACGATATTGTTGTTCACAATGATGCCGGCCAGAGCCACGATTCCGATGCCAGTCAGGATTACTGAAAACGTCTGGCCCGTGGTCAAGAGGCCAAGCAGAACGCCGGCGGTTGAGAGCAGCACGGACGACAGGATCAGCAGAGCCTGGTAGTAACTGTTGAACTGCGTGACCAGAAGAATTGCCATCAGGGCCATGGCCAGCGAGAAGGCCTGCACCAGAAACGCGGCCGACTGCTCCTGCTCTTCATTAGCACCCCTGAATTCATAAAAAACACCATTAGCCGGCGGATTGTCAGCCAGCCATGCAGAGATCTCCTGCAGTTTGTTGTCGGCAACAACGCCCGGCGCCGGGTTTGCCCGGACATAGACAACCCGGGCCCCGTCGACGCGCTGAATCGAGCTGACTTTAGGCTTGGCTTCCCGTGAGACAAAACTGCTGATCGGCACCGGTCCGTTAATCGTGCTGATGCGAATCGATTCCATCTGGTCAAGCCCCCGGTACTCAGAGGGATAGCGCACCCGGATGTCGACCTCTTCTTCGCTGTCATCCGGACGATAGTCTCCCATGAAGATACCATTGGTCATTAACTGGATGGCTGTGCCGATTTCAGCCATGTTGGCTCCCAGCATGGCGGCCTGAGCCCGGTCTACGATGAATTCCCATTCGATGCCGGGAATAGGTGCCGTGTCATCAATGTCGATCAGCTGGTCGCCCAGCTCCGTTTCCATAAAAGTCCGGATTCGAGTGGCTTCAGCGAACAGCAGATCGAGATCATCGCCTGACAGTTCAATTTGAATTTCTTTCCCAACGGGTGGGCCGTTCTCCACGGTAACCACTTCCGCTCTGACGCCCGGCATGTTGGAGATGGCTTCGCGATAGCGATTCTCCACTTCAAAGCCGTCGATCTCCGGGCGAACCCGCCGGTCAGTCATCTCTACAAAGATACTGCCTATCAGATCAGGCGCAGTTTGCTGATCGCCACCCATTTGTGCGCCGGCGCCGGACTGCGTCACTATCCCTTTGATGTGTCCTACGCGGCGAATACGGCTCTCCACATCGAGCATGAGATCACGTACCTCAGCCGGTGAAAAATTGCCGCGGGCAAAGACCTGAATCTGGGTCTGACTCGGTTCGACGCCGGTGAAGAATTCAACGCCCTTGCCGTAGCGACCGTAGGCAGTGACGATGGTGATCAGCATGAGAATGCTGAGGACAAAGACAGCAACCGGCATGCGTACGGCCAGATCCAGTATCCGCGCGTAGACAGCAGTGATGCCGCTGATGTTTTCTGTTCTGCCGGACTCCAGGCTGTGCAGTGCGCTGGCATCGTTTTCACTGATAGTACCGGAGCGTCCCATCAGGGCCCCGATGGTCGGCGCGAATAGCAGGGCATAGAACAGTGAGCCAATCAGCACCGCAAAGACTGTGATCGGCAGGTAACTCATGAACTGCCCAGATACACCGGGCCAGAACATAATTGGGAGGAATGCGGCCAGGGTGGTGGCCGTTGACGCCAGTATTGGCCAGAACATGCGATTCACGGCCAGCCGATAGGCCGCGAGGCTGTCCTTGCCTTCAGCCATTTTACGGTCTGCATATTCCACCATCACAATCGCGCCATCGATGAGCATGCCAAGGCCGAGTAACAGCCCGAAAATCACCATGAAGTTATAGGTGAATCCCAGCAGGCTGATGATGATGAAAGCGAAGAAGAAAGAAAAAGGAACAGCCAGCGTTACCAAAAGGCCTGAGCGAATTCCCACGGAAGCAATGACGACGATCAGCACCAGCACCATGGCGGTTGCCATGTTGCCCTGCAGGCCCATGTTCTGTTCGATAACCAGAGGCGCGGTGTTGTTGATGTATGACACTGAGACAGCAGGGGGAAGGGATGGCCGAATGTCGGTGACTACCTGATCGACTGCGGTCATGGCTTCAACCAGATTGGCGCCGTTTCGCTTCATCACATTGAGCGATATCGACGAAGAGCCGTTGGCGTAGGCGTATCGGGTGGCGTCCTTGAAAGTCCGTCTGACATCGGCAATGTCGGATACGGTCAGCACACCATCGGCGCTCGAGGCGAGTGGCAGATCAAATAGATCACTTGCGTTTTCGATCAGGCCGGGCACCTTGACGGAAAAACTCCCCTGTCCGGTATCAACCTGGCCAGCCGGAATCAGACGGTTGTTACTGGTAACCGTCTGAATGATGGCGGAGTTCGGGATACCATAAGTTTCCAGTTTGGCCGGGTCAATCACGGCTTCCAGCAGTTCTTCCCGGTTACCGACCATCGTCGCCTCGAGGATTTGCGGGAGAATTTCGATCTCTCTCTGCAGTTCTTCGGCGATGCGCAGCAGTGTTCTTTCCGGAACGCCTTCGCCGCCAATGGCGACCTGGACAATCGGCAGTTCCGCCGCAGAGACTTCCGTGATCAGAGGCTCTTCGGTGTTTTGCGGAAATCTCGCCTTGGCTCGGTTGATGGCTTCGCGCACGTCGGCCAGAGCGGTAGAAGACTCGAAGTCGATGTCAAACTCGGTGATCACGGTCGCCGCGTTTTCACTGGAAAAGGAGCTGATCTGGGTGATCCCGTCCAGTGTTTTCAGTTCAAGCTCAGCCGGCTTGGACAGCAAACGCTCGGCATCTTCCGGAGAAATGCCTTCGTGGATGATCGTGGTCACGATAATCGGCACATCAACATCCGGATTCAGTTCAACGGGAATCGACAGATAAGAGGCAAAGCCTGTCAGCATAACCGCGACGAAAACTGAGAGGGTCGTCCTAGATCGCGCGACCGCAGTATCAAGGTAATTCATAGACTTGTCCGGAGTGGGGCTTTTTTAAAGATCCCAATCAAAATTGGCGGCCACGGTTTGGCCGGGAAAGACAATTTCCTGACCGACCGTGACCAGTGTGATGTCACCCTGAAGTCCGGTAACCCAGATTCCGGGATTGAGCTGATTTGTGTCGTCACCCACAATGGAGACGTTGTAAAAAGCGACCGTGTCGCCGCGCTCAACAATTTTAACGCCGATATTGCCATTGTCGTCGAGAGTCAGAGCGGAGGAAGGGATTCGGTGGGCCATCACTTCGTCGGCTTTCACCAGTATTTCGGTGGTGATCCCTTCGCGAATCTTTTCGCCGGCACTGTCCACTTCAATTTCGATGCGATAGCTGCGGGACAACGGATCAGCCGAGGCGGCGAGAAAGGTCACGGTGCCCGTCACTTGCTGGCCACCGAGCAAGCGTCCGCTGACCTCTGCTCCCGTTTTGATACGATTGACTTCCTGTTCCGGAATCAGGCCGACCAGCAGCATCGGGCTGTC
>CACBCS010000028.1 GCA_902537815.1 uncultured Pseudohongiella sp. | reverse complement strand
GCCGGCAACCAGAGTGATGGAGAAAAAATACATTACCACCAGGCCAATCAGAAACAGGAACGTGTAGATGTTGGGCGCCAGGGTCAGGGTGGACGCAATTTCCTGACCCCAGGTAATGCTGGTGGTGTTGGTCGATATCAACAGCAGCGAAAAGATACCGAGCGCAAAGGCGGAGGGATTGAAGATATGTACATTGCGCCCTTCCCGGTGCCAGCGTACGTACTCTTTACCCATGAAGCCGACGGCGATCATCAAAAATTGAAGATAGAACCAGTCATCCCGGAACCACATGAACAAATTGGTGCTGAAGATGATCGGAATCGGGCCAAAACCGAGGGTGTAATCGCGTTTGCGCGACCAGGACAGCAGCATATCGAAAGTGAAGGCAAACAGTACCTGCGCCGCCAGTAGCCAGAGATGATCGTAGACCGGTCTCCAGTAGTATCCCCAGTAGAGATAGACGCTGAACTGCACCACCATCTGGATGTAGTGCTGCTGGCGCAAGACCACGTTGAAACCAAAAGTCTGGCCTGATTGACGCGCTGTCAGAATCTGGAAAATCTGCCAGGCGCCCAGTACCAGCGCAGCACCGATCACTGTATAGGCGAGCGTCTCATTGCTCTGCACCCGCGGCGTAAAGGCCAGCAGGAACAGACCGGCGGTAAGCGTGGCGGAAAACTTATAGGCGCTGAGACTGATGTCCGCCTCAGGGGATCCTGACGGCTCAGTTGCCTGCTTGGTGTAACTCTGTGCAAGGGTGGCCATACTGCTCCTCGTGCCCACTCAAAACGACCAGCCAGAGCATAAACCAGCTATCGGGCCAATTCAATTTGACCCGGCAAGTTTGGCTGGCCTTCATCAGCCTTGAAAAAGCGGTAAAACAGGCGTAATTTCCATACTCTGGCCAAAACAAAACGGCAGTTGAATAACAAGATTTGGAGGTTGCCATGTGCAAGCAAAGCCTGACCAAACTCACTCTGGCTGCAGCCGGTTTATGCCTGGCGCCGCTGCTGTCCGCTCAGGACAGCGAGATTCCGAGGACCGAGTACGGCCATCCGGATTTTCAGGGTTTTTATACGTTCCGGACCATCACGCCCCTGCAGCGTCCGCGGGAACTGGAAAATCTGGAGGTGCTCACGCCTGAGCAGGCGGAAGAATGGGAAGCTTATGAGAACCGGCGTCAGAACCGGGATCTCATCATCGACTCGGTCGGTGGAGCTGGGTATCCCCCGGGGGTCATCTCCTATAATGAATTCTGGTATGAGCGCGGCAGCGAGACCATCGCCGATCGCCGTACCTCACTGATTTACGACCCGCCCAATGGCCGCATTCCCGGCCTGAATGAGGCGGGACAGCAGCGCCGGTCTGCCTATCAGCAGATGGTTTTTGAAAGTGCCGGTCCTGAGGGGCGCACGACGGTAGACCGCTGTATCACCGGCTTCGTCGGTGGCCCACCGATGATACCGGGATCCTACAACAACAACATGCAGCTGGTGCAGACCGAGAATCACGTAATGATTCTCAATGAGATGGTGCATACCGCCCGCATCATTCCCTACGCCGATGACTTCGACATCAAGCAGGGCAAGTGGGAAGGCAACTCCATTGCACGCTGGGAAGATGACACGCTGATCATCGAAACCAATGGCTGGTACCACACCTACAATCTGCGTGGCATGTCCAATGAGGCGCATGTGGTTGAGCGCTTCAGCAGAGCGGACGACAACACGCTGGAATATGATTTCACCGTAACCGACCCCTTGTCGTGGGATGAGCCCTGGTCAGCGCGGGTTCCCCTACGCGCTTCGCCAGACCCGGTATTCGAGTATGCCTGCCACGAGGGCAATCACGGTCTGATGGGCATCCTGGCCGGCTGGCGTCGCTATGAGGTCATGGGCTTCAACGGCGATGGCTCACCTAAATCTGACACCGGCGTTGTGCCAACTTCCGAGTAACACCGGTACTCATCAGCATGGTCTCGAGCTAAAAGCCGGCCGCAGAAGCGAGCCGGCTTTTTATTTGCGCACCGAACCGATCTGGCGTAATTTTCCTGCTCCGAACATGCGCATTCATTCCCAGCAAATCTCAACAATGTATATGAAAATAGCCAGGCTCCGACGGGTAGTCCTCCTGCTTATGGCGCTCACAGGCATGACCGCGCAGGCGGAAGTGCAGTCTCTGTTCGTGCAGTCGCGGCTCGATTACAACGCCATATTGATCACGGAAGTTGATGTGGTATTCGTTTATAACGATTCAGTACTGGAGAATTTTCCGACAACGAAAACTGAATGGTATGCCAATAAGAGAGGCTTTCTGGAATCTGCCGGGGACAATATAGACCTGGTCAGCATTTTTGTTCCGCAGGGATTCGACTCTGAAATGGCCAGCCTGCCGCAGCGTCGTAGCCAGGCGATAAAAGTCTTCGTCTTTGGACAGCATGACAGCTCGACACGCCCACCCATAGAGATTACCGACTTCGGGAATGTACTGGTCGAGATTGATCAGTTCGGCATTCTTGTCTCGCAGCGCAGCTGACCGCGCGCTCTGCGACTCGGCGCAGGCGGCTTCAGGCATCAACCACGCAGGCTTAAACCCGCACGTCAGATCAAGCCCGAACTCGGCATGCCCCTCAGGGTCAGAAGGGCACTCAACCAACTACTGTTTTTCAACATATCCGCTCCAGTGCATAAAATTGGGCTACCTGACCCTCAATCAGCGCCATAACAAAGCCTCTGCCAGATCAGAAAACCCTCAACCCAGCCAGTGATCATCTCGCCTCCGCCGGACGGATTTGACTATCGGAAAGAAGCACAGGCCTGCGATTGAACCTGCGGGGTGGCTGGTTTATCCTTCGGTGCTGGTCTTACTAAAACAACAATGAGAGAAAATCCGATGTCTAATCACACGCGTTTCAAAGCAGCTTGCCTCGCGCTACTGGCGGCACCCACTCTGGCCTTCGCACAGGCAGACATGCCTCCGGTCAATGATCTGCCCAACCCCTACATCACCCAGTCAGGCTATTTTAAGATGTCGGCCGGACGTGAGTGGGGCTCCTCAAGCACAGTGGATGTTCATCCGGATGGCGAGAGCATCTGGATTGCCGAGCGCTGCGGCGGCAACATCAACGCCTGCGTCAACAGTCCTGACACCAACATGGTGATGCTGTTCGATAAAGATGGAAATATGGTTCGCAGCTTTGGCGCCGGCTATATCACCTGGCCACACGGCATTGAGGTCGATCATGACGGAAATGTCTGGATTGCCGATGCCCGCGGCACCAACCAGATCGAAGGCTATGACGGCGAACCTTATGGTCATCAAGTCCACAAGTTCAGCCCGACCGGCGTGCATCTGATGTCTATCGGCGTAAAGGGCGGCGGCAGCAACGGTGAATGCTGCTATACCCCGAACGATGTGCTGGTTGCACCGGACGGCTCCATTTTTATCGGTGAAGGTCACTCCAGCGCCGAGGGCACACCCAATGCCATGTACAAGTATGATGCCGAAGGCAATCTGATCAAGAAATGGGGTGAGTGGGGCATGGAGCCCGGCAATTTCCGTCAACCGCATGCGCTAGCCATGGATTCTCAGGGGCGACTGTTTGTCTCTGACCGTGGCAACAACCGCATCCAGATATTTGACCAGGACGGCAATCTGCTCGACGTCTGGCATCAGTTCAGCCGCAACAGCGGAATCTTTATTGATGACAACGATGTGCTCTATGCAGCGGACTCAGAGTCCGGCTCGGTAAACCCCGATCACGGACACTGGACCCGGGGGATACGGATCGGCAGTGCGATTACCGGGGAGGTCGAATTCCTGATCCCGGACCCTCAGCCAGACTGCCGCGGCACCTGCACCGCTGAAGGCGTGGTCGCCGACAGTCACGGCAACATCTTTGGCGCAGAAGTAGGCCCGGTAGGCGGAATCAAGCGCTACCTCAGAGCAGTAAAATAAGCCGACTGCGCGCACAAAAAAGCCCACCATTTAGTGGGCTTTTTTGTGCCTCGGGCTGAATCCAGGCACCTTTACGTTCAGTCGCGATCTGTAGTCGCGGACAGGTCTATCGGAGGCCCTCTCGCTGCCTCAGGGCGCGCCTAGATACTGGCAATGATCCCATTCAATGTCGCACTCGGGCGCATTGCGGCTACAGCCAGTTCCGGGTCAGGCTTGTAGTAACCGCCCACCTCCATAGCAACGCCCTGAGCCGAGTTAAGCTCTGCCACAATCCGGGCTTCATTCTCCCCCATGGCAGTCGCAGCAGAAGAAAAATGCCGTGCCAGCTCCGCATCTTCGGACTGGGCCGCCAAAGCCTCTGCCCAGTACATGGCCAGATAAAAGTGACTGCCCCGATTGTCCAGCTCATTCACCTTCCGCGACGGGGATTTGTTCTCGTCAAGAAATTTACCGGTTGCCTGATCCAGTGCCTTGGCCAGCACCTGAGCGCGCGAATTCTCCGTGACCTGAGCGAGATGTTCGAGGGAAGCTGCCAGAGCCAGAAACTCTCCCAGCGAATCCCAGCGAAGGTGGTTCTCTTTTTCAAACTGCTGCACGTGTTTGGGCGCTGAACCTCCAGCGCCTGTCTCAAACAGGCCCCCGCCGTTCATCAGCGGAACAATAGAAAGCATCTTGGCGCTGGTTCCTAACTCAAGAATCGGAAACAGATCCGTCAGGTAGTCACGCAGCACGTTGCCCGTAGCGGAGATCGTGTCTTTACCCGCACCGATCCGCTCCAGAGAGAAGCGAGTCGCCGCGGCCGGAGCCATGATATGAATCTCAAGCCCCTCAGTGTCGTGCCCAGGCAGGTAGGCATTGACCTTTTTGATCAGCTGCGCATCGTGAGCCCGCTCTTCATTCAGCCAGAACACAACAGGTGTCTCGCTCAGGCGCGCGCGGGACACCGCCAGCTTCACCCAGTCCTGAATAGGCGCGTCCTTCACCTGGCACATTCGCCAGATATCGCCTGCCGCTACCGCGTGTTCAAGCAGAGTCTTGCCGTCACCATCAACCACTGCGATTGTCCCGTCTGCGGCGACCTCGAATGTCTTATCGTGTGAACCATACTCTTCCGCTTTCTGCGCCATCAGCCCCACATTGGGGACACTGCCCATGGTCGACGGATTAAACGCGCCATTCTGCTTGCAGTAGTCAATCACTTCCTGATAGATCCCCGCATAGCTGCGATCCGGGATGATTGCTTTCATGTCGTGGAGCTGACCATCCGGGCCCCACATCTGTCCGGAGGAGCGCAGCGCTGCGGGCATAGATGCATCAATAATGATATCGCTGGGCACGTGCAGGTTGGTGATGCCGCGATCTGAATCTACCATCGCCATATCCGGCCGGGTGCTGTAGACCGTCTGCAGGTCTGCTTCAATTGCCGTCCGCTCCTCATCAGTAAGCGACTGAATCTTAGTGTAGACATCACCAATGCCGTTGTTGGCATCCACGCCGAGCTCGGAAAATTGCTCGCTATATTTTTCAAAGACGTCCCGGTAATACACCTTCACGGCGTGGCCAAAGATAATCGGGTCAGAAACCTTCATCATCGTGGCTTTCATGTGCAGAGACATCAGAACACCCTGTTTGTTTGCATCCTGGATCTCCGCTTCGAGAAACTCGCGCAAGGCCTGCGCAGTCATACAGGCAGCATCGATAACTTCACCGGCCTGAAGAGCAATGTTGTCCTTGAGCACCGAGACCGTGCCATCGCTGCCGGTATGCTGAATCGTTACCGACGTCGCGGCAGGCACTGTAGTGGACTGCTCGCTGCCAAAAAAATCACCTTCTGCCATGCTGGCGACATGAGACTTTGACGCTGAAGACCAGGCCCCCATTGAGTGAGGATTCTTCTTAGCGTAGTTCTTCACAGAAGCCGGCGCACGTCGGTCGGAATTTCCTTCACGCAAAACCGGGTTAACTGCGCTGCCCTTAATGCGGTCATAACGGGCCTTGATATCTCTCTCCTCATCGCTTGAAGGCTCTTCCGGGTAGTCAGGAAGCGTGTAGCCTTTCCCCTGCAGCTCTGCAATGGCTGCCTTCATCTGTGGAATAGAGGCCGAGATATTCGGCAGCTTGATGATGTTCGCCAGCGGATCCTGGGTCAGATTTCCCAACTCGGCCAGCGCGTCGGACTGCTGCTGGTCAGCGCTCAGATAGTCAGCGAAGTTGGCGATGATGCGTCCGGACAGGGAGATGTCTCTGATCTCAACATCGACATCGCAAGCGCGGGCGAAGGCTTCGACAATCGGCAACAAGGAGTAGGTTGCCAGCGCAGGAGCTTCGTCGGTTTCGGTATAAATAATGGTGGATTTTTTCGCTGACATCATGTTTCCTTAATTAGCGCGCACTCGACCTGGCGATCGACCGGAAAAAAGAGGCGCGGATTATAGCAGTCCAAGCATAGCGTTAAAACTGAAGAAGCTTGCGCAAACCCCGGGACGAACCTTATGGCACCGGAACCACCTGCCGCTGCGGGTAAAAAATGATCATAGACACTTCACTACCGGACTTTGTCTTGCGAAAGGCAACCGTCGAAGACTGTCCCCTGATCCTGAGTTTCATCAGGGAACTGGCGGAATATGAGAAGCTGCTGCACGAAGTCGTCGCCAGCGTTGAAACACTGGAAGAAACCCTGTTTGGCGAGGTGGCCTATGCCCAGTCTGTCATCGGGGAATATCAGGGTACCGCGGTCGGCTATGCCCTGTTCTTTCATAATTTCTCCACCTTCACCGGGAGACCGGGTATCTATCTGGAAGATTTATATGTTCAGCCGCACATGCGTGGCAAAGGTTTTGGCAAGTGCCTGCTGGCCTATCTTGCCAGACTGGCTGTCGACAAGGGCTGCACTCGCGTTGAGTGGTCGGTGTTGGACTGGAATGAACCTTCGATTCAGTTCTACCGCTCGATCGGAGCGGCACCTATGGATGAATGGACAGTGCAGCGGCTCGATGGCGAAGCCCTGGCGAGCTTCGCCAAAGAATTCTGAGCGCATGTGTTATCCCCGGCCGGCCTGATGACTGCCGGACCCTTAACGCACAGCACACGCTTAAGCGATCGTATTGATTATTGACCCAGCAAGGACCCTGCTTTGACCAGAATTGTTTATCTCAATGGCGAGTATCTGCCTGCCGATGAAGCCAAAGTCTCCATCTTTGACCGAGGCTATATTTTCGGCGACGGCGTCTATGAAGTCGTCCCTGTATTCGAAGGAGCCGTTGTCGACAAAGCCTATTTTCTGGAACGTCTTGACCGGAGCCTCAGCCAGATTCAGCTCGACTGGCCCTGCAGTCAGCAGGCGTATCTTGACGTGATGTCAGAACTGGTGAGCCGCAATAATCTTCGCGAAGGCGTAGTGTACTCTCAGGTGACCCGGGGCGTTGCCGAGCGGGATTTTCCGTTCCCTGCCGATACCGCTCCCGGCTTCATGGCGTTTTCATCCCAAATGAACCTGCTCAACAACCCGGCTGCCACTGAAGGCATCAAAGTCACAACCACTCCTGATCTGCGTTGGAAACGGCGCGACATCAAATCGATCAACCTGCTAGGACAGTGCATGGCAAAACAGGACGCGGTCAGCAGAGGGGCGAAAGAAGGCTGGATGGTGGAAGACGGTTATGTCACTGAGGGCGTGTCTTCCTCTGCCTATATTGTCATTGGCGATAAGATTGTCACCCGGCCGCTGTCCAACTCCATCTTGCCGGGCATCAGACGCAGAACGCTGTTAGAGCTGGCCGAGCAAACAGGCATCGAGATTGATGAGCGACTATTTACAGTGGAAGAGGCGTTGGCAGCGGACGAGGCGTTCATCAGCAGCGCGACGACTATGGCGCTTGGCGTTGTTGAGATTGATGGGACCCAGATAGGAAATGGGACACCCGGCCCTGTCACAATGAAAATGCGCGCGCTGTATACAGATCGGGTGTTGCAGGAGGCCCGCGAGGACTGAACGTTCAGCCCAGCGGATAGCTGATTACACCGCAAATATCCCGGTTTTGACCGAGCGCCATCAATAAACGATCGAGACCCAGCGCAACACCTGCGCAGCTCGGCAGGCCCGCCTCCATGGCGGCAAGCAGTTCTTCATCGACAGGCACAGCCGGCAGGCCAAGCTGCTGCCGTCTGACGAGGTCCCTCTCGAACCGCGCGCGTTGCTCTGCCGCGTCAGTCAACTCGAAGTAACCATTGGCCAGCTCCATGCCGTCTACATAAAGTTCAAAGCGCTGCGCGACAGGAATTCCCTCAGCATCAGGCGCTACAACCGACAGTGCGGCCTGCGCTTCTGGATATTCATAGACAAAGCAGCTATCCGGCAAGCTCGGCTCAATTTTTTGACCCATCAACAGCTGTAAATAATCGGTCGCGTCCAGATCAGCGCTGCGGACATCAATCAACTCGTCGCTGCGCTGCTTCAGTTCCTCAAGGGCGATGGTGTGCGGGTCCAGATTGAGATGCGTCCTGAATAATTCTCCGTAGGTAACTCTTGGAATCTTCTGACGGCACAACAGACGAGCAGTGAGCTGCTCCACTTCATCCATCAGATCGGTCAGCGAGAACCCGGGACGATACCATTCAATGAGAGTGAATTCCGGATTGTGCAATCGGCTTCGCTCGCCGGCCCGAAAGGCTTTCGCAATCTGGTAAATCGGGCCCGAGCCCGCGGCCAGCAGCCGCTTCATCGCGTACTCAGGTGAGGTCTGAAGAAACAAGGGGTACTGCGAAGGATCATGCATACGCACCTCAAAGGATTGCAAATGCACATCCGTGACGGTACTGGTTCGCAGCAGCGGCGTTTCAACTTCCATCACCTCCCGCTCAGCAAAGAAGCGCCTGACCTCGGCCAGCACCGAGGCACGTAACTTCAGGCTACCCGGCAAGGAGTGATGCTTCCTTTCAGCCACGGTAAGTCAACGCTCAAAAGCGGATGGTGATTTATTTGCTGACGCGATTCTGATACTCACCCGTGCGGGTGTCGACGCGCAGCACGTCGCCGATATTGACGAACAGCGGCACCTTGACCACCGCGCCCGAGCTCAAAGTAGCCGGCTTGGTGCCGCCCTGAGCCGTGTCGCCTTTAAGGCCGGGGTCTGTTTCCGCAACCTCAAGCTCAACAAAATTCGGTGGCGACACCGAGATTGGCGCCTCGTTCCAGAGAATCACCTGGTAGACATCCTGTTCCTTGAGCCAGTCTTTCGCCTCAGAGATTGCGCTTGCATCCGCCGCCACCTGCTCGAAACTGCCGTCCGTTTTCATGAAGTGCCAGAACTCACCGTCTGCGTACAGATACTCCATGTCGATTTCCATGACATCGGCCGCTTCAATCGACTCTCCGGATTTAAAAGTACGCTCCCAGACTCTGCCGTTGCGCAGATTGCGAAATTTCACGCGATTGAAAGCCTGGCCTTTACCGGGCTTAACCACCTCGTTTTCAAGGATAGAGCAAGGCTCTCCGTCGACCAGCACTTTCAGTCCTGATTTGAATTCGTTGGTTGCGTAGCTTGCCATTTGCTGTCTCCTTTCTTCTGTCTGGGCATCTCGGAGGCGACCGGACCCCGGACGAAGAGTTTACCTGTGTTTTCGCGGATAAGCCTGCTTGTCATCCGCATTGTTGCTATGATGCGTCGGAACTACCGCACAAATTCTGACCCGGTCTGAATTCCGTACAGTTAACGCCCGTATCCAGTCATGAGCAACGCTGCCCTATCGGTCATCTCTTCTGACCCGCCTGAAAAATGGCAGGAAATATTAGCTGATCTCATCACAGATCCAAAGGAATTAACCGAAATTCTCCAGCTCGACAGCAACCCGGGCTCCGATAGCCTGCTGGCCCAGTGCGGACTGGACAGGTTTTCCCTCAAGGTGCCCAGACCATTTGCGCGGCGCATGCAGCCGGGCAACTGGGACGACCCGCTGTTGCGGCAGGTCTGGCCGAGCCAGCTGGAGGACGAGGTGGATTTATCGCTCAGTGAAGATCCCCTGCAGGAAAGTAGCTTCAATCAGGCGCAAGGACTGCTGCAAAAATACCGGGGTCGTGTCCTGCTTACCGCAACGCCTCATTGTGCAGTGCACTGCCGTTATTGCTTCAGACGACACTTTGACTACGCGGCAAACACGCCGGGCAAGCAGCAGTGGCAGGAAACTCTGGGGCAGATCGGCAGGGACAGCAGCATCTCCGAGGTTATTCTGAGCGGCGGTGATCCGCTGGCCGCGGGAGACAACTATCTCAAGTGGCTGTTGACTCAGATCGACACACTCAGACAGATCACCACCATTCGTATCCACACCCGTCTGCCGGTAGTGATCCCGCAGCGGATTACCAGCAGTCTGTGCCAGACACTCGCGTCGCTGAACAGCAAACTGGTAATTGTCATTCATTGCAACCACGGTCAGGAGATTGACTCCTCGGTGCAGCTCGCCATGCAAAAGCTCAGAGCAACGGGCGCAACGCTGATGAATCAGTCAGTGCTGCTCAAAGGCATCAATGATGATGCAGGAAGTCTGGTTTCGCTGAGTCACAAACTGTTTGACATGAATGTACTGCCTTATTACCTGCACCTGCCGGATCGGGTTGCCGGAACCGGACATTTTCTGGTCGACGAACAAGAAGGCCTTGACCTGATCACCGAAATCCGTGCCCTGCTGCCCGGCTATCTGGTCCCTCGGCTGGTCAGAGAAGACCCGGGCAGTGACAGTAAAACGCGACTGGGCTGAGTATTCATCAGTAGCGCTTGCCAGATTGCGTCATTAAATGAGGGCTTTAGCGGCATCTGCCTGCCTGAGAGGCCCTCCCGCTTTCGCAAGCTGAGTCGATCGGCCACGTTCCAACTGTTTGGGACAATGCGACGCTCCTGTTATTCTTGCCCCTCCATGGCGCATCGAAAAGACTTTCTGGCTTGACAAAAACATCTGACACAGACGCAGAAACACCCGCTCAGCAGAGGCCGACGCTGAGCCGGGTTTCGACCAAATTTACGGTCACTGGATGCCTGCTCCTGGTCCTCGCCATGTGCGTCTTCTGGCTGATCAGCAGCTACAGCAATCGCAGTTTATTGCAGCAGCAAGCAGACGGGCTTGGTCAGGCTCTCGCCGGACAAACCGCCATGCAGCTCACCGAACTGGTTTTGGCCAACGATCTGATCAGTATGAACGTGGTCCTCAACAGCCTGACTGAAGCCAGCGGCATTCAGCGAATCTCAGTGCTCAGCGTCGATGATGCCGTGCTAGCCGAAGCGGAGGGTCGCGAAGAAGCCATACGCCCACTGGTGCCTTTGCCCGTCCCGCTGGCATTCATTCGCGCAGAATATGAAGCACCGATTACGCTCAACGACGCGGTTGCGGGGACCGTGCGGCTTGAGCTTAACCTCGACTATATCGAGGCAGGGGCAGCGAACAGTCTTCTGCTGATTGTCGGTGCCACTTTCCTGTTGCTGACGGTCTGTGTGCTGCTGAGCGGAATCTACTTCCAGTATGTGGTGAGCTTCCCGGCCAATCTGCTGGCGTTCGCTCTCAGCAATATCCGCAAGGGTGAGATCGATACCTGCCCGGAGCCGGAATCCAATCATGAACTCAGCGCAGCCATTCGCCAGTACAATGCAACCGCAGAATTTCTTGCCCAAAATACCTTTCTGAATCAGCTCAGCACCCGAGCACCCAGTTCGGACAATCAGTCTTCAGGCACAGCGGCCGGCGGGCAGGCCACAACCCTGCTGGTTATCAGCATGGCGAACTACCAGTACCTTGCCTCGACGCTGCCCGGCGAGACGCTCTTTGAACTGCTCAACAAATATTATTTCTACATCGACAAAGCTTCTCGCCTCTACAACGGCAGCGTCTGTTTCTGTGCAGACGGTGAAGCTGTCATCCATTTCAGTGACGTCGAGATGGAAGAGGATCAGGCCTTTTACGGAGCCTGCTGCGCACAGTTGTTTTTACAAATTATAAGCGACGTCAACGACGTGAGGGACGATCCGGTACCTGCGAAATACCGGATAGCAGTGCACAGCGGGCAGTCACTCAACAGTCTCTACTCGCCCATCACTCAGTCCAGCAACAACCTCAGGGGCGAGACGCTGGATGAGGCACGCACAATTTGTCAGCATTGCCCGGACAACGCCCTGCTGATTTCAGCGGCCAGCTTTGAAAAGGCCGGCGGTCTGAGCCGACTGGACGCCGAGGAAGAGTTCGAGATTGGCGATGACGTACGCATTGCCACCCTTCTCGCGAGGGAGCCAATGGCCGAATACAAACCGTTGATAGAGCGGCAGGTGATGCAGCTGGTGACGCTGTTCGCTGACTAGGTCCCTTACCGCAGTCCGGCAAAACAGGCGCCGCGCTCGCGGCGAGTGCACCCGGCTACGTCAGGACTTCGATGCGATCCACATTCTGAAAGCCTCGGGGCAACTTATTACCGCGGCGCCCGCGCTCACCCTGATAGTGCTGCAGATCAGCCGGTTTTAAATTATGATGACGCCGACCGGCATAAACCGTCAGGGTGTCTTCCGCGGTCACCGTTGTCATGGCGACAACAAATTCAATCCGCTCGGCAACACGGGCGCTCGGGATGTTAATGATTTTGTTGCCCTTGCCTTTGGCTAGACGGGGAAGCTGACTCAGCGGGAACATGAGCATGCGTCCCTCGTTGGTCACCGAGACAATTCGGTCGCTGTCATAATCCTTGATCATCACAGCCGGCAGCAACACCGACCCTTTTGGCAAGCGTAAGATGGCCTTACCTGACTTGTTTTTGCTGATCATGTCCCCGAGCTTGGCGACGAAGCCATAACCGGCATCACTGGCCAGCAAGACGTCTCTGTCGTCATCGCCGATCACAACTCCCTCGAAAGTTGCACCAGACGGCGGGTTCACTTTACCGGAAACCGGCTCACCCTGGCCGCGTGCCGACGGCAGGGTATGCGCGGGCAGGGAGTAAGCCCGACCGGTGGAATCGAGGAAAATGACCAGCTGGTTGCTTTTTCCACGCGCAGCGATTTTAAAACCGTCCCCCGATTTGTACTGCAGTGCGCGGGGATCTACATCGTGACCTTTGGCCGAGCGCATCCACCCGCGCTCTGACAGGACAATGGTAATGGGTTCGGTAGAGAGCAGCTCGGTTTCACTGAACGCTCTGGCCTCTTCGCGCTCCACCAGCCTGGAGCGCCGGGCGTCGCCGAACTTTTCCGCATCGGTCTTGATTTCATTCTTGATAAAGGTTTTCAGGCGGGTTGCTGACTTCAGCAGCTGCTCCAGGGTTTTACGTTCGTCGCTCAGCTCTTGCTGCTCGCTTTTGATCTTGATCTCCTCAAGCTTGGCCAGCTGTCGCAAGCGCAGCTCAAGGATCGCTTCTGACTGGCGCTCGCTGATCTTAAACGCCTTCATCAACGCCTGCTTGGGCTTGTCCTCCTGACGAATAACTTTAATGACCTCATCAATATTCAGGAAAGCAATCAGCAAGCCGTCAAGGATATGCAAACGATCAAGTATCTTGTCGAGACGAAACTGGAGTCTGCGACGGACCGTTACAGTTCGGAACTGCAGCCATTCTTTCAGCAGGCTTACCAGGTCTTTAACCTGAGGACGCTTGTTGATCCCTATCATGTTGAAATTCACACGATAGTTCTTTTCCAGATCCGTGGTGGAAAACAGGTGCGACATGACACTGTCGATATCCACCCGATTCGAGCGCGGCACAATGACGATTCGCGTCGGGTTTTCATGGTCCGACTCGTCTTTCAGATCAACCACCATAGGCAGCTTCTTTTTCTGCATCTGCGCAGCAATCTGCTCAAGGATCTTGGCACCGGAAACCTGATACGGCAGCGCGGTAATGACAATCTCGCCATTTTCTTTCACGTAGGTCGCGCGGGCCTTCATGGTTCCGCGGCCGGTGCGGTACATTTCTTCAATTTCAGACTGTGGGGTGATGATTTCCGCTTCAGTGGGAAAATCCGGACCCTTGATGCGCTTACCAATGTCTTGCAGCGTTGCTTTGGGATTATCGAGCAGATGGATCAGCGCCTGGGCAACTTCATGCAGATTGTGCGGTGGGATGTCTGTCGCCATCCCCACAGCAATCCCGCTACCGCCGTTAAGCAGCACGTTGGGCAACCGTGCAGGCAGCATTTCCGGTTCGTCCAGTGTACCGTCGAAATTCGGCTTCCATTCGACCGTGCCCTGTCCTAGCTCACCCAGCAGTACATCTGCATAATCACGCAGTCGTGATTCCGTATAGCGCATCGCCGCAAAAGACTTTGGGTCGTCCTGCGAACCCCAGTTTCCCTGTCCATCCACCAATGGATATCGATAGGCAAACGGCTGCGCCATGAGAACCATGGCTTCATAGCAGGCGGAATCACCGTGCGGGTGAAACTTGCCGATAACATCACCGATGGTTCGGGCTGACTTTTTGAACTTAGCCGAAGCCTTCAGGCCAAGCTCAGACATCGCATAGATGATTCTGCGCTGAACCGGTTTAAGCCCGTCACCGATACTGGGCAGAGCACGGTCGTTGATGACGTACATCGAGTAATTCAGATAAGCCTGCTGCGTATAGCTGCGCAGAGCTATCTGTTCGACGCCGTCGTCACTGAGGATAATGTCTTCGTTCATTGGTTTGCTCGCTAGCAACCAGAGGTTGCATGACGACTATTCCGCATAGTCCGCCAGATTTCCGCTTTCTTCCAGCCAGGCTTTCCGGTCAGCTGCCCGGTTTTTCGCCAGCAGCATATCCATGACTTCCAGTGTGCTTTTCTTCTTGCTGCTGGTCGCGGCTTCAAGGGTCAGCTGTACCAGCCGACGCGTGTCCTTAGCCATGGTGGTTTCTCGCAGCTGCATCGGGTTCATCTCGCCTAAGCCCTTGAAGCGCTGCACATTGATCTTGCCGCTTTTCTTCTCCGCCGCGATCCGGTCGAGAATGCCGTTCTTCTCATCTTCATCCAGTGCGTAAAAGACTTCCTTGCCGACATCGATGCGAAACAGTGGTGGCATGGCGACGTAGACGTGACCCGCTTCTACCAACGGCCGGAAGTGCCTGACGAACAGTGCGCACAGCAGTGTGGCAATGTGGAGCCCGTCCGAATCGGCGTCTGCCAGAATACAAATTTTCCCGTAGCGCAGATCATCGATCGTGCTGGATCCGGGATCGACACCAAGCGCGATAGCGATGTCGTGCACCGCCTGCGAGGCCAGAATCTCGGCCGAATCCACCTCCCAGGTATTCAGGATCTTACCCCGCAGCGGCATGATCGCCTGAAATTCCCGGTCCCGTGCCTGTTTCGCAGACCCCCCGGCCGAATCCCCTTCCACCAGAAACAGCTCGCCTGCCATCAAATCTTCGGTGGAGCAGTCCGCCAGTTTCCCCGGCAGTGCCGGGCCGGCGGTAACTTTCTTGCGCGCGACTTTTTTGCTGGCCTTGAGCCGGCGCTGCGCATTGCTGATACATAACTCGGCAATCGCCTCTGCTTCGGCGGTATGCTGATTTAACCAGAGGCTGAATTCGTCCTTGATGACGCCGGAAACGAAAACTGCACACTGTCGAGAAGACAGTTTTTCCTTGGTCTGACCCGAAAACTGAGGGTCAATCAACTTCGAAGACAGCACATAGCTGCACTTTTCCCAGACATCTTCGGCCGTAAGCTTGATGCCACGGGGCAGCAGATTACGAAATTCACAGAACTCCCGGAGAGCTTCCAGCAAGCCGGTTCGCAAGCCGTTGACGTGAGTACCGCCTTGCGCGGTCGGGATCAGATTGACATAACTTTCCCCGATCACCTCGCCGCCATCAGGCAGCCATTGAAGCGCCCAGTCAACGGCCTCATCATTGCCTTTGATAGAGCCAACGAAAGGTGCCTGCGGGATGCACTCGTTGTCAACGGTGGCCTGCAACAGATAATCTGTCAGACCGTCTTCGAAGTACCACTCCTCGCTTTGCGACTTGGCCTTGCTGACCGTATTGTCAACAAAAGTCACCCGCAGGCCGGAACACAGGACCGCTTTGGCGCGCAGCACATGTTTGAGCCTGGGAATGGAAATCTTTACCGAATCAAAGTACTTCCCATCCGGCAAGAACGCCACGGTCGTCCCGGTATTTCGCTTGCCGACTTTGCCAGTGACCTTCAGCTCAGAAGCTTTCTCTCCGCCTTTGAACTTCATTGAATAGACTTTGGCGTCACGCTTAACCGTCACTTCGAGAGTTTTTGACAGCGCGTTGACCACAGACACACCGACCCCGTGCAGTCCGCCTGAGTACTGATAATTCTTGTTGGAAAATTTTCCGCCCGCATGGAGGCGAGTCAGGATCAGTTCAACGCCCGACACCTTCTCGTTTTTGTGCTGATCGACCGGCATACCGCGGCCATCATCACTGACTTCGATTAGTCCATCCTGATGCAAAGTCAGGGTCAACTGGCTAGCAAAGCCTGCCAGTGCCTCATCGACACTGTTGTCGATGACCTCCTGAATGAGGTGATTCGGACGTGTTGTATCGGTATACATACCCGGGCGCTTGCGAACGGGGTCAAGGCCGGTAAGTACTTCAATCGCGTCGGCGTTGTAGTTATTAGACATCGAAAATGAATTCAGAACGGGGGCGTTAATGACTGCAGATCAATAGTATTCTATCGCACAGATTCAGTAATTCTTGATAGCAAAAACGCCTCTATCGCAGGCAATTCCTCTGCATACCCGTCGTAGCTGTGACTGCCTCCTGGCCGGATTACCAGTTCAGCTTTACTGAACTTTTCAGCGGCCAGACGGTAATCGAGAGTCTCGTCACCGCTCTGCACCATCACTCTGAAATTTTGCGGATGCCTGAGCGTCTTGCAGTCGAGTTGTCTCAGTTCTTCGATATAAGCAGGCGTCACCGTATGAACAGAGTCAGTGTAGTAATTCTGATGATCACCCAGATAGGATTTCCGCCTGTCAAATGGGCCGACCGCGGGATTGATCAGCACCGCCGGCAGATTGAACTGCTCAGACAGGCAGGTTGCGTAGAACCCGCCTAGGCTGCTGCCAATCAGGCCCAACTTGGCTTGTGGCAGGGTATCAATCAGCGCAGTGAGCTCTGCCATAGTGGCGGCCGGGCCGTGCTTCATAAACGGCACGTGAATCCGGTCCGGCGTGCCCCTGGCGTTACAGTAGGCCACCGTCTCACGGGCCTTACTGGACTGTGGCGCGCTCAAAAATCCGTGCAGATACAGGATATGAAGATCAGTGCCCATGACAGTATCTCAGCACAGCGGTGACGGGCGAGAGAAGGGACAAAGCCCAGAACGGAAAACGAGGCGCGCAGGGCAGCAGATCAGTAGCCACCGCTGCTGGAATCTGCTTCCAATTGCTCATCGGCGACGCGTATCACCTGAGTCTCCATACTGCCATCCGAATGAAGCATCAGATTTCGATAGCCCGGATTCATCTTGTCCAGCGCAAAGTTGACCACATCAGGTTTGAACTGAATGCAGGTGGAGGGGGTGCACAGACACCGGATACCCTCAAACTCGAAATCGAGCTCCTGATGGATGTGACCATAAACTACCGCCCTGAGCTTGCTGGATGTTTTAGCTGTCTCCCAGAATTTCCGAGGATTCTGCAGACCGATGTCTTTCATCCAGCCGGCTGTGCCTTTGACGGGATTGTGGTGCATGCTGACCAGAATATGATCCACTGAGTCGCTGAGCTCCGATGCTTCAAGCTGAGCACTGAGAAACGCCAGCTCATCCTCTGAGAGCGCGCCATGCACCTGACCGTCCAAGCTGGTATCAAGCATCACAATCATCCAGTGGCCTAACTGCATATGCTTGTGTGCCGCCGACGTTCCTTCTGCCAGAGACCGCATAAGCAGCGCGTTGTCATGATTTCCGGGCAGCCACATAAAAGGCGCATTCAGCATCCCGATACTGGACTTGAAGTGTTCATAGGCTGGCTCGGAAGCGTCTTGTGCGATGTCACCGGTACCCAAGATCAGATCAGGCGGGCTGTCATGCATCCCAACCAGCTCAAGCACCTGTTCAAAACTGTGCTTGGTGTTCATTTTAAACAACGTACCCGATTCCTCACTGTACAGATGAGTGTCTGTTATCTGAACGATTCGGACCGAGCTGTGTTGATCTTTTGCCATCTGCTATTTCACAGGCTCACTCAGGAATAGGTGAGATCTGGCGCCTTCTCACTGATACCGGATTTCAGGCAGTGCGTCAGCCACTCGCCCAAAAACTGATTAACCTGCATTTTCTCATCCGAGTGATACATCTCGGGGTTTGGCTTGGCATAACGGGGCCTGAGCTTACGATGGCCCTGATAGGAGACCACTTCCGCAGTGCTGGCATCATGGTAAACGCGCACCAGCATGGACGGGTTGGTCATCCATCTCGTTAACTCGGGCTTCTGCACAATTTCCAGAGTGCTGGTGTATTTGAATGCCTCAAGGATCTTGATCTCTACGGTGACCGGCTCATTCACTCCGTCCATGTCATCATAGTCTGCCAGACAAAAGCGGGTGACCCGGCCTTCCAGCGCCTTCTCCGGCTCTTCGTCTGAAATCGCCTGACCCGGGCCCTCATCGGTCGAGTCAATATCCGCAAAGGAGCGGTCAAGGTAGGCGCTCATTTCAGGCACCAGCTTGAGCAAGCGAATGTAATTGGCGTCGCATTCGGCCATCTGCTTGACCAGATCGACACTGTAATCGGATTTTGGCATTGGTTCTTTGTAATACGTTCTTATGATTTTCCCGACAGGCTTGGGCGACACTTGCCGGCTCCCGGCATTCAGCAGCGATCCGCCGGACACAGGACTGCGACTCCGACCTGCCAGAATCGGAGCCCCGGGTAATTCACCGCCTATGGGCGGCAGACTAAAGCTACCATCCGGCTTTGGCGACAGCTGGCGACAGCTGGCGACAGCATCACATTTTAACCAATCAGCAGCGATTGTCATGAGAATTTTCCCCGGTTCGCCCCGGCCCATAAGAGACTAGGCCCATGATTTCTTCAGAGTTTTCTGGTTGAGTTCCAGCCACTGCAGCGCAATCACTGACATAGCATTATTGATTTCGCCGGATCTTACCCTTTGCAGCGCCTGTTCACGCGGCAATACAACGACTTTAATGTCTTCATGCTCCTGTTCCAGGCCGTGAATGCCGCCGGCAGCCTCAGCGTCGACTTTCGCACAGAACAGTGTGACCTTTTCGGTCGAGGCCCCCGGGCTATTGAAGTATTCACAGATTTTGACCAGCCCGCTGGCCGTCAGACCGGTTTCTTCCCGGGTTTCTCTCAGGGCAACGGCCTCCAGCGTCTCTTCCTTGTCCACCATTCCTGCCACCAGTTCCAGCGGCCAGGGCGATTCGGGCTGCCACAGCATCCCCACTCTGAACTGGCGCACCATCACCAGCCGGTCAGTATCCGGGTCGAGCAACAACACTCCGA
>CACBCS010000027.1 GCA_902537815.1 uncultured Pseudohongiella sp. | reverse complement strand
CTCCACCGAGCGAATTGGCTACCTAACAACAGCTAGCCAGCCATTCAGAAACATATCTTGTCGCTACGAACCAGTAAAAAAGCCGGTAGGCTTTCGCTTACCGGCTTTCTGCCTACATCGCGTTAAACGCGGCTTATCCCAAAAGAGCTTCAAACGCCGATTTACAATTATCGGGAACTGCTGCTAAGAACGCCGCATCATCGCTTGGTGGCTCATCAGGCACATACTGTGCGCAGGCTGGACCAACCGCCGCAACGATTTCTTCCTTCGAAGGCATGTCATCATCCATGTCGTCGTTAGGTCAATCTGGGCCACCAGGAGGAGGACCGCCAGGAGGAGGACCACCGGGACCGCCAGGAGGAGGACCACCGGGACCGCCAGGAGGCGGTGGAGGCTGTTGTGCCAACACTGACACAGACACTGCCAATACAGAGATAGCAGTTATAATGGTTTTAGCTATTTTCATATTTCACCTAGGCAAGTTTGACTAGTCCATCAAGGTTATAGCATTCACATAGCGCTGACCTCAAGCCAAACCGCACTAGATTCTTCGATATTTGGCGCCGTGATATCATCTGGCTTTGAGTTGAACCTTTTAAGTAGACAGAGTTAATGTAATAACCAAGAGCTGTCGATTTTTAGCGAACGGGAAGCGGCAGTTACAGCACAGTGGTTCTATACTGAGATTCCGAAAATGAAGCCCCATTTATCGTTAGTCTTGTTCCTAGCATCGTTTGCTTCTACTCATGCGTCAATTGTTGCGCAAGAATGGAGCACTGTGGTGGAACCTTTAAATCGGAATCTAATCCTTAAGTGCGATCTATATCGCACTGACTACGATTACCAATTCACAAACCTTTTCTTTTTCAGACGCACGAATCAATTGGTGAGTTCGGTAAAGTTGGCCCCTGACGGGATGTATGAAGAGAAGGTACCCATATTCCATGGCAAGGGCACTAGCCTTTATGGATTCACCGGATACATCGATCGACTTGAGATCTATGACTACTATAGCGGATATACTTGGTACGAAGGTTATGATCAAAACCTGCGATACTATGCCGGTTCAAGGATTTCTCGCTATGATGGTGCCTACTCTAATATCTATGACTACTACGTATTCGGCACTTGCGAAGAGGTAGATATCAAGGTTGCTAGGGAAACAATCAACGAATATAACGCGGGGCTTGAGGAGCAGCGGAGGGAGTCAGCATCATATCGTTTATTTTGATCGATGATGGCAAAATTATCCGAAGAATCCACTTCGCCCAACGAAAAAAACAATCTCAAATGCGAGCAAGGTGAAAAACACTATCATTGACAGCTCATCCACAGTCAATGCATTTATCAACTTTGATCCCATGCTCCCCGAAATAGGAATTTCATGAAGATCAGGCAAGTCGCCTTCACCTTCTTGAACTTCTTCGAAAATGCCACTTTCCTTCCTTGTCTGGATATACTCGAACCCAAAAGAAAACTTTTGCGGTATCTGAACTCGATCCAGAATTTCAAGCTCGTATTCGTCTAACTCTTCGAATTCAAATAGGAAATTTTGGGGAATTCTCTTTATATCGGTTTCCCGCAAGTTCGAACTGGTGGCTGCAATAACTCCCATTGGGCCGAATCTAAGATCAGACTTAAATAACTCAAGCAGCGCCCACTCATCGTCAATTAAGTCTTCCTCCCTTTCAACTACAAGAATTAGTTTATCTCGCGCCAAGATGTTGTTTTTCGAACCAAGCACTTTATCCATAGAATATGACTTTGTGCTCGTATTGATGACCGACAACAAAGCATCGACCGAACCACCTTTATAGTAGACAACACTTCTATCCTTCTTTTTTGCAACATATTCAATTAATAACTTTTTATAGTGCGCCAGAATCAGGGGATTAGTTGATTTCAGAAAACAAATGGGTTCTGTAGATAGCAGCCTCTTTCTGGCACGCTTAAGCGTTTCATAATGAGATAGAGATAATATAAGTTCTCCATTTCCATTAGCTCGGTTTAAAGTTTTGATTGACTCAGGGTTCACCGCTATATCACTTAGATTTGTTGATAGCTCTTCCGAATTCATCATATCTGCAATCATCTGGAACTCTAATTATTGGTCGTTGAACTTGTTTGTTACTCGCTACGAATGCGTTCAGATTAAAGACATAAGCAATTACTTCGGCAACCACCTTGTATAGCCGCTCTGGAATTTGAGAATTCGTGTCGGTCGTAAAGTACAGAGCGCGTGCTAATTCAGGCTGCTCAAAAATAGTAATCCCGTGCTTTTTAGCTTCCTCTTTAATCTTTTCTGCAATTAAATTCATACCTTTTGCCAGCACGACCGGCGCCGCTGTACCACCGACTTGATAGGAAAGAGCAACTGCAAAGTGATTCGGATTGGTCACCACCACATCAGCATCCTGTATCGCCTCTATCATTGAAGCCATGGCCGCTTCACGCTGTTTTTCTCGAATCTTTCTCTTTACTTCTGGCTGACCTTCGCTTTCTTTATACTCATCTTTTATTTCTTGAAATGACATCTTCTGCTGATCTTTGAATTGGAAAAACTGATAAGGTGCATCTATCGCAGCAATAATCAGCAATGCTATCGAGAGAACGATAAAGGATTGTGCAACTATGTTAAGGCCCGAGATTATTGATAAATGAGTGGGGAAAAAACCTATTTCCAGCAACTCTTCCCAAAATATCGCATAGCAAAAAAATAAAAATCCTGAAATAACTACCAATTTAAGTAGGCTTTTGATCAGCTCAAATAAACTTTTAGCGCTAAAGATTTTCTTTAATCCACTAAGTGGATTAATTTTCTGTCCTTTCGGTAAAAAAGCTTTAATTGAAAAACCTACACCGCCAAACAAATAGTTAGCGGAGATAGCCATAATTATTGTGATGATTACGACAGGTGAAACGAGATAAAGCAGGTCAACAAAGGCTCTCAGGAAACTAGCCTGCATGCTATTAGGGTTTTCTATAAGTGTCTGATCTAAACGAAACAACCCCGTCATTAATTCCAAGATATTGCTCGGAAAATAAATTCCTACGGCGTACAGCGATGTTGCGGCTCCAATAGTGATCATTGCGACGGTTAGATCTTGAGACCTTGCAAATTGACCCTCTTCACGTGCTTTTTCGAGTTTCCTCTGGGTTGGTTCTTCCGTTTTTGATTCTTGATCAGCCATACAACTAAAACACCATGAATTCGAAGAGTGTAGACCACGCACCCGAGATTGAATTGACGAGCACCGGCAGAGCAAAGGCGATGCCAAGCAATGCCATAATTAGAATAAAAGGGAACCCAATTGAAATGACATTTAATGACGGGGCCGATCGAGTAATTAAACCCAATGCTAGATTGATCACTAAGATTGAAAGCAAAATTGGGAGTGCGATAGCAAGTCCACCGGTAAATATCAGCCCTGTTACATTTAGAAGCGCTTCATAGAATTCAAATGACTCTCCGGTAAATCCAATGGGAATCGTCTCAAAACTTCTTGCGAGAAGATCAATCAGAAGCAAATGGCCATCGATCGAGAGAAAGATCAAATTAGAGAGTATCACTAAGAACTGTGAGATTACTGGCGAGTTTCCTAGGGTTGGGTCAACAAGGTTAGCCATTCCTAAACCAGTCGAATTCGACAAAGCTGCGCCAGCCACTGCTACAGCGGCAGTCACCGCTTGTAAGCATAGCCCTAGCCCAGCGCCAAGAATAACTTCAAAGAAAATCGTTCTTACCAACGAGATTAAATCTAAGCTCGTAGGAACCATTTCAGGATCCCAAATAAGTAGCGTAATAGCTAGAGCAAACAGAATTTTTAACTGGAGATTAAAAGCAGTCAGAGAAAATATAGGCGCTGCAATTAGAAACGCTGATAACCTAGCAAAGGGTATCAAAATGTACCCAGAAGCAGTGATCAAGTTGACAATGTCGTAATTCACGGCTCAAGTCAGATACATAGGCAACGCGTCCATAAGCCGCTCAAAATAATTAATAAGCACGCCAAGTTGCCAGTTACCAATAAAGTACAGCAGAAGTATTAGGCCCAGAAGCTTTGGAACAAAGCTTAGAGTCATCTCTTGGATAGAAGTCGCCGCCTGCAATATCCCAATAAGCAACCCGAGCAGGAGAATTACACCAAGGATCGGCCCAGCAAGTAAGGCCGCAGTAAGTAGTGCATCTTGCCCGATATCTATAACGTCAGAAATATTCATTAGATTGAGAAGCTCGCAGTCAATGACTGCATTATTAAGGTCCAACCATCAGCCAAAACGAAAAACATGAGTTTGAATGGCATTGATATCATCATCGGCGACAACATCATCATACCCATAGACATTAAAATACTCGCTACGACGAGATCAATGATCACAAAAGGAATATATATCAAAAAACCGATTGTGAAGGCTGTCTTTAATTCTGACGTCATAAAAGCAGGAATGAGAACGTTAATCGGTACCTCGTCTTCGTTCAGCTCGTCTATTTCAGCGATGGAGGCGAACGCCGATAGATCAGTTTCTCGAGTTTGCGCCATCATGAACTGTCTCACAGGTGCCGACGCTATTTCTATCGCAGACTCTGCGCTGAGTTCCTCGTTGAGGTACGGAACCATAGCGTCGTTGTAAACCGACTCAAAAACGGGACTCATTACGAAAAGCGTTAGAAATAATGAAATACCAACCAGAACCGTATTTGGCGGAGTTTGGCCTGTACCAAGCGCCTGACGCAGCAGCGACATGACTATGATTATTCTGACGAAGGAAGTCATCATTATTAACAATGATGGCAATAAGGTCAGAACCGTCATGAGAACGAGTATCTGCAGAGTAAGACTGTACTCAGAAACTCCAGATGCGTCTGTCGTTACTGAGACCGCAGGGAGCCCTTGTTGGGCAAGGAGGGGTGCCGCCGAAGCCATCAAAATCAATGACAGCAGCACCTTGGTCCGTAATTTCAAACCTCTTCCTGAACTCGCTCCGCTGTCGAGCATTTCTCTGTTCCTACTCGTTGTCGAGGATTCGAGATGTCCCTCGTCCAAATCATCGATAATGTGTTGTTATCGGCTGCGATGAGAGAAATTTGACCTTCAGCTTCTACCAGGAAGAGCCTTCCGTGCTTTCCTAGATAAGTGGAATCGATGATTTTTATCGCGCCACTTGGCTTTTGCGCAAGATTAGAGCCATATTTTTCATATAATTTGGCGGACGCGTAGATTAGTGCTAGCACTATTACGCCAGAGATTAATACTTGCGATAGGTCAGTAGTCACGAACGAAGGCGCGTTAGCTGAAGGAACATTATTTGTCCATCTGCTTGAGACGTTCAGTTTTAGGGACTACTTGGGTCAATCGTATACCATACTTATCATTCACCAAGACTACCTCCCCTTGCGCAATCAGAACATCATTTACACGCAGGTCAAGAGGTTCCCCCGCGAGTCTATCAAGTTCAACTACGGAACCCTGGGTTAACCTCATCAATTCTTCAATTTTAAATTTAGTCCTTCCGACCTCCACCGAGATATTTACGGGAAGGTTATTAATGAGATCTGATTCAAGGTCAATACTATTTTCAATAACCGAGCTATTATCAGCTTTTTGCTGGTGAGCTGACAAAAGAACATCGTGCTCGGAGGTTTGGTCTGCATTGTTATTTTCTTCACTCATGGCTATGTCTCGAATAGATGAATTAGTCTTCAGCCGTATAGTGTTTAGTTATCTTAACGGCTGATTGGTTATCCTTTTTACCCAACGTGCCGTAATAAAAAGGGCTTTTATCTACGTAAATAGTGCAGTCGTCTTCCATATCGAACAAAATTATCTGATCGATTTCTAGGTTTTTTATATCCTTATATCTGACAGATGCCGACCCCATTGTTACGCGCAATTCAACCGGAACATCAAGGACCGCATCCTTTAATTGCTGGCGCCAGCGATTATCAGAACCGGTATCGTCTGAACCTTGCACTCGAGTTCGAAGCAGGTCCCGCACAGGTTTGAACAACGACACCGGTTGAATCAAATATAATGCAGCCTCAGTCCCGTCTTTAAGCATAAACTTGATCGTACTTTTCAGCATCAAGTCGTCTTCGTCGGCAATTTGGACAAACTGCGGGTTAATTTCGGAAGCAGATTTATGAAAGGTGACAGGCATCACTGGAGCCCAAGCTTCTTTTAGCGAGCCAAAAACAATATTCAACAAAAGCTCAATAATGGAATCTTCAGTCGGGGTGAATATTCTAGTAGGAGTCAAATCTCCAATAGGCTCACCAATGCCTCCAAAAAAGTCGTCCAGCGAAGTAAACACAACATTGGGATCAACAACAAGTATGGACATTCCTCTCAATGGCTCCATACGAAATGTATGGATAGACATAGGAGGCTTCATATCAACCATAGTTTCAGCGAACGGGAGAAGCTGAACAGGCTCAGTGGTGACTCGAGGATGGGTTCGCAGCACGTCATTGAGACCCATCCTCAGCTGCCTCGCAAATCTCTCATTCAAGAGATCGATTGAATTATTACTAAACCCAAGCGACGAATCTTGACTCGTCAGATCGTGAGATTTTACGCGAGCGGCCGACGTAGAGGGATTGATAATAGAGGATTCCTTATCAGAAAATTCCTCAGCAATGGCATCAATTTCTTCCTGAGTGAGCTGCGACTCGTCAGAGTTTTCCATCGGTATATCTCTCAACTATTGAACTAGAAATTCTGTGAAAAGGACTGACTCGATTCCACCGAAGTCTTCTAAGCGCTCGAGCATGGCGTTTATACGAATCCTTACCCGCTCTTCCAAAACCTGTCGGAAATTCGGCATTGCAACTTCAGCTTCAGTTGTCTCTGAAACGGCCTCGTTAATCGCTGCACGAACAGCATCTTCATTATTCACCACGTTATCTATAACTAGCTGATCGTAGTGAGTCATTAAGCTGACCGAAATCTGCATTACCATGCGTGACTGGGACACGTTAGCTGTAAACGGAGTCTCAAATCTATGGTAAAGCGTATCCAGTCTAGAGGGGTTTGGTGTTTCAAGCAGGGCAGGACCAGCATCCTCAGCTTCCTCGTCACCCACCGTATCGCTTTCGTTGCCGGCTGCCAGGATTTCTTCTGGGTCCGGCTGCTCAAAATATCCTGTAATGAATAGCGTACCGACAACAGTACCAACAATTACCACTATGCTAATAAGGCTCACGATAGCTATCAACTTGATAGGTAATTTCGATTTATTGCCTTCCTGAATTTCTTCATCAGCCATTGTCGTTGTCCCTCTGTAAACTAGACCGTTATATCTATATTGTGATCGTTTTCAGCAAGATCTTGACCCGGATCCTGCTCTACTAAGCGTCTTAAGGAGTCGGCCGCATCATCCTCCGAAGTGTTTTCCCACTTTTGATCGTGCTTCTCTTCGGAATAAGGATTAGAGCTGTTACCAGACAAACCTTTATCGCCAGACTCTTGGCTTGATACTTTCCATCCACCGTCCTGCCAGTGAGAAGGCCAATGTTCCTTTAAAAGCTTGCTGGCCTCATCTGACGCACTTACGATCTTAACACCAATATCGTTACCATCGAGTAATTCAATACTAAAAGAAACTATTCCAAGTTCCCGGGGGTGCAATTTAATATGAAGCTCATTGAACTGGCCAGACTTTATCTGAGAGCCAACCCTTCTGATCAATTGACCCACGCGCTTATCTAGCTCCTCGTGAAGCAAGCCTCTGCGCGTATCGGAACCCGAAAGGTCTAGTTCGGCTTGAAAGGAACTTGGCCCCAAGCGCTTCACCATACCCTCTATAGGTTGCTCTTCGTTGACAACCATAGCAGCAACCATAGTCTCGGCAGGCTGCAAATTCATCGGAGCACTACTACGGCTACTGGTACTTTCCATACCGCCAGATAGCCCGTTTATTTTGCCTGAGGCTGCAAATTTTAAAGCATCTGGTTTTATGTGCACAGCATCGTTTTTCAGCTCCAGCGCTTTAGAAATATCCTTGGGTCTAGACTCACTGGACGGCTTTGAATCGACAGCCAGCGGCTGTCCATGTAGGCGAGAAACAGATGTTTCATCGATCCTGGGTCGTATTCGATTTTGGACTTCGTTAGAGTATAAGAAGGCTTTATCCCGACCACTTTTTCTTTGCATGTCTGGATTGTTTGTAATCGTCGACTCAATTGAAGATAGCTGTGATCGCACTTCTTTTCTGTTGTCAGTCCTGTCCGATTTAATTCCATCTTGGTCTACAGTCTCCAATTCGCTCGCAAGACCCGCAATCGCCGATCTACTTTGACGGCCTCCAACCAGCACTTGCCTTTGACCGCTCAATGTTTCTATGTAAGGTCCATCATGATGATTTCGCAATCGCGGACGCTCTTCAATATCACGAACTTGCTCGTAAGTTCTGCCGTTTATAGGTCTATCAGAACCATTGTCATTGTGCTGAATTACAGAAAACGTAGCATCGGAGGAGTCTGACATCGGGCTCACTGCAATTCTTTCATTTCCAGTATCCACCCGAATAGATCTCGGTCTCGCTCCCTCAAGATACAGTCGTTCAACTCCTACGCCTCTCTCAGTCTTTTCTGCACCAGAGGAGAGTGTGGCCGAAGTATTCGTGAGAGCCAGTTCTGAATTGGGATAAGTACTACCTGCGCCTCTCTCAGCCTTCTCTACACCAGGGGGGAATGTGGCCGAAGCATTCGTGAGAGCCAGTTCTGAATTGGGATAAGTATTAACTGTTGAATCGATTTTTTGATTTCTTTCAAAAATGCCAGGCGTAACCGCTGACGAGAAAGATAACTTGTTGATCGAGGCTTCGCTTCTGCGAAGAGTAGACAATGGAATCAATATCGCTTCAGATGCCTTGGCTCCATTAGAATCAACATAGACCACAGCATTTGGATTTTCAGTAACTATTGACGACACCACAGCAGTTACAGGCGTAACGTTAACATGGCCAAGAATTGAATCTTGTTCAGAAGCAGTTTTAGGTTTTTGAGGTAGGCTAAATTCTTCTCCTAACGGACCGTGGTTATTCGTAGATGAGGAATTCTCCGTCTGCCTAAGAAGATCTTCGAACCCTAAGAATTGGCCAGTTGTATCCGAAATTTCTCTCGTCCTAGAAGCTTCTGGAAGCCGATTCTCAAAGCCCAAGCGCAAGGCCTCGGACTGGGATATAGTGAGCTTCGCTAATCGATCTTTTTCAGCAGACTCAATATCAAAAAAGTAATCGATGGGCCGGAGCTTAAAAGAAATAGAAGTCGGGGATTGCGACGAATCATCCTCTGGGGCAGACTCTATTACCGGTAGGGTCGCTAATGTTTCTCCTAATTTATTTGAAGGTACATCTTCTAGCCCAATAAGCCCACCTGCAACTGAGGTCTTAGAAAGACCTCGCAATTGCTCATTATCGGGGAAAGACTGGTCAGCAAATTTTGAAAGGGTCAGAGAAGAAAGGTCACTGCGATTCTTTACATCGAATCTGCCAGGGTAGTCACTTACACTATTTTGATCGATTTTTTCTTCGGGCGTATTCAAAAGCGGATAAGGCTTACCGCTTTTAATTCCGCTTAGCTCCAAGTGTTCAGATAAAACCTTTTCGAAATCAGAACCATGACCAGCTGAAGTTTCTTCAACCCCTTGATTTAACTTAGTAATTATTGACGAAAGATCAAAGTGCGATAGCTCTATCATTTAAAACTCGTCTGTCTTGCTTGGAAGATATTGTTGACCAAGAGATAACAGCAAGTTTTATTCCAATTTTGGGGCAATCAATTCATATTCTTAAATCTGTGGAGGGCAATATCATCCATCTCCATCTGATCCTTTGACTGAGATTTCATCCTTAGCAAAGTATCAGCCTTATCCTGTAACTTGCGAAATTTCAATTTTTCTTGCTCAGCCGAAGCGAGTCGCCTCTGACTTTGAGCCAATTGGTTACTGAGCGCTTCTCTAGTCAAGTATAATTGGCTTCTTCCGGATTCTAGCTGCGAGATCAGGTTGAAGGTTTGATAAACCTTGTAGCTGTCTAGTCGCTGTCCTTTCTGACCTGAACTAATTTCGTGATAATCAAAAATCAATCCCTCTATCTTTTTAATTTGATCTGTCACATTCGACATTTCCCGCCTTAACTTAGTAATGTCGGACCGAATGCCATCAGCTTTGTAATTCTCTAAGGACAGCAGTGTTTCCCATGCATTCATCACTATCCCACCAGAGTCTCTGAAAGTCGGTTAAAGGATTCCTCGAAAGTATAGGAATCGTTCTGATCCTGCTTAAGAAAGGCATCTATAGCGTTCTTCTTTTCTATAGCCTCGTCCAGCTCTAAATTAGTGCCGCTCTGGTAAGCTCCCACTTGAACTAGATCCCGATTCTGGTTGTATGCAGTCCACAGCCTTCTTAACTTCATAGCCAGTTCATTTTGTTCGTTTGTCACAACATTGCTTGCAACCCGAGATATCGAGCCTTCTAAGTCGATCGCCGGATAGTGGGCCGAATCGGCTAGCTCACGCGACAACATAATCTGGCCATCCAAAGTAGCTCTTGCAATATCTACTATTGGGTCATTTCTATCATCAGCTTCGGCGAGTACTGTATATATCGCTGAGATAGAACCTTTTTGCTTTTTGTTAACACCGCACTTTTCAATTAGCCTTGGCAGTAAACTGAATACTGAGGGCGGGTAACCCTTTGTAGTAGGTGGCTCTCCAGTAGCAAGCCCAACTTCCCTCTGCGCATGTGCTACTCGTGTGAGGCTATCAAATAGTATTAGTACATCTTTACCCAAGCCTGCGAAGTATTCAGCTACAGCGTGCGTTACTTTTGCAGCCCGTACTCGACTGACTGGGGATACATCCACCGGAGCAGCTACAACTATGGCTTTCTGCATACCCTCTGGACCTAAGGTATCTTGGATAAACTCTTGAACTTCTCGTCCTCGCTCACCGATGAGACCAATGACTACTACGTCGGCAGCTGTATTCTTTGCCAACATTGCCAGCAAAACGCTCTTACCCACTCCCGAGCCTGCAACTAAGCCGATTCGTTGCCCCTTGCAAAAAGTCAATGCACCATTGATCGCCTTAATGCCCGTATCAAGCACCTGCTGGATTTTTCCTCTATCGAGCGGATTCAACTCCCTATGCTCGAGGTCTATAAATCTCTCCCTCACTATCGGACCGAAGCCATCGACGGGGTTACCTTTAGAGTCGACGACTCGCCCTAATGCTTCCGGCCCTATCCCGAATAAGTGGTCTTTTTCTGAAAGCCGCACCTGAGAGCCTGGCTTTATTCCACCTGTGTCAGATAGTGGCATTAACATCAACCCATCAGAATCGAACCCGATGACCTCTGCCGAAACAGGCTCTCTTCCGGAATTCACATGAATTTTGCAGACTGCACCAATCTCAGCAGACAGCCCGGAGACTCTTACAGTTAGGCCAGCTAATCTTTCGACCTTGCCGCAGGGAATAGGTTTTAGGGTCGCAAAATTCGTTTGAGACTTCGTGAGGTTTTGAATTGTCGTGTCAAATAAATTCATTTACCGACAAGCTCGAAACAAACCTTTTTTAAGCGATCTTCGTAGAAATTTTCCAATGTTGAGTCTTCTATTTCGATTTTTGCATCCCCAGCATTGAGATTCGGATCTGCTTTAATACAAATGTTTTTGGGCAATTTGAGGGCTTTAGAATCGAGCTTTTGAAAATCAGCTTCTGAAATGCAGATCAGCTTATCGTCGGAGGCAGATCTCTGAGAGAACTTGACTAGTTCTTGTATGATATTTTCTATCCCTTTCTTGCTCTCTTTGATCGGCGCACGAGTAATTAATTCAACACTTTTGATCAGTAGCTCTCTGATCGCGAGCTCTAATGCAGTAGTATCGATTTTCTCGAGAGCTAAAGTGTCCAGCAGGTTTAATAACTCTTGCTCTTGCGCTTTATACTTCTCCGCTAATTGAGATTCGCTATCTGCCTTCCCCTCCTGATATTTTTGCTGCCCGAATTCTTGTTTCTCGTTCTCGGTATATTTTGCTATTTCATTTGGATCAATTTCTTCTTCGGTCGTCTGGTCAGACTCTCCCTCATTCTCTAAGTTGGGGCCATCAGCAGCATCTCTCAGAGATTCCATATCTTGTATGACGTCTTTAACCAGGACAGAAGAGGCGGTTGGATTCCATTCCTCGAAGTCATCCGAAGGTGCGGAATCACGTAGCGCAGAAAAATCCACGGGCGTAAAGTCACTTTGAAATACTGCATCAGGTGGCTGCCAGGCCTCGAAAGTGTGTTCTTCCTTAGACAAAATCGTCCCCTCTACCCGCTAAGACGATCTCTCCAGCGTCCGACATCTGCCTTGCCAACCGCAGAATTTGTTTCTGTGCTTCTTCCACATCGGTTATCCGGACCGGGCCTTTAGCCTCCATTTCATCCATAAACATGATTTTCGCACGTTGCGACATGTTATCTAGGAATTTATCTTTTACTGCCTCATCCGCACCCTTAACCGCAGTCATCAAGAGGTCTTGGTCTAGCGAACGCATGAGTGTCTGAATACTCTTGTTATCTAATGCACTGAGATTCTCGAATGTGAACATATTGTCCTGAATGGCTAGAGCAAGATCAGGGTCACCGTCTTCTAAACCGGTAAAGATAGACGCTTCCATCTCAGTCTTTGTAAAATTCATGATCTTGGCTGCAGTCTTCACGCCACCAAATGATGATGCCTTGGCACTTGTACTATGAAACTGCTCTTTCATAATCGCCTCTAGTTGTGCCATAGCATTTGGATGGATTGTTTCTAGATTTGCCACTCGCTTCACGATCTCGGCGCGGATCCGCACGGGTAAATAATTCAGGACATCCGCCGCAACGTCATATTCGAGTACGGACATCACGATTGCGATAACCTGTGGATGCTCTCCGCCTATCATTTCTCCGATAGATCTCGCGTCCATCCACTGCAGCATTTCTAACCCTTTGCTCGACGCCCCGCCAGGCATGATTCGGCCCAGAACCGTCGCGGCTTTTTCTTCACCGAGCGCCTTATTAAATACTGAGGAGACGTATTCCATTGTTCCCAGCCCGAGACTGGTCTGTCCACGGATCGTCATGATGAACTCATCGAGGATGTAGTCCACCGTCTCCTGTGACAAGTCTGCTACCGCAACCATAGACGTGCCAATTGCCTGAACCTCTCTAGGAGAAAGAAACGAGATAATGTTCGCTGCTTGCTCCTCACCCAGAAGCAATAACAATACTGCTGCCCTTTCAATACTAGTGAGCAGGGCAATTTCATTTTTTGCTTGTTCGGATAGTTTGTCTAAATCAGCCATTACTTCAACCCGCCTATTAAACCTTGATCATCTTCTTGAATACGTTAGCGACTCGACCTACGTCTTCACTTACTAGAAGCCGAACAACGGCAACCTTATCGTCATAGGAATTAGCGGTGTCGAGCATGTCGGCCGAAATTTTTGACTTCTTGGTTTGGATTTTTTTCTTGATCTCTTCAAGACTCTCACCGGCATCCATCAACTCTGCCGCCTCAGCCGCTTCCTCCTCCGAGAGATCATCGGTAAGCTCATCCATGCTCTCCACAATGGACGTCTTACCAGACTTTCCAGCCGTTTCCTTCACTCCGAATGTAACTCCCATAACCTGACCACCAACTAATCTTCCAACAAGCGGCCTGACCACAATCATCAAAAACAAAACTAGAGTAGCAAATATTAATAAGATTCTCGCCCAATAGCGGATAGCGTCATTCTCGTACCAAGGAATTGATATCTCGACAATTTCCTCAGTTCGGAATGGTGATATAGATACAGCAACACTGTCTCCTCTATCCAGACTATAACCAACAGCACCTTGAATTAAGCTCAGCAATCTTTCTTCAGATAAGATCGGCAAAAGCGTCTCAGTGCCGTCTTCCTGCGCTACCGATCGACTCGCTGCCATCTCATTAACGACTACTGCAGCCGAGAGCCTGGTCAGAACTCCCGTTGCGTTGCGTTGATAGCGTATCGATCTGTCATAATCATAGTCTCGCGTAGTCTGACTATTTACAATCTGTTCAGTTACACCTTGCGCTTCCTGGCCGGCCGCCTGCTCTGCCTCCAACACGGTGTCATTAGGGACTATATTCGTTGCGCCACCAGGCACACCTGCGGCGGCAGCCGTACGCGAAGTATCAGTGATAACAATCTCTGAGGTGGGCATTGCGCCGCTTCCATTACCATCGATAATTTCTGACGTTGTTTCATATTCGGTAAAATCTAGAGTTACATCGACATCCGCCTGTACATTCTCTCTGCCGAAGATAGGCGCCAGTATTTCAATAATTTTGCTTTGATATAACTCTTCTAAATTAGTCCGTACCCTAGACTGCTCATTAGCCACTCGCATTGCAGGGCTCAAGTTATCCGACAATAAAGTCCCCTGAGCATCGACTACAGAAACCGCTTCTGTCGACAAGTAAGGGATGCTAGATGAAACCAAATTTACGATTGACTGAACCTGCGAATCCGTGATGACACGTCCTGGATAAGGCATGACCACGACCGATGCCTTTGCAGGCTCTCTGTTTCTTATGTAGGAACTTTGCCTGGAAGCAGCAATATGAACCCTAGCCGATTGCACTGAGTTTATTTGTGAGATACTTCTAGCTAATTCCAACTCAATCGCAGCGGTGTACTGCGCCTGCTCCATAAACTGACTCGTTGTCAAACTGGATTGCAGGCCCAATGATTCAAAGGTATTCATTGACGAGCTGCTCGGTATACCGGCCGATGCTAGCTGCATTCTGGCTTCGTAATATTGCTCTGTAGGGACTAAAAGCGCACCGGTTGCTTGATCAAGCCTTGCCTCAATACCAAGTGACAACAGCTGCTCATAAGCCACTGCCCTGTCAGCCTCTGACATATCAGGATAGAGAACACGACTTGTATCTTCACTAATTAGTGTAATCGCCATAATCACGCCGACTATTGCCAGGAAGCCACCGATTATCGGAAGCGTCCTCTGGACGGCAGGCTGATTCAGAAAATTTACGACTGTGTTGCCCTGCTCTTCTGCAGGCGCAGGCATATTCCCATCGTCAACGAGCACCGGAGCCGCACCGGCTTCATCAAAACCATCGCCCTGATCTTGTTCAAGCAGTGCCTGATTTTGCATGTCCATTTCTTCAGCTGTTACAGCCATTTCAACACCTCAAATGCACTAGACCGGCATGTTCATTATGTCTTGGTACGCCTGCAGAACCTTATTTCGCACCTGTAGCGTAGTTTCAAATGCCAACGAGGACTTCTGCATCGCGACAACTACGTCAGTCAGCGGAACATCTTCGCCGGCTTGATAGGCCTCAGAGAGCGCTGTCGCAGACTGCTGGACATTCGATACCTCTCTCAAAGTATCCACCATCGCCTCTGAGAACTGCTGAGAAAAGCTCGGCCCTTTAACTTCAGAAGACTGTGCTTGACCATCTCCAGAAGGCCTAGAAGCAGCTATTTGATCTTGATATGCCCTAACTTGGGCCAACAAGGATTCTGCCGTTGAATTAATTGCCATGTCTCAACTCCTACGCCCGCGCATATGCGCGAGGGACAGGCAATCCTGCCTCACGAAACTTATTTAACTTAAGGCGAAGGGTCCTGGTACTAATACCAAGGTCCTCTGCTGCTTCGGCTCTGGAGCGATTTCGTGCGAGGGCTTCTAGTATTTCTTTTAACTCACTCACGATCTTGGCTCCCTGGAGGGTAGACACATTGGTATCCAAGATCTCGCTAAGATCGTCGATTGAAGAAAACGACGGCTCTGTATCCAGCGTATCCATTCTGGTACTACGGGTCGGTAGTTGGCCACTTTCCAAGTCATCTAAGATTAAAGAGTCGGATGTGATGACAAGACCAGGGCTGAGAATAATTGCCCTAGAAACAACGTTCTCTAGCTCCCTCGCATTCCCGGGCCAGCTATGGGAGAGGAGTTTCCTGAGTGCTCCTTCACTAAATTCAAATGCATCACGGGAATGCTTTTGTAAGAAGAGCCGTGCGAGCGGTTCAATATCCAGTGGGCGCTCGTTCAATCTGCCAATTTCAAGTCGGAATCCGCTCAATCGAAAATAAAGGTCTTCTCGAAAAGCCTTCTGATGGATGGCCTGTTTGATATCAATGTTGGTTGCGGATACTACCCTGACATCGAGGGGGGTCGCAGTCGTTGAGCCGACTCGGTAGACCTCGTTCTCCTGGAGGACTCGGAGTAATTTCGATTGGAGATGCATAGGCATCTCCCCAATTTCGTCAAGGAACAACGTACCGCCATTGGCCTTTTCAAAGTAGCCCTCTGATGCATTATTGGCGCCAGTGAAAGATCCTTTGACATGACCAAATAACGTGCTCTCTATCAGTGACTCAGGAATCGCAGCACAATTTAAGGCAACAAACGGCCCTGAAGCGCGCGGAGAGGACTCATGGACCACATGCGCAAGTACCTCCTTGCCTGAACCAGATGCACCTGTGATAAGGATGGAGATTTCAGCACGTGCCGCCCTCCTCGCTAGATCGAGGAGCGAGACACTCTTTGGGTCTACAAATATAAAAGGGTAATCTTTATCCAGCACAGTTATTGCCACTTTTAGAAATTCTAGGCAAGTTGAAGCAACAGGCGTGCCAATATAAATTGTTTATTTATTTCAATGGTTTATGCTTTAAGTGTCGTGAATTCAACGTGGATTTAGGATAACTTTGCCACGTTGTCATAAATCGGACAGTGGCCAATACCCGGCAAAGATGTGCCCAATAGAAAAAGGGAGCAGGCACAAAAAAGCCGCCCGAATGGGCGGCTTTTTTGTATCAACCCGATTGAGATCAAACCATCTCAGTTATAGAGTTTTGTCAAAGATTAGACCCTTCAACTTCTCGATGTTGTGGGCGACCCGCAACACCGCCTCTGCGGGTACCTGTCGGATCACTTCGCCCGTGTCCTCGTTGCTTACCGTCACCATAAAGCGATTTGAGATCTCATCGACCGCAAAGTTTAGATCGCTCGGCGAGAATTTCAGGTACTTATTGAGGGTCTCAACAACCTCATTGATCTGTTGTTGGACCTTGCCAATCTCTTGCGCAGACAATTCCTGCCGCTCATGAAGCGACGTGTTGATCTGGCGAACTTTCTCGGCATTCAGCGAGGCTTCTTTTACATTCCTCTGCACATCAGGCTTTTTGATGGCGGAGGAAGTTTCCGGGCCACGCGCAGGGCTTGGAGCCGTTGCTGGAGCCTGTTCTACACCTGCCATTAGCAATTACCTCCTATCCTCCCTCATATAACTCTGTGTTCGAATTTAAAGTCTTGCCAGGACCAACGCCACCCTGAAGGAGGGGTAGGTGACGCCAGTCCTGGCCCGACTTGCTTACCAAACCTAAACCTTTACTGCAGCAGTGCCAACACTGTCTGCTTGATCTGATTCGCCTGGGCGAGCATTGCCGTGCCCGCCTGCGCAATGATCTGAGTCTTTGCCAATTCAGACGTTTCCGCTGCGTAATCGGCGTCTTCGATCCTGCTCCTTGATGCATCAGTATTTAGAGCCACGTTAAGCAAATTATCTGACGCATGCTCGAGGCGATTAATATACGCACCGTACTTTGCAACTTCAGCTGACGCTCCCGCGATCGCTTCGTCTAAAGCGACAAGCGAGGTTGTCGCGTTGGCTTGGGTGTCCACACCCACGCCGGCCGCATTCAACGCAGTCGTGGTTGAGCCGTATGCCGAATTCGCCGTGTTCGCATAGTCAACGGCCCAGTCTTTTACCGATATGGCCATTGTTTGGCTGGCCCCGGCACCAACCTGAATGTTAATCGCTGTCGGCGCAGCACCTGCTCCAGCGTTACCGGTTGCAGCTCCGTCCATTAGCTTCTTACCATTCCACTCAGTGTTTTCGGCGATTCGGTTTACCTCGTCTCTCAACGCATTGAACTCGAGGTCAAGCGCAGCTCTGTCAGTTGCACTATAGGTACCAGAGTTCGACTGAACCGCTAACTCTTTCATTCGTGTGAATATATTTAAAATTTCCTTTGCTGCACCTTCAACGGTCTGAACCATGGAGATAGCATCACTTGCATTCCGAGCAGCCTGCTCCAAGCCCTTAACCTGACTAGACATTTTGGTTGCAATGGCCAAACCAGCAGCATCATCAGCTGCTGAATTGATTCGCTTTCCTGTCGATAGTCGCTCCATAGCGGTGCCCATGGCCCTCTCGTTTCTGACAATCGCATTCGTTGCCAGAGTTGCACTTACATTTGTATTAATTACTGTCACAAGGGACTCCTTTTCTGCGATATGGTAAAACCAAGTTCGTTTTTTCAGAGCGTGATCAAGACACAAGGTATTAATCACCCTTCCACTAAAGGAGCCCCTCTACTCCTTATGATTTATTTCTTAACAGTCTCTAAGTTGTCAAAATTCCTCTGTTGGTTACTGTAGTGTGTTATTCCACTATACAATTACTGCAAGAGAGCGAGTACTGACTGCTTAGACTGGTTCGCCTGGGCCAGCATAGCCGTAGAGGCCTGCGCAATAATCTGAGTACGAGCCAGCTCGCTGGTCTCTGCAGCATAATCAGCATCTTCGATTTGGCTACGAGAAGAATCAGTGTTTTGAGCAACATTCAACAGGTTGTCTGAAGCATGTTCAAGCCTGTTGATGTAAGCACCATAGGTAGCACGCTCAGCAGCAGCTGCTGTTATGGCTTTATCCATCTGCGCAATAACCGCAGTAGCGTTGGCAGCCGTAGTGATATCTATGTAAGCCTCGTCACCGTCATTAGCGTCGTCCGCACCTGCGTCATAGGCCAGTATCGCGTCGCCATAGGCGGTCTTGGCATTTGTTGAATCGTTATCCCCAGCAGCATTAGCTAGAACAACCGTATCTTCCGCAGCCCAAGCCACACCAGGCACCCAAGACTTGAAGTCAACGCTCATAGTCTGCCCAGATCCTGCACCCACCTGGAGAGCAATACTTTCAGCCGCAGCACCGGTATGAGTGAAGGTGCCACCACCGTCCAGGATGGTCATACCGTTCCAGGTAGTATTTTTAGCAATCCTATCCACCTCAGCAATTAACTGTTGGAACTCCAAGTTCATCGCAGTCCTGTCAGTCGCACTATAAGTTCCACTTGCGGATTGAACAGCGAGCTCCTTCATACGACCAAGAATGTTGCTGATCTCGGAGACAGCACCCTCAGCGACCTGGATCATTGAGATACCGTCGTTAGCATTGCGAGACGCTTGCTCTAAGCCGTCCACCTGGGATCTCATGCGAGCCGATATAGCCAACCCTGCAGCGTCATCGCTAGCAGAATTGATTCTCAGTCCTGTAGACAACCGCTCCATCGAAGTTGTCATGGCCCGATCATTGCGGTTGATCGCGTTTGAAGCGAGTGTAGCACTCACATTAGTGTTGATTACTGTCATAGTTAAGTCCCCTCTTACCAGTCCTAGTTTAAGTTAAGTTAAAGTGTTCCTACTGCAACAGTGCTAGCACTGATTGCTTTGATTGGTTAGCCTGAGCGAGCATTGCGGTCGCTGCCTGCGAGATAATTTGCGTGCGTGCCAGCTCGCTAGTCTCGGCCGCATAGTCAGCGTCTTCAATCTGACTGCGTGATGCGTCCGTGTTTTGAGCAACATTCAGCAGATTATCGGACGCATGCTCTAACCGGTTGATGTATGCACCATACTTGGCCCGACTAGCTGAGACATTAGTAATTAAGGTGTCGAGCTTGGCCATCGCCAAGTTGGCATCACTTGCAGTGTCTACGCCATAAGAATCTAGCTCTGAAACCTCGCCGCGGACAAATCGCACGCCACCGGACGCAGCATTCTTGATAGTGAAATTGTGGGCGTTCGCCGTGCCATGGATCATGATTTTATTAGCAGCATTAGCGTCTGCTTTGTCAGCGCCAATGGTTACCGTGATACCTCCTGCACCGGTGACTCCGTTGAGAACCGTATTCAGCGCCGTACCTCTGCCACCTCCAATATAGGCAACATCGGTTGCGTTCGAGGCAATAGCATGCTTACCGCCACCTGCCAGCGCAGTTACTGCATTAGCATCAAGATTAAGAAGAACATCAACCTCGTTGCCAGCGGAGTCCACAATTGTGAAAGCCAGTTTGTCGGTAGCAACAACATTTGTTCTGTCTACAGTGACGTCATGCTTATTGACCGCGCCAGCACCGGCGGCTGTTGAACTAGTAGCCGATGACTTGACGCTTGCATATAAAGTGGAAAAGGTTGCTGTCATAGTCTGGCCCGAGCCAGCGCCGACCTGATAGTTAACATTCGCTGTGGTTCCACTCGCCTTGCCGTCCATAATGTTGAAACCGTTCCACTGGGTGTTCTCGGAAATACGGTGCAGCTCGCTTCTCAGCTGACTGAACTCTAAGTCCATTGCAGCCCGATCAGTT
>CACBCS010000026.1 GCA_902537815.1 uncultured Pseudohongiella sp. | reverse complement strand
TTCGTCAGAGTGTGCGGAACAAAGCCAGTGAGCTGGCTGAGCTGAACAACATCCCTGTATGGCAAGATGCAGCGGTTCGCGAATTGGCGCAGCAGGAGCGCAGCCCACTTTTTATTCTAAGTAATGCTGCATCCCGTCTCGATGACGTGGCGCAGCAAACATTCATCGGAACCTGCGCCGAGCAGGCGAATTTTGCCTTTGCTGTGGCCGAGGCGCTTGAAGGTGGCACGCCGGCGGGCCTGACTGAACAGCAACAGAAGCTGATGCCCGAGGCGGTCGAGGCGCTCAGTAACGCTAAACGTCCGCTGATTATCTCCGGCTCCAGCAATGGCAGCATTGAAATGGTGCAGGCTGCGGCCAATATCGCCCGCGCTTTGAGCGGGGACGAGCCGTCGTATCTGGCCCTGATGCTCCCGGAAGCCAACACGATGGGTCTCGAACTGTTGGTTGGTCCGGAGCAGGAGTTGGGTGCTGCACTGAAGCAGTGTGCCAGTGGTGAAGTTGCGAGAATGATCGTTCTGGAAACTGATCTGTATCGCCGGGCACCGACGGCCGACGTAGATAACGCGCTATCACGTGCGGAAACTGTGGTCGTTCTGGATCAAATGTGCAATGCCACAACAGCGAAAGCCACACATGTATTTCCGGTGACTGCGTTTTCAGAGCAGGAGTCGACCTATGTAAATTACGAAAGCAGAGCGCAGCTCAGCTTTCAGGTTCATCAGAGCGTCACCGATGCTAAACCGGGGTGGAAGTGGCTGACCAATGGTGATGCGGATATCAACAGCATAATCAAAGACTGTAGCGATGAAGCCGCGGGCTTTGGGTCGCTCGATGGCCTGGTTCCGCGCATTTCGCAATTTGTCGCCGGGCTGAAAATCCCCAGACAATCTCATCGATACAGCGGGCGTACGGCGATGATTGCTAACCACAACGTCCATGAACCCAAACAGCCCGTAGATAACGAGTCGGTTATGGCTTTCTCGATGGAGGGCATGCCGGCGATGAAGGATGCTTCAATTCTTGGGTCGACCTGGGCGCCCAGCTGGAATTCTAATCAGTCAATCAGTAAGTTCCAGGAAGAGGTTAATGGTGAGTTGAAGCAAGGGCATACCGGCACCCTGTTACTTACCGAAAAGACAGAGTCGGGCGTGCCGTTTCAAGCGAACAGAGGTGAGGACGCCAGCAATTCTGACCGGTTGACCCTGTCTCTGGCGTTTCAAATTTTCGGCAGTGAAGAGCTGTCAGCTTGCTCTCCCGCCATTCAGAAACGGATGACAGATGCTTATGTGGCGCTGGCGCCGGCCGATGCAGCTAGGCTGGAAATCAGTCACGGTGATGCGGTGGCGCTCAATGGGGGGCCTGTAGCGGTCGCCTGTATTCGTGAGAAAATCTCAGAAGGCAGCTGCGTAGTGCACTGTGGGGCGCAGATCAATCCTCACGATTTGGCTGGAGCAGTAAGTCTGACGAAAACCAGTGAGTCGTTGCCAGGCAAGGGCCTGAGCGGCCTGATAGTCAGCGATTTGTGCGAGGAGAGCTATTAGCCATGGCGTTAGAAGTCGGTTCAGGACTCACAATAGGGCTCATTCTGGGCACGGTCATCGTCTTTGCCGCCATGTTAATCTGGGTTGAGCGGCGATTGCTCAGCTTCTGGCAGGAGCGACTGGGCCCCAACCGGGTCGGTCCTTTCGGGCTGCTGCAGGTTGTCGCTGACATGATTAAGATTTTCACGAAAGAGGACTGGGTGCCACCTTTCGCAGATCGCGTCAGTTTCGTCATTGCGCCTGCGATCATCATGACAGTGATTCTGTTGAGCTTCGCTGTGATACCTTTCGCGCCAAATATCGGCGTTATCGAATCTAATATCGGAGTGCTCTTTATCCTGGCGATGGCCTCTCTGGGTGCCTATAGCGTGATGCTTGGCGGGCTTTCCTCAGACAACAAGTATGCTTTGCTGGGCAGTTTACGGGCAGCGGCTCAGATGGTGAGCTATGAAGTCTTCATGGGGATCTCCCTGCTCGGTGTTGTCGCGCTCTCCGGCAGCTTCAATCTCCGCACGATTGTCGAGGCACAAGAAGGTATGTGGTTCGTGGTCCCGCAATTCGTCGGTTTCGTGATTTTTCTCATAGCAGGGGTCGCTGAAAGCCATCGCCTGCCTTTTGATATTCCCGAGGCTGAACAGGAGATTTGCGCCGGATACCACACTGAGTATTCAGGCATGAAGTTCGGTATGTTTTTCGTCGGCGAGTATCTCGGGCTTGTGTTGGTGTCTTCGCTGATTACCGTACTCTTTTTTGGTGGTTGGATGGGTCCGGGCTTTCTGCCTCCGATTGTCTGGTTCGCCCTGAAGTCAGGCTTTTTCATTGCGTTTTTTATCTTATTGCGAGCGGCGATTCCGAGACCCCGATACGACCAGCTCATGTCCTACGGCTGGCTCTTTCTATTACCGCTGTCGCTGATCAATCTGCTTGTTACCGGCGCGGTCATCCTGAGTAATTAATGCGGAAGGCTTGGATCGAGAAAATGTTTTCGTTAATTAAAGATACCTTGTTAAGTCAGGTCGTGACGCTTTGGGGCGTTTTCAAAAAGCTGTTTGTGAAAGCGGATACAGTTGAATATCCTGACCAGCAGCCTTACATGTTCCCCCGTTGGCGAGGTCGTATCATTCTGAGTCGCGACCCCGATGGGGAAGAACGCTGTGTTGCGTGTAATTTGTGCGCAGTTGCCTGCCCTGTTGATTGTATCGCTCTTCAGAAAGGAGAGATGGAGGACGGTCGATGGTATCCCGAATTTTTCCGAATCAATTTTTCGCGCTGCATCATGTGCGGCTTTTGTGAAGAGGCCTGCCCCACCAATGCGATCCAGCTTACCCCGGATTTTGAAATGGCTGAGTATGTCCGCCAGGACATGGTCTGGGAAAAGGAAGACCTGTTAATCAGTGGCTGCGGCAAGTACCACGACTACAATTTTTACCGCGTCGCTGGAAAGCAGATCAGCGGAAAGGACAAGGGTGAGGCGCTCAATGAAGCCAAGCCTGTCAACGTGAGGAGTCTGATGCCGTGACCTTACTGTTTTACTTGGCGGGAGCCATCGCAATCCTTGCAACGTTTGCCGTTATTGTGCAAACCAACATTGTGCATGCCTTACTTTATCTGATTCTGTCCCTGCTGGCGGTAGCGGCTATTTTTTACGTTCTGGGAGCGCCTTTTGCCGCAGTGCTTGAGGCAATCGTTTACGCTGGTGCCATACTCGTGCTGTTCCTCTTTGTGATTATGATGCTCAACTTGGGACAACATACTCGTGATCAGGAAAAAGGATGGCTTACAGGGCGCATGTTCCTTGCCCCCGGGGTAATGTCTGCGCTGCTCCTGGGCCAACTGCTTAACGTCTTGTCTCAGGTAGATCAGGATATGGCGGTAACGCGGGTAGGGGTGATGGAGGTGAGTGCCTTGTTATTCGGTCCTTATGTGCTGGCGGTTGAGCTGGCGTCCATTCTGCTGCTTGCGGGCCTAGTGTCTGCCTATCACCTCGCGAAGCGATAACGCATACCGGCAGAGAGAAGAAAAATTATTAGGGAATAGGGCAAGAGTAATAACGATCAATGGAAACTATACCGGTAGAGCACGGCTTTATTTTGGCGGGGATTTTATTCTGCCTAGGCCTGATTGGAGTATTGACGCGACGGAATGTTGTATTCGTCCTGATGTCGCTGGAAATCATGCTGAATGCCAGCGGGCTGGCATTTATCGTTGCGGCTGCGCGCTGGGAGCATGCGGAAGGGCAGGTGATGTTCCTGATGATTCTGACGCTGGCTGCGGCAGAAGTAGCGGTCGGGCTCGGGCTTATCATTCAGATGTTCAGGCAATTTCAAACCGTTGATATCAACGTGCTGAGTGAAATGAAGGGGTAGAGGCCGGGATTATGCTTGAACTAATTTGGCTCCTTCCGACGTTTCCGCTGCTTGGCTTTCTTGCTCTAGTGCTTACGGGCGGTCGGCTTCCTAAGCGAATCGCAGGCCCAATAGGCGCGGGATCAATCGGTCTCTCTTTTGCCGTGGCAGCGCTTGTGGCATCTGAATTCCTGAATTCCGGGCTGGAACATTTTACCTATGAAGCGTGGGTCTGGATGTCGGTTGGTGGATTTAACCCGGGCTTTACCTTTTATCTGGATGGCTTATCAATGGTGATGATGCTGATCATTACCGGCGTAGGCTTTCTGATCCATCTCTACGCAACCGGCTACATGTCAGACGACCCCAGCTTTGCGCGTTTCTTCTCATACATGAACCTGTTCGTATCGGCGATGCTGATGCTGGTTCTGGGTGACAATCTGGTGCTGCTCTATCTCGGATGGGAAGGCGTGGGATTGTGCTCATATTTGCTTATCGGGTTTTGGTACACCAATCCGGCGAATGGCTATGCCGCCAGAAAGGCTTTTGTGGTGACTCGAGTCGGGGACACATCGATGGCGATCGGGCTGTTCCTGTTGTTCGCTCAGCTGGGAACTCTGAACATTCAGGAGATGCTGCACGCCGCAGAAATGCAGTGGTCATTAGGTTCAGGCTTCGCTGTCGCAGCTTCCCTTCTGCTGCTGGGCGGCGCGGTTGGCAAATCAGCGCAACTCCCGCTCCAGACATGGTTGCCAGACGCAATGGCCGGGCCCACGCCAATAAGCGCCCTTATCCATGCGGCGACCATGGTGACAGCCGGTGTTTATCTTATTGCCCGAACGCATCCGCTGTTTGAAATGGCGCCTTCAGTGCAATTGTTGGTGGCGCTGATTGGTCTGATCACGCTGCTGTTGTCCGGTTTTACGGCAATGACGCAATCGGACATCAAGCGCATCCTCGCCTATTCCACGGTCAGTCAGATTGGTTACATGTTTCTCGGGCTTGGAGTCGGAGCCTGGTCTGCTGCGATTTTCCACCTGATGACCCATGCCTTTTTCAAGGCGTTGTTGTTCCTTGCCTCAGGTACGGTAATCCTGAGCCTGCATCATGAACAGAACATATTTAAGATGGGAGGCTTGCGCAATGCGCTGCCGGTTTCCTTTTTCTCTTTCCTGATTGGCAGCCTGGCTTTGACCGCCTTTCCTTATACCTCAGGTTATTTCAGCAAGGATGAAATCTTGCTCGGTGCACTTGAATTGGAGGGAGTCGGGTTCTGGTTCTGGCTGGGAGGCGTGGTTGGAGCATTCTTTACCGGAATCTATACGTTCCGTCTGTTCTTCATAGTCTTCTTCGGCGACAGTCAGGCAGAACACCCGCCCGAGAAAGAAGTAGGGGGGTGGCACATGAATGGTCCCCTGATCCTCCTGATGATTCTTGCGCTGGCTGGGGGATTTATCCATGTTCCGCTGGATGCGGTATTCAACCATGGGGAAGCGCATGACGAGCACAATGTCAGCGGATTGATACATGGCATCATGATTGCGGTACCTCTGTTGGGAATCGCCGTCAGCTACCTGTTCTTCATGTCGAAAACCTTCTCTGTTGATATGCTGATGGCAGGCGCTTTGGCTAAGAGGCTGCACGCGTTTTGGTTTGGCGGTTGGGGCTTCGATACGCTGTATAACGCAGTGCTCGTCAGCCCGTTCCTATTTCTTGCGCGGGTGAATCGCAAGGATATTGTTGACAGTTTCTATGCTTTGATTGTCTCTGTTTCGCAAGCGGCCAACGCGCTCATCGTTAAGTCGCAAACCGGTTCCTTACGTTGGTATGCCCTGACCGTAGCAGGCGGTCTGGTTGTGATGGTGTCGTTAGGAGCTGTTCTATGATTCTGGTCGCACTTATTGCGGTTCTTTTTGTCGGTGGTCTGGCATGTTGGCTGTCTGAGCGATTCAATCCAAGTTTACCCAGAGTCATTGCCCTACTCACAGTTCTCCTCGATTTTGCGCTGATGTTTTCTCTGTTGGACGCTGAGGGCACTTCAACGTGGGTGGCAGTATTCGAGGCGCCTTGGATTTCCCGTTTTGGTATCTCGTTTTACCTTGCTGCCGATGGCTTGAGTGTTCTTTTGCTTATGCTTACGGCCTTTTTGGGAGCAGTCGCCATTGGAGCGGCCTGGGATGAAGTGCAGGAACGGTCGGGCTTTTTCTATTTCAATCTGCTCTGGACGCTGGCCGGTGTGGTCGGTGTTTTCACCGCGCTGGATTTGTTTCTGTTCTTCTTTTTCTGGGAAGTCATGCTGATACCCATGTATCTGATTATCGCCATATGGGGGCATGAGAATAAGAATTACGCCGCGATGAAGTTCTTTATCTTCACTCAGGTGACAGGAATGATGATGCTGGTCTCCATTTTGGTGCTGGCGTATTTTCATTACCTACAGCTTGGTTCGCTGAGCTTTAACTATCATGATTTGCTCAATGTCAGCCTTACCGGTGAGATGGGTATGTGGGTGATGCTGGGCTTCTTTATCTCCTTTTCGACCAAGTTGCCCAGCATGCCTTTTCATTCCTGGTTGCCGGATGCGCACAGTCAGGCGCCCACCGCTGGCAGTGTCATTCTGGCTGGTGTGCTTCTAAAGACGGGGGCATACGGTTTGATCCGGTTTGCAGTGCCGCTGTTTCCCGAGGCTTCGATGGCTTTCGCTCCTGTCGCTATGACGCTGGCGGCAGTGAGTATCCTGTATTGTGCTAAGGTGGCGTTTGCGCAAGATGACATCAAACGGCTCATAGCCTACACCAGTGTGAGTCATATGGGCTTCGTGACGCTCGGTATCTATGCCTGGAATGAGCAGGCACTCCAGGGTGCCGTAATGACGATGTTGGCGCATGGGTTGAGCGCAGCCGCATTATTCATGCTTGCCGGAGGGCTGCAACATCGAATTCACACGCGAAACATGCCTGACATGGGCGGCTTCTGGCCTAAAGTGCCGAAGATGACCGCCGTGGCGATATTTTTCTCGGTAGCTGCGCTCGGTATGCCCGGGCTCGGAAACTTCATCGGTGAATTTCTGGCCCTTATTGGGGCTTTTCAGGCCAATGTCACGCTGACCATTGTGGCTGCATTCGGGCTTATCTTGGCATCGGTCTATTCGCTGTGGGTACTGCAGAAAGTGTTCCAGGGAGAATATAACAACAGGGGCTTTGATGATTCACATCTTACTGATCTGAGCCGTCGTGAGATGTTTTACTTTGCCGCAATGATGATTGGTTTAGTGTGGATGGGGTTATACCCTCAGATATTCTTGAGCATGTCTGAGCCAGTGCTGGCACAGCTGTTGTCAGAATCCGCGCAGACGATGGTGACCTCTCTAGAAGGTGGATTATGACAATAAGAATAGCCGATCTGCTTCTGATCTTGCCTGTGTTGGTGCTGACCGGCACGGCGGTGCTTGCGATGTCTGCTATCGCTGTTGGTCGTAACTATCGGGTAACAGCGTTTATCACTGCTGCAGGCTTGTTAATTGCTGCCCTGAGCGCAGTGACGCTGATGCCGAAAACCAATCAGCAGGTCACTCCGCTGTTAATTGTCGATCCCTATACTTTGTTTTTTACAGCGGTAATCTGCCTGAGCGCCATGTTCATCGCGGTGCTGAGCTATCCATATCTGGAAGGGCTGGATGACGATCGTGAGGAATACTTTTTGCTGTTAGGTGTTGCAACTGTCGGAGCGGTTGTGCTGGTGAGCAGCAATCACTTCGTCAGCGCCTTGCTGGGGCTGGAGACGCTGAGTATGTCACTATACGGCATGGTGGCGTACACGGTACATTCCCAAAAGCCTGATAAATATCCATTGGAAGCGTCGGTGAAGTATCTGGTTCTCTCCGCTGCCGCATCTGGATTTCTGCTGTTCGGTATGGCGCTTGTTTACGGGCAAACAGGCACTCTGGCCTTTGCCAGTCTGACAGATATGTCGGAGTCGAGTCTCGGTAGCGGATTTTCTGTTGTCGGGCTGCTGCTTATTATCGCCGGGCTCGCATTCAAACTGTCACTTGTGCCTTTTCACATGTGGACCCCAGACGTTTATGAGGGGGCTCCGCTGCCTGCCGCGACCTACTTGGCTACGATCGGCAAGGCTGCCGTTTTTGTGGTGCTGTTACGCTTTGTGGAAATTTCCGAAGCGCTGTCCTTGACGGGAATACTGGCAGTTCTGTCTTTCCTAGCGGTACTTTCGATCCTGGCAGGTAACCTGCTGGCACTGCTGCAGCAGAACGTGAAGCGACTTCTGGCGTATTCTTCTATTGCGCATATGGGCTATCTGCTGATTGCGGTGGTTGCGAGCTTTTACACCGAGGGCCGCGTTGGGATAGAGGCGATCAGTTTTTATCTTGTCGCCTATATCATCATGTCGCTGGGCGCTTTCGGCGTGACGTCAATGGTCTCCCGCAGCGACTGTGAACGCGACACCATTGACGACTATCGCGGCCTGTTCTGGAGGCAGCCGCTATTGGCTGCGATGTTCACCGCTATGATGCTCTCTCTTGCCGGTATTCCGCTGACTGTGGGTTTTATTGGCAAGTTTTACTTGTTTTTTGCGGGCGTTGAAGCGGCGTTGTGGCCACTTCTGGCGTCACTAATCGTGGGAAGTGGTATCGGTCTCTACTATTATCTGCGGATCATTTATCGGATGCTGGAGCCGGCTGACAGCTCAGACCAGTCGACGATGTCTCCTCAGCTTAGTTCAGGATCTTACGGTGTTGTTCTATGCCTGTCCCTGCTGCTGCTTGGATTGGGAATCTACCCTGCGCCTGTCATCGATCTGATCGAGGCTATTTCGACATACGTCTGAGTCGACTCTGTTTGGTCAGCCTTTCCCTCCGGGCAACAGACACTCCCTAATGAAGCAAACTTCGTCTGGTGCCTTTCAACTTCTTGGGCTCTATGTTGTCGTCGTGACTGGGGCGCTGTGCAGCACCGTATTGTCCCGAGCATCAATTCTGGAGAGTCATCAGGCTTATGACCGATCGAGCCACTTGCGGATGATGAGCGAGAACCCGCCCGGAAATGACATGCTGCTGGATAATGTGCTGCTCTCTGCTGCTGTTGAGGATTTGGAATGAGGGGGCTTGATCTTTTGAACCTGCAAAGGGACCGTTTGGCTTACCGGGCAACCCGGGGCGGGAAAACCGTTGCGATTGCTGTTCCGGCTACCGCCGATGACGGTTTTAACGGCACAGTCGATCTGCTTATCGCAGCTGATATGTATGGCAGAATCGAATTTGCGGTGGTCCCTGAAGATGTGTTCAGCAATGACCCTTATGGGCAACTTGAGGTCACCCAGTCACCGTGGATGACCAATTTTACCCGCCAGCCGATGCGCGATATTTTGCGATTGAGCTGGTCAAAAATCCAAAGTCGCGGTGAATATGACCAATTTGTCGGCGCTTCTGTAACTCATAAGTCCGTCTCAAATAAAATTTATGACGCTCTGTTCTTCATTCAGTCGAATCGCATCGCGTTAATGGAGGGTGGATGAGTAATTTCGATTCAATGCCTAAGTGGCGGTTTGGCAGTTTCGTTTTGATTCTGCTCCGCAGTGAATGTGGAATGGCGTGCTTCACTATCTGTACCTCGATGTTCGCTGGTCAAACAGAGTCTCTTCTTATGGAGAAACCGAAAAGTCTGCCGCTAAGACAACGCATATACCGACACAAAGAGGGGTACTGCTTTGAGTGAAGTAGCAGTCATTGGCGGCGGCAGTTTCGGTACGGTGATCGCCAATATCATCGCGGTTAATGGCCATAGAGTGCGTTTCTGGATGCGCAGCGAGAGTCTTGCCGAACAGGTCAATACGCAACATGAGAATCCTGAATACCTACCCGGGTATCCGCTAGCTGAGCGCGTTGTCGCCACTCACGATATGGCGCAGGCCGTTAGCGGAAGCAGCGCCATCTTCGTTGCTGTTCCGAGTACTTCGTTCCGATCTGTTGTGCAACGAATCATGGAGCATGCCGCGCCCGGGGTGATTCTGATCAGCACTACTAAAGGGATTGAAGCAGGGAGTTTTTTGCTGATGAGTGAAGTGCTCAAGGCAGAGGCTCCTGAGGCAAAGATCGGCGTGCTCAGCGGCCCGAATCTGGCCAAAGAAATCGCGGCAAGCCAGCTGACCGGAACAGTCATCGCGAGTAGTCAGGAATCTGTGCGTTCAACGATTCAGGGATTGCTCAAGTCGGACACATTCAGGGTTTACACTAATGATGATGTGTTCGGCATAGAGCTTGGCGGCTCGCTGAAAAATATCTACGCCATCATTGCGGGGATCGCCTCCGCCTTGGGTATGGGTTACAACACCAATAGCATGTTGATCACCAGAAGCCTGACTGAGATGGCCCGGTTTGGCCGCGAGATGGGGGCTGACCCCATGACCTTCCTGGGTTTGGCCGGGGTCGGAGATCTGGTGGTGACCTGTTCCACTTCGCTGAGTCGCAACTATCGCATCGGTGAAGCTCTGGGCAAGGGCAGATCGCTTGAGGAAGCCGTAGAAGAAATGGGGCAAGTTGCTGAAGGGATAAATACGGTCAGATTGGTGGCGCAAAAAGCCGAGGAAAAAGCCGTCTATATGCCTCTGGCCACCGGCTTGTACAAAATACTGTATGAGCAGCACTCCATCGAGAGTATCATTTCGGCGCTCATGCTTGGAGATCAGGCTCTTGATGTTGAGTTTGCAGCACACTCAGAAAAGGTTTTGAAAGAGGAATGAATATGCCTGAACAATTGGATGATCTTGTTGAAAACGTTCGCGAGCTTTCAGGGTGGGTACGCGTTCTGTTCGTGATTTTTTTTATTGTGGTGTTACATCTGATTATCGGCCCCTTAATTGTCCTACTGGCTTTAGCTCAGGGTTTGTTTATTGTCTTTACCACAAAGTCGAATGACAACCTTGCCGGGTTCGGGGCCTTGCTGGTGACCTACGTCGCTCAAATTCTCAATTTTGTTACCTTTAATTCCGAGAGCCGGCCTTTTCCGTTTTCCGATTTTCCCGGTGGGCAGGCTGAACCTGTAGAAGTCATGTGCGCTGATGCCGATCCGTCAGATAGCATGAGTGCGGTACCCGCACAGGAAGAGGACAAGGCGGAGGCGGGCAAACCAGCTAAACAAGCTCCAAAGAAAGCTGTGGGTAAGAAAAAAGCGGTCCGTAAGAAAAAAGCTACGGGTAAAGTGGCTAAAAAAACACAGTAGCGGCACTTCGTTCAGTGCGCTTGTACTTGATGCGTCATGGTGAGGCTGAGATTGGCTCGGGCTTGGACGACTTCCGGTGTCTCTCGCGTAAGGGCCGCGAGCAAACAGCCGCGGTGGTGAAAACCTGGCTTCAGCGAAAATCGCCAATACTTGCGGCCTATCGCAGCCCTCTTACGCGAGCCTCGCAAACTGCAGATGAGCTGATGTTTCAATGCCCTGAGCTGCATTTCAACGTGGCCGACTGGCTGTTACCCGCCGCCAAGCCGGAAAGTGTGCTTCCGCAGCTCGAAAAAATCAGTCGGCTGCTGGGCTTTAATGGGCCTCCTTTGCCTGCAGAGCAGTCGGCCGGGCTACTGCTTGTGGGGCACAATCCAGTGCTCAGTGTGCTCTGGACTCTACTGCAGGGCAATAGCGCCGGTCATGCGCTGATTATGGGGACGAGTCAGCTGGTTTGTCTGGACGTTTTTGCGCTCTGCCATGACGGCGCCCTCGTATATACTGTGGAGCCATGAAATATTACACAAAACTCCTGGCTATTATGATTGCTTGGCTCGTGCAAGCGGACGGGTATGCCCAATCTGCCAATCACGCCCTTGTAGAAAGATTTCCGGATTCGGTTCTCGTGAGCGCTGAGTTTGAGCCGGACAGCAATTATCGCCTCATCCTTGGCCGTCTGCAGCGTTCACGGGGCGTCGTGGTTCCGGAAAGCGAAGAGCGCGTTCGCGGTGACATCAGCAAGCTGATCTTTGAGATCCCCCGTGAATACTCAGCTGAGGATGTGTATGGTTATTTCCGGAGTAGCTTTTCCGACAAGGGGTATGATGAGCTATTCGGATGCATCGGCCGGGAGTGCGGCAGCAGTAACTACTGGGCGAACGACATTTTCCGAAATCGGGTGTTGTACGGTCCGGAGCGCAATCAGTACTTCTTGAACGTCCGGGCGCACACTGAGGGTGCTGAACCGGCCCATATTGCACTTTATGTCATTACCCGGGGTAACCGCCGTACCTATGCTTATCTTGAGATCGTTGAGCCGCCCGGGACTTCGGGTCCTATTCAGGTTGTAGGAGAGGCTTTTCTGACTGATATTGAGGAAGCTGGCGCGATCATTCTGTCCGGGGTTAGCTTTTCGTCCGATGAGCAGCTAGACGCGTCGGTTGATTTATCGGAACTGGCGCTGGAGTTATCGGAACGACCCGAGCAGAAGTTTTATGTGGTCTCCCACTTGGCTGTAAAAGGGAATCTCGATGAGCTTCTCGCTCGGTCGACCAGGCGTGCTGAAGCCGTCAGACGTCATTTGATTACCCTTGGGGTTGAAGATTCGCAATTGGTTTCGAGAGGCCTCGGCCCACTGGCGCCACTATGCGCGCAAGAGCGGTGTGCGGACAGAGTGGAACTGGTACTGATGCCGGCTGCTAATTGATCAGCGACAGGAACTCGTTGCGAGTTGTTGAGCTGTCTCTGAAGGCTCCCAGCATGCAGGATGTGGTCATAGTTGAGTTTTGCTTTTCGACGCCCCGCATCATCATGCACATGTGTTTTGCCTCAATGATGACGGCAGCACCAGCAGCGTTGGTTTTTTCAAGTATGCAATTGGCAATTTGGCTGGTCAGATTCTCCTGAATTTGCAGTCGTCTCGCGAAAACGTTAACCAGACGCGCAATTTTTGACAAGCCGATCACCTTTCCTTTGGGCAAATAGGCCACGTGGCATTTGCCGATAAACGGCAACATGTGGTGCTCGCACATGGAATAAAGTTCGATGTCTTTAACTATGATGATTTCATCAGTGTCTGAAGGAAACATGGCGTCGTTTATCACTTCGTCAATATCCATCTTATAGCCCTGCGTTAAGAACTCCATCGCTTCCGCCGCTCGCTTAGGTGTGTCAACGAGTCCGGTGCGATCAGGATCTTCGCCAGTGGCTTTAATGATGTCTAGATATGCTTGTTCCATAATAGGCCTTGTTGGATTTCATGTATTAACGCTTAAGCAGCATTGGGTAGGTACCGATAATTCACTAAACGCCGGGTAGTGTAAACCTTGTACCTTGAGATTTCAGAAAATTAGGAAAGTCGCTAGTGCTCCTTAGAACTTATATCCTCAACACTGCAGAAAAGTTCAAAGAGGCTGGTCTGTTCTATGGTCACGGAACCGACTCGCCCCTGGACGATGCGGTTTACCTTGTTTACAGCACGCTAGGCATTGGTTTTGATCTTGATTTTGAGCGGCCCGATCGGATTCTCCTTACGAATGAACTGGAAATACTGGAGGCCAGGGTTGAGCTACGACTGCGCGACCGTAAACCGGTTGCCTATATTGTTGGTAAGGCATGGTTTTGTGGGCATGCGTTTGACGTCGATGAAAGGGTGCTGATTCCGCGCTCGCCAATTGCTGAATTGATTCAGAACCGCTTCCAGCCGATGCTGGAATGCTCTCCTGACACGGTGCTGGATTTGTGTTGCGGTTCAGGTTGTCTCGGGATTTCCTGTGCCCTTGAGTTCGCTGATGCGAGAGTTGAGGTGTCTGACGTTTCAGCGGATTGCCTGGAGGTCGCAACAGGGAATATCTGCCGACATGACTTACTCGGCAGGGTCCAGTGCACGAAGTCTGATCTATTTGCGTCGCTGGCAGGCAAGAAGTATGACCTGATTGTCTCGAACCCCCCCTATGTCTCTCTGGCTGAGGTTGAAACCCTGCCAGCCGAATATCAGCATGAACCGAAACTGGCGCTGTTGAGTGCCGAGGGCGGTTTGGCGATACCGCTCGAAATTCTGCGCAGGGCAGGTTCATATCTCAATCCGGGTGGATTGCTGGTTCTGGAGGTGGGTTTAGGAGCGGAGGCGCTCTGTCAAAGAGTTCCTGAGATTCCCTTCCTGTGGATGGAATTCGCCCAGGGCGGGGACGGGGTTTTGGCCATCCGTGCTGAGGAATTACATCGTTACAGGGAATACCTCATTTAGTGTACAATGCGTGCCCGTTTTGCAGCTGGCAACGTCTAAATTGACTGAGGTCTCCTATGTCAGGCAACAGTTTTGGAAAATTATTCACAGTAACAAGCTTCGGTGAAAGCCACGGTCCTGCACTTGGCTGTGTCGTCGACGGCTGCCCGCCCGGCCTTGAGTTATCGGAGGCCGACATGCAGCAGGATCTTGATCGCCGCAAGCCTGGCCAGTCCCGGTTCACCACACAGCGCCGGGAAGCTGATTCAGTGAAAATTCTATCTGGCGTATTTGAGGGCAAGACAACCGGTACGCCAATTGGCCTGCTGATCGAAAATACCGATCAGCGTTCAAAAGATTACAGTAAGATCAAGGATCAATTTCGTCCCGCTCACGCTGACTACACATATTACAAGAAATTTGGCATTCGAGACTACCGCGGAGGCGGGCGTTCCTCCGCCAGAGAAACGGCAATGAGGGTTGCCGCGGGTGCGATCGCAAAGAAATTCCTCCAGATGGAATGTGGCGTTCGGGTTATGGGGTACTTATCTCAGTTGGGCCCGATAGCCATTCAGCAGGTGATCCCGGAAGAGATCGAGCAGAATCCCTTCTTCTGTCCTGACCCTGATAAGGTGCTTGAGATGGAAGAATACATGGCTCAGCTGAATAAAGAGGGCAACTCTATCGGCGCCAAAATCACGGTGATCGCCAGCGATGTGCCGGTCGGACTCGGTGAGCCCGTGTTTGACCGTCTCGATGCAGATATTGCCAAGGCGCTGATGAGTATCAATGCGGTCAAAGGCGTGGAGATCGGCGCGGGCTTTGACTCAGTCGTCCAAAAGGGCTCAGAGCACCGGGATGAAATTACCGCTGACGGCTTCCTCAGCAATCATGCTGGCGGAGTGCTTGGTGGCATTTCATCAGGCCAGGACATTGTTGCAAATCTTGCTCTCAAGCCGACATCCAGCATTCGTTTACCGGGAAGGTCTCTCACGACCAGCGGCGAGGAAACAGAAGTGGTCACGACTGGGCGACACGACCCTTGTGTTGGTATCAGGGCGACCCCCATCGCCGAGGCGATGCTGGCGTTGACGCTAATGGACCACTTTCTGCGTGACCGAGGGCAGATTGAAAGAAGGTAGACCGTCTAATTATGTAAAGCGCGACAGACGCGCACTAAACAGGCTAATAGTATGAGTGGAAAGACCCTTTACGACAAAATCTGGGACTCGCATCTGGTTAAAGAGCGAGAAGATGGCACCAGTCTGATATACATCGATCGTCATCTCATCCATGAAGTGACTTCTCCTCAGGCGTTTGAAGGTCTTCGCTTGGCAGGCCGGCAGCCATGGCGCGCTTCTGCAAATTTCGCCACACCTGATCACAACATTCCGACTACCAGCGAAGAGAGAAAACAAGGTCTGGAAGGCATCAAGGATCCGGTTTCGAAAATACAGGTATCAACCCTCGATGATAACTGCAGCGAGTTCAATATCTTTGAGCTCAAGATGAATGATCTGCGCCAGGGTATTGTCCATGTGGTCGGGCCAGAGCAGGGCGCGACCTTGCCGGGTATGACTATCGTCTGCGGGGATTCTCATACATCGACACACGGTGCGCTGGGAGCGCTTGCGCACGGAATTGGCACATCTGAAGTTGAGCACGTTCTGGCTACTCAGTGCCTGATGCAGAAGAAAATGAAAAACATGCTCATTCGAGTCGACGGTGAGTTGCCTACAGGGGTTACCGCAAAAGATATCGTCTTGGCAATTATCGGCAAGATCGGTACCGCCGGTGGCACGGGCTATACCATAGAATTTGGTGGAGAAGCGATCCGTAGCCTGAGCATTGAAGGACGTATGACGATTTGCAATATGGCGATCGAAGCAGGGGCAAGGGCGGGGCTGGTTGCCGTGGATGAAGTCACGCTTGAATACATAAAAGGCAGACCGTTTGCTCCGAAAGGGGCACTTTGGGACAAAGCAGCACAGGCTTGGAAAGAATTGGTCAGTGACTCAAACGCGCAATTTGATTCTATCATAGAGCTGCGCGCTGCTGACATTGAGCCCCAAGTGAGCTGGGGTACGTCGCCTGAGATGGTGGCGCCGGTAACCGGGGCAATACCGACACTGGAAAATGTGGCGGATGCGACCAAGCGGGGCAATATGGAACAGGCCTTGCGATATATGGGGCTTTCCGGCGGCACTGCCATCGAGGATATTCGACTGGACTGTGTGTTTATCGGTTCCTGCACGAACTCGAGGATCGAAGACCTGCGCGAAGCGGCAAAGGTCGTTGCCGGTAAGAAAGTAGCCGCAAATATCGAGATGGCGCTCGTCGTTCCGGGTTCTGGATTGGTAAAACAGCAGGCAGAAAGCGAAGGTCTGGACAAGATTTTTATTGAAGCCGGACTGGAGTGGCGCGAGCCGGGCTGTTCCATGTGTCTGGCCATGAACGCAGATCAGCTGGGAGCAGGAAAGCATTGCGCATCGACATCCAACCGCAATTTTGAAGGACGCCAGGGGTTTGGTGGCCGAACGCATCTGGTCAGCCCGGCCATGGCGGCCGCGGCGGCAATCCATGGCCACTTTGTTGATGTGAGGAAGCTAGCTTGAGGCGTATGTCATGAAAAAATTTACAGTTAAATCAGGTCTGGTGATGCCTCTGGACAGGGCGAACGTTGATACGGACTTTATCATCCCGAAACAATTTCTCAAATCGATCAAACGTTCGGGCTTCGGTGTGAATTTGTTTGATGAGCATCGATATCTGGATAAGGGTGAACCGGACATGGACAACAGTTCGCGCCCGCTCAATCCCAGTTTCGTGCTCAATCAAGCCCGCTATCAGGATGCCTCAATCTTGCTGGCGAGAGATAATTTCGGTTGCGGTTCGTCGCGGGAGCATGCACCGTGGGCCTTGGATGATTATGGTTTCAGAGTGATTCTGGCGCCGAGTTTTGCAGATATCTTTTTCAATAACTGTTTCAAGAACGGTATTTTACCAATCGTTCTGCCTCGTCAGACTATAGACGAGCTGTTTACGGCAGTGCTTGCCAATGAAGGCTACAATCTGGAAGTGGATCTGGAGCAGCAAGAACTGCGCCGACCGGATGCTCCTGATATTCAGTTTGAAGTCGATGCCTTTCGCAAGCGTTGTCTCTTAAACGGACTGGACGACATCGGCATAACGCTTGAGGATGCTGAGCTGATTTCTGCTTTTGAATCGCGCTGGCGTGAACAGGCCCCCTGGTACTTTGCTCAGTCGGATAATGGGGCCACTGAAAACAGTGAAGCTGCCGGCGAACATCAGAGCTGATAACGAGATTCGGACCACATGAAAAAATTTAACGTTGCGATCGCTGGGGCTACCGGTGCGGTTGGCGAAACCTTGATCAGTATTCTTGAGGAGCGGGATTTTCCGGTTGCTCAGTTATTCCCGCTCGCGAGCGAGCGCTCGGCGGGTTCGACCGTTATGTTTAAGAATAAACCGGTCAAAGTCCAGAACCTTGCTGAATTTGATTTTACTCAGGCTGAGATCGGTCTGTTCTCAGCCGGGGGGAGTGTGTCTGCTGAATTTGCACCAAAGGCGGGTCAGTGCGGCTGTATTGTGATAGATAACACCTCTCATTTCAGATACCAGGACGACATTCCGCTTGTAGTGCCAGAGGTCAATCCTGAGAGCATCGCCGAGTATCTGAATCACAACATCATAGCTAACCCGAATTGCTCCACCATACAGATGCTGGTGGCTCTGAAGCCAATCCACGATGCAGCGCGGATAAAACGTATCAGTGTGGCAACCTATCAGGCCGTTTCCGGCACCGGTAAAGCTGCCGTTGAAGAGCTGGCGAAGCAGACGGCTGAATTACTCAACGGTCGTGATGCCGAGTGTGCGGTTTATCCTCGTCAAATCGCCTTTAATGTCCTTCCCCATATCGATCAGTTTCTGGAAAACGGCTATACGAAAGAGGAAATGAAAATGCACTGGGAAACCCGAAAAATTTTTGGGGATACAGAGATCGTGGTCAGTGCGACCTGTGTTCGTGTTCCGGTGTTTTACGGTCACTCTGAGGCGATTCAAATAGAAACTAAAGATAAGCTGAGTGTGGCAGGGGCTCGATCGCTGCTTGAGTCGGCTCCGGGTGTGGAGCTTATGGATGGCCGGGCGGATGGTGCTTATCCCACAGCATTCCATGATTCTGCGGGCCAGGATGCAGTGTTTGTCGGCAGAATCAGGGAGGACCTTTCCTTAACTAATGGGCTCAACCTCTGGGTGGTTTCCGATAATGTGCGAAAAGGGGCGGCATTGAACTCAGTCCAGATCGCTGAAGAGTTGATAAAAAGCTACTTATAATGAATACTTGCGTCGAGGCGTAGAGGGAGCTTCTGGATCTGTGGAACAGCATGCAAACTCCGCTTTGGAACGGTCAGGCGACCTGTATTTTCCTAGTGGAAAATGGCGGAACGCTGAAATATCTCACAATAGTCAGTGAAAGACTAAACGACTGGTCGAGATATCGCCATGATCATTCTGGTCCAGCTCGTCGAAGGTGAAGGGCACACCATGCTTAGGCGATACACTGTAACGTTTTTTGGTTTGCTGCTCAGTGTTGCGGCTTCGCACACCTTAGGCTTGAGTCTGGGGTCCGCTATCGTGGAGTCCTCTGTCAATCAGCCTCTGTCACTACGAATCGAAATTCTAGAGTTAGGCGAAGTCCGAGCTGACGATGTCAGTGTTCAGATGGCCTCTACTATAGATTCCATCCGACTCGGAGTTGATCCGCTGGGGGTTTTGTCTGGTATTAGTTTTCTTACTCAGGAAACTTCTAATGGCGTCTATGTTCTTCTTACTAGTAGTGAAATCATCCGAGAACCATATCTCAGTTTTGTCTTAGAGACCCGCTGGCCTAGTGGCCGACTGCTAAGCGAGTACCGAGTTTCTTTGGATTTGCCTGTTTATTCCGACGCAGATCAAGTCGAAAACAGGATACAGCAGCCTCTCAGCAATATTTTAGAGTCACCTGAATCTATAAATGAAGCAGGATCAATTCTGGCGGAATCTGAAGCAGAGCAAACGAATCTCTCAGGACAAGACGTAATAGAAACTAATGATGCCAGTACTCTCATACGCATAGCTCGTCAAATCCGTCCGGATGCGACAGTTTCTCTTCAGCAGACGATGATTGCAATCCAATCGTTAAACCCTGAAGCGTTTGCTGACGGTAATATCAACCGTTTGCTGATCGGCCAAGTACTTCGGGTTCCGACAAAGGACGAAATTAGTGCCTTTGATGCGGAGAGCGCGTTCGCGGAAGTAAGCCGGCAAAATCAGGCAATGGTTGGAGTAGTGCCTAATCTTGCTCCCGGGCGGGGTGATTCAGGAGGCAATAGTGCCACGGGGCGCCTTAGCGTTATCGCTACCGACTCTGATGTCATTGATTCGTCATCTGCGACCGCATTGTCAGCGGTGCAGGAAAACACAGAGCTCGACCGCCGAATCGCTGTACTTGAAAATGAATTGTCCGTCCGTCAAGAAGAGGCTGATCGAGCGCGTATTTCCCGCGAAAGGCTAGAGTTTCGGCTTGCGGATTTAGACGCTCAAATCGAAGCGGCGCAAGAGCTAATCCGCCTGCAGGACATTCGGCTCGCCCAAATGAAGGAGTTACTGTCCCTGGCTGAAGCAGCAGCGGTGGCTTCAGAGCAAGCAGCTCAGGAAGCGAGACGTATCTCTGACACACAACCTCCACGTCCGCCCGTCGGAATTTTGGCAGGTCTAGCTAACAATTCATTCGCTCTCCTTGGTAGCTTAGTTTTATTGGTCTTGTTCTTGGTGTGGGTCATGCTCCGTCGTAATCGACCAGAAATGATGGAAGACTCAGGTGTTTTGGAGCCATTGGTTGAATTTCAAGCAGATCAAGCAAGAGTCTCGGAAGAGAGCGCTGTTGTCAGTCAAGCATCGGTGGATTCCAAGTCAGATGATGCGCAGTCGGGGATGGCAGATTATAAAGAAGAACAACTGAACGAAGAGCTAGGCGAAATTGTTTCTTCCAATCTCGAGGATCTTGTTTTTCCTAATTCTGATCAAGCAGAGGAGTATGTTAATCCAGAAGACATAGTTAAGGATGTGTCTACCGATGACACTGAGCCATTCTCCGATGAGCTAGGGATTGGTCTGGATGAGTTAGATATGCCCTTTGATTTGTCCGAGCAGGCGACATCGAGTCCAGTCGGGGGAAAAGGCACTCGGGTGAATGTGGGGTCATCCATTGGCGCAACTGAATCCGGGGCAGATCCGAAAGAGGAGCCTGATTATGAGCGTGGGTCGTTGGCAGATGAAGAGGGGCTCAATGACCTAGATTTTTTCTCTGGCGAAGAGGAAACCAGAATTGGGGATGTCGCTGAGGAGTCTAATGAAGCTGTAGATGAACCATCCATCATATCTGAATATGACGAATCAGCTACAAAGCTCGAATTAGCCTATGCCTATAAAAAAATGGGTGATATTGACGGCGCCAGGGAAATACTCTTAGAAGTGATTTCGGAGGGTAACGAGAGCCAGAAAATCGAAGCGCGAGAGGCCCTTGCAGCTTTATTCAGCACACCTTAATGGCCTGCATGTGTTCTTAGGCTCGAGAAATCACTCAATTGACTCAAGCTAACGCTAATCCGTCCACGTCTCGCCGTATCGCTCTGACTCTCGAGTATGACGGTTCCGCTTTTTCCGGTTGGCAGAAACAAAAATCACCTACAGTGAATACTGTGCAAGAAATCCTGGAGACTGCACTTGCTAGAGTTTCAGATCATTCAGTTACCGTTGCCTGTGCTGGTAGGACGGATGCAGGAGTGCATGCAACCGGTCAAGTTGTGCATTTCGACTGTCTAACGCCCAGAGAGGATAAGGCTTGGATCCACGGAGTTAACAGCCTGTTGCCTAAGGAAGTACGGGTAGTAGACGCGAGTTCTGTGGAGAATACATTTCATGCGAGATTCTCAGCGCTTGATCGACGCTATTGCTATCTGATTAGCAGTGCCTCTGTCCCCAGTGGGATCTTCCAAGGAAAGATAACTTGCATACAGAGGCCACTGGATATTGAGGCAATGCAAAGGGCCGCGCAGTGCTTGGTGGGCGAGCACGATTTCTCTGCCTTCCGCGCGGCTGGTTGTCAATCTGCCAGCGCTAATCGAAATATATACGCTATATCGGTGGTTGATTGGTTTGGAGTCACTGTGATTGAAATTCGCGCAAACGCTTTTTTGCAGCATATGGTTCGGAATATCAGTGGATCGCTGATCGATGTCGGAAAAGGCAAGCAAAGAGAAGCTTGGATCGCGGAAGTGCTTGAGTCAAAAGACAGAAGGAAGGCGGGAGTGACTGCGCCACCTGATGGCCTTTATCTGGTCGAGGTCGGCTATGATGAAAGTGCGCTGCCAGGTAACAAACCAAGATTCCCGCTCCTTCTTGCAGGCTACGAATAGTCGCGACAACCCGAATTTGGTAACATAGACGCTTTAGGCGTAGTTGTATTACCTTTGTCTGAAGTCTGGACCAAAATCTGTGGGATAACTCGATCTGAAGATGCGCAAATCGCCGAAGAGCTTGGCGCTTGCGCGCTCGGAGTAGTGTGTTATGAGCCCAGTCCACGGTATGTGCCGACGGATCGCATCGGTGCTGTTTTCGCTCATGTTTCCAATCAAACCAAGCGGGTAGCTCTGTTCGTAAATCCATCCGCCGGGCTGGTGAATCGCGTATTAGGCTCAGGGGTCATCGATTATCTTCAGTTTCACGGCGAGGAAGATGAGGCGTTTTGCACGTCATTTCGAGTCCCCTATATGAAGGCGCTACGGGTAAGGGACGCAGCTGCTGCGCTGGAGTCCGCTAGAGCGTACGGCAGTGCCGACCGCGTATTGCTCGACACCTACGTCCCGAATGTTCCGGGAGGTACCGGCAAAACAATGGACTGGGCCCAAGCCGCGAGAGTGGTGACAGGCCTTGATCAGCCCGTTGTGCTTGCGGGAGGCTTGGATGGCAACAATGTGGGAGAAGCAATTCGCATTGCCTCACCTGCCGGTGTCGATGTCAGTTCCGGCGTCGAAGAATCACCCGGTATCAAAAGTGTAAGTAAACTCAAATTTTTTTTTAATGGAGTAAATCGTGTCTGAAGCCCCAGCTGGAATTGAGGTAGGTTCTGTAGGATTCAGCGGTCCGGATGCCAGTGGTCATTTTGGGCCCTATGGTGGTGTGTTCGTCGGAGAAACGTTGATTGCGGCAGTTGAAGAGCTCGCTCTGGTCTATCAGGACCTTTCGGGTAACCAGGATTTCTGGTCAGAGTACGATGATGAGCTACGGCATTACGTCGGGAGGCCGTCTCCGCTTTACTTTGCTGAGCGCTTGACAGAAGCGGCGGGTGGTGCCCGAATTTACCTGAAGCGTGAGGATCTAAACCACACCGGTGCCCATAAAGTGAACAACACAATCGGGCAAGCGTTGCTAGCCAAACACATGGGAAAAAGCCGGATCATTGCTGAAACCGGCGCTGGGCAACACGGTGTTGCTAGCGCAACGGTAGCCGCGCGGCTTGGTCTGGAATGTCATGTTTATATGGGGGCTGAGGACATCATCCGGCAGGCTCCTAACGTGTACAGAATGAAGCTTCTCGGAGCAAATGTCGTTTCCGTGGAATCGGGCTCTCGTACGCTTAAAGATGCGATGAACGAAGCGCTCAGGGATTGGGCCACCAATGTAGATAATACCTACTATATCATCGGGACTGTCGCCGGACCTCACCCGTACCCGCAGTTGGTTAGGGACTTTCAGTGCATTATAGGAAGAGAAACTAAACAACAATCTCTCGAGACGTTCGGGAAGCTGCCCGACGCGCTGGTGGCGTGTGTTGGGGGTGGTAGCAACGCGATTGGACTCTTTCACCCTTTTCTGGAAGACAAGCAGGTCGCTATGTTCGGCGTCGAGGCAGGAGGGAAAGGCTTAGAGACTGGCGCGCATGCTGCGCCACTGAGCGCCGGCACTCCGGGTGTCCTGCACGGCAATCGTACCTACCTGATGACGGATGGGGGCGGTCAGATACAGGAAACGCACTCTGTCTCTGCAGGCCTGGATTATCCCGGAGTCGGCCCGGAGCACGCCTGGCTGAAAGACCTTAAAAGAGTAAACTATGTGGCAGCGACCGACAGCGAAGCGATGGATGCTTTTCATAAACTCACTCGGCTTGAGGGAATCATCCCTGCTCTTGAAACAAGTCATGCTGTCGCCTACGCGATGGATCTCGCCCGCAGTATGGACGCCGATCAGACGATCGTGATCAACCTTTCGGGTCGGGGGGACAAAGACATAGAGACGGTGGCGCGACTGGAGGGGATGAAGCTGTAGGGCTTTCTCGCTGGTCATGAGTCGAATTTCAGCAATAGCGAGCAAGCGCATTCAGCAGGAAAAGAAGCTGCTTATCCCCTATTTAGTGGCGGGCGACCCGGATTTGCCGACTACTCTGGCACTTATGCAGGAGCTGGTTCAGCAGGGCGCAGACATTATTGAATTAGGTATCCCGTTCAGCGACCCTGCTTCAGATGGACCGGTGATCCAGCGAGGCGTTGAGCGGGCGCTCGATGGTGGCACCACATTGCGTGACACGCTGGCTCTGGTTGTTCAGTTTCGTCAGGGCGATACGGAAACGGGCATCGTGCTGATGGGATATCTCAATCCGATTGAAATCATGGGATACGAAAACTTTGCTGCCAGCGCTGCTGCTGCCGGGGTGGACGGGGTCCTGGTGGTGGATATGCCGCCGGCGGAATCCACGGAGCTGCATCGCAGGCTCGCTGACGCTGACATCGATACGATCTATCTTGTTGCGCCGACAACGTCGGCTGATCGCGCAAAAGACATAGCTGAGGCCTGCACGGGCTACTTATATTACGTGTCACTCAAGGGGGTCACTGGCGCCGCGATTACTGATCATGAGGCAATAAGGGAAAGCATCGAGTCGATGCGTCAGCTGACTGACCTGCCTGTGGTGGTCGGTTTTGGTATCAAGGATAATGAGAGTGCCCTTGCCATGGCTTCAGTTTCAGACGGAATCATTATCGGGAGCGCGCTGGTGGAGCAGATTGCCCAACTGTCGGGCGGGGATCTGGAAAAGCCTGAGCTGCCGCAGTGTTGCGCTGTCATTGGCGAGGCGCGCAGCGCGATAGACTCACTCTAAAGATGAGTGTGCTTATGAGAAAACAGTTGTGAGTGAGGTAGTGCATTGAGCTGGATCGATAAAATATTGCCTTCGATTTCTATCTCAGACGGTGAGAGCAAAAAGTCAACAGTACCAGAGGGTCTCTGGAAGAAGTGCCCTCGCTGCGATGCCATGCTCTACCAGAAGTCTTTGGCAGAAAATCATGAAGTCTGCCCTAAATGCGATCACCACATGCGTATCACGGCCCGTCGCAGAATCGAGTTGTTTCTCGATGAGGAGGGTCAACAGGAACTTACTGGCGATCTTGAGCCCGTTGATTTGTTAAAATTCAAGGATCTCAAACGTTACAAGGATCGGCTCAACTCGGCGCAAAAGGGGACCGGGGAGAAGGACGCGCTTGTTGTCGTGCAGGGTACAGTCAACAACGTTCCAGTAGTGGTTGCGGCCTTTGAGTTCGGATTTATCGGGGGGTCAATGGGCGCTGTTGTAGGGGAGAAATTCGTTCAGGCTGTGAATACCTGTCTTGCCAGTAGGCAACCGCTTGTCTGCTTCTCGACCAGCGGTGGCGCCAGGATGCAGGAAGCGCTCGTTTCTCTGATGCAAATGGCCAAAACTTCCGCAGCCATTGAAAGAATGCGGGAGCAGAGTTTGCCTTATATTTCCGTGCTGGTTGATCCGGTCTACGGAGGTGTGTCGGCGTCTCTGGCAATGTTGGGTGATGTAAATATCGCTGAGCCGAACGCACTGGTTGGCTTCACAGGACCGGACGTTATACGCCAGACCGTCAGGGTCAAGTTGCCAGAGGGGTTTCAGCGCGCAGAGTTCCTGTTGGAGCACGGTGCCATAGATATGATTGTGCACCGAAAAGAGCTCCGAAGCCAGATTGCCGCACTGTTGGAGAAGTTGATGTATTACCGATTCTCCGATAGTTAAGAGCCCAGCGTCAGTCGGTGCCGTCGAATCTTCAAGAATGGCTAACTCATATTTCACGGGTTCATCCCCGCGAGATTGAGCTGGGACTCGGAAGGGTTCAGTGCATCGCGCACGCTATGTCCCTGTCAAGACCCTCTAAGGTGATAACCGTCGCGGGTACCAATGGCAAAGGCTCCGTCGTTTCTGTGATGGAGAGCCTTCTCTGTCATGCTGATATTTCAGTGGGTGCCTATACCTCACCACACCTCCACTGCTTCAATGAGCGTATTCGCCTGCAAGGATTACCTTGTGATGAGGATCTCATCTGCGAAGCCTTCAGCGAGATTGATGCCATCCGAGGAGAAGTTTCTCTCAGTTATTTTGAATTCGCGACGCTCGCTGCGCTTTGGATCTTTCGCCGCAAGCGG
>CACBCS010000025.1 GCA_902537815.1 uncultured Pseudohongiella sp. | reverse complement strand
CTAAGGACATCAGCAGGGGAACAATGGTCATACGAATGGCATTGACCCAAAGGCTGCCAAGCGGGGCAATCATCGCTGGCAGCCCGTTCAGCCACTGCGAATCGTTCTGGGCGATGAACAGCCCGAACAGGCAACCGGCAAACAGGCCGATAAGGATTTTGTAGGATAGGTTCATACCGTTTCCTGTCAGTCTGCTGAAGCAGTGAGCCCTGTCAGAGCGATTGTTGCCGAGGTTTTTCGTCTTCCGGCAGTCCCTTCGAAATTACAGACTCAGAGTCCAATTCAGAATGCTGCGTTGCTCGACATGATGGGCGAGCCCGCGCCGAGAATTGAGACGCCTGTTCAGATTTGCTAGGGTCATTCTACTCAAGATTTTTACCAGGTGCAGTGATGAGTAACTTAAAGATCCCGCATGACCAGAATCAGCCTAAGGCAGAAGCCGAATGCCGGCATGAGCATTTCGATGCCTTGCTTGAACAATATGAAAGCAAGCAACTGTCCAGACGCCAATTGCTGGGCGCACTGGTCGCTTCCGCAGTCGGCGTTTCGATGACTCCAGCTCACGCGCAAGCGCCCGCTGCGGTGGGGCGTTCAATGAACCATGTTTCTCTGTCGGTCAGTGACGTGCATCGCTCCGCGGATTTCTACAGCCGGGTTCTGGGGCTGGAAATCATCAGCCGGCCAGCCAACGGGGGCTTGAATATGGGGCTGGGGTCGGAGAGTTTTCTTGGCCTGTATGAGCTCGGGGATCCCGGGCGTATGCATCATCTTTGTGTCGGCGTGGAAAATTACAATCCGGATCTACTGGCTGAAAGACTGTCGGATCACGGCGTCCAGGCCAATATCAACAGGGACCCGGCCAATCGGACCAGTGGCGGGGATCAACTGTATTTCAATGATCCGGACGGCATTCTGGTGCAGTTGGCCCAGCATGGGTACCTTGGTTGACTCTATCCGTCCGGCGGGTTCAGCCATTTTTGCTCGGTCTGCAAAGGCGCAGTCAGGGTTGTCATAAAGGCTTCCAGCTGTCTGAGATGCACTGGCCGCAAGGCCAGAGGTTTCGCCTCATTGTGGCTGAGCATGGAAGTGGGAGCCTCGTTGTAATGTTCCAAGACCGCTTGCAGATCGGCGATCTGACCGCCGTGCATGTAGGGTGCCGTTTCGGTGATGTTCCTCAGCGTTGGTGTCTTGTGCGCGCCGACCAATTCATTGTCATCTTTGGCAAACCTGAGCTCAGTGCACTGAACCGGCTCAGCATCGCTGTATTGCCCCAGACAATTAAACTCATCCTGACGCGCGAGTCTGATGCCATCATACCTTCCCATAGAGGGCAGCTGTCTCGCAATGGCAAGCACGCCGGTATTGTGAAATTCGAAATTGGTCAATAGCGGGCCGTTGTGACAGCTGACGCATTGGGCCTGGTCAATGAACAGCGCAAGGCCTGCCAGCTCGTCTTTGCTGAGCAGGCTCCCCGGTATTACGGCAGGGCTTTCAGTCAAGCTGTCAGCATAGTCGTCAAAACGACTGCGCCCCGGTTTGATCTTGCGCTGGTAAGCCGCGAGTGTCTTGCCGATGTTGGCAAAAACCCGGTTGATGTCCAGCTGCAGATCTGTCCCGAGAGATTCCCAGTTCCTCCGGAGCAGCTCGTCGCCAATCGGCGAGGCCGCGCGGGGCGCGGCCTGCAATGCGGGCAGTGGCCGAAAGAGTGCTTCGTATTGCGATTTATAAAGCGGATCCTCGGCGATCAGGCGTACTACCTGCAGTCGATCCAGATTGTGTTCATGACCGGCTTCGATCGGGGCGAGGGCCTGGGCCCACTGTGAATCTTTCCGGCCGTCCCAGTAAAACCAGGGGCTGTAGGCGAGCCCGACGAGGGAAGGCGTATGTCTGAAGCCCGTTTTGGTGCCCACTGCGAGAGTCCGGTCATCGGTGAAGTAGTTTTGTGGCTGATGGCAGTTCGCGCAGGCGACTTCGCCATTGCCGCTGAGGCGCTGGTCAAAATACAGACGGTGGCCGAGCCGGGCAGCAAGCTCGCTCTCTGCCACCGCGTTACTCGGATCACCCGGAGTTGCCGGAAGCCGGGAAAGAGACAGAGACTGGATGAGTGCGCGCTGCGCCGGCGTCCATTCGGCGGGCAGGGGATCAGGAAACAGTCCCCAGGCCAATAATCCCACCACCGCTGTCAGAGTACATCCCGCGATCAGGATACGTGTCATAGCTGGAATTCCAGAGTCGCTGATTCTCGGCCCTGAGCGCTGGTGACGTCGAATGTCAGCAGCCAGCGACCCGGCATGTGAAACCTTACGCCCTCCAGCAGGTAGCGGCCGGGGGCGATCTCTCCGGTGACGACAGGCGAGGTCGGTAAACCGTGGTCATGATCAGGCATGCCGCCAACGACTGACATCTGCGCCCCATTCAAAGGGGCGCCATCGGCGGTGTAAAGCACGAGCTCCCAACTGTGAATGGTATTGATTGCCAGCGGATCGAGCTGGCTGAAGATCTCAAGCGTTGAGCCCTGACCGGTTGTCAGGGAAAAAGTGGCCGACTGGGTCCAGCCGTTCGTGGCTGGCAGCCACAAAAACAGTCCGGTGAGAAGAAAGATTCTGAGGGTCGGTGGCGTCATATATCTCACTGATCAGCCGCTGTGGTAATTCTCGAGACTGAACCGGGACTGCAGATGGCCATCAGTTCTAGATCACTCTCGGCGGTATTGGTAATACGCTGTTTGGTGCCGGGCGGGATTAGTACGACGTCACCTGCGTTCACTGCAACGGCAGCGGCATCGCCAACCTCGACAAGCCCCTGGCCGCTGAGAATGACGTAGCGTTCATAGGTATCGGTCAGCCAGTGCCATGCTGTCTGCTGACCTGCCAGTACCCTGGCATGGGCGATTGAGACCGCACTGTCCTGATTCGTATTGGACACTTCGATGATGTAACAACCTTCCTTGAATTAGTATTCGTTGGCTCTGTGCAGTTTTCTGACGCAGGGATGCATGGGAATCTCGGAGGCCTGTATCAGAATTGAGAAGCGCTGCCTCTGCAGAGCCGCTGCCTAGGGTTTTCGAAATTTGAGGGTGAATCGGTCGGTGTTGCCCCGGATGCCGGGAGTGCCGACTTCCTGCGCGAGATCGTCTTCAGGATGGTAATGGAGCTGGCTGTAATCTTCGAATTTAAAGCCGAGCTCGGTCAGTTCCTTAATGACAAGCACCGGATCGAGGCGGCGCCCTATGGCGCGATTATCCGGCTGCATATGACGACGGGTGTGATCAACAATCCCGTAGACTCCACCGGATTTCAGCGCCTCAAAAACAGCCCGGTTCAGGTGATTCCGCCGCTCTTCATTGAGATTGTGTAAATTCCAGAAGGTCAGGATCAGATCGAAGTCTGCTTCAGCAAAGCTGAATTCAGGCACATTAAGCAGGGTGAGCTCTTCGTTGATGGTCGAAGTACATTCCAGGCCCGGCAGTGCCATGACCTCAATTTTGAAGGTTTCACTGAGACCTACGGCGAACACCAGCTGCCCGTCTTCACTGCACAGAACCGGCCCGAGGATCTTCGACCAGTACCCGCTTGCCGGGGAAAGCTCCAGCACTTTCATGCCGCTGTCGAGGCCGAAGAAACTTAGCGCTTGCGCAGGCTTACGATTGCTATCTCTGGTAATCTCTGATGGCTCTCTGATGCTGCCCTGAAGCGCGCTTTCAATCAGGGAGCGCGTGCCGGCTGCTTCAGCCGCAAAGAGCTGGACACTGACGAAGAGCAGGGCCAGAGAGAGTAGGGCTTGAGGCATACACTTACCATGCTGTGGTGCGAGTGCGCGATTAAAGCAAATTTCGCCTCAAATGTTTATCACTGATACGGGCGGATGTGACGGCTCGCAGAATCCGGCGGCAGTTTGAGTGGAATCCGGGGTAAACCCCGAGTTTAGTTGCTGGCCGCTCTGTCGTGCTACCATAGGGTTCTGTCTTTTCTAGCAAAAAATTTGGGAGAAAGCGGTGTCAGCCTTGAGGAAAGCAAAAGCAGCGAGTGGGTGTCTGTTGGTCAGTCTGAGCCTTGCCTTCGGCACCGCGTATTCTCAGCAAGGCGAGAGCCGTGGCTTAGGTGAGATACCTGACTTACAGGGCGTGTACAGTATTGCCACGGTGACGATGCTGGAACGGGGTGAGCAGTTCGGCGGTGAACTGGTGATCAGCGCCGAACAGGCGGCTGCCGTCGGTGAAACCGGAGCCAGCTATCTTGATGATCTTGTCAGCAATGTGGGCGGGGCCGAGGCTCAGGTCGGAGGCTACAACACGTTCTGGATGGATCCGGGTGAAAGAATGGCCGTGATTGAAGGCGGGATCAGAACCTCGATCATCGTTGAGCCAGAAGACGGGCGCCTGCCGTGGGCCGAAGGGGCTCAGCGGCGTATTTTTGGCAGTATGCGCGCTCAGGGCGCCTTCGATGGCCCGGAAGTTCGGCCCATGGGTGAGCGCTGCCTGGTCGGTTTCGGATCATCCGGTGGGCCACCGATGCTGCCGGTTCTTTACAACAACCACAGCCAGATTGTTCAGACTGATGACTACGTGATGATTCTTGTTGAGATGAATCATGATGCGCGAATTATTCGCCTGAAAGACAGCCAGCATGACGAAATGCACAAATGGCTGGGGGACTCTATCGGATACTACGAAGGTGATAGTCTGGTTGTCGAAACGACCAACTTTCACGCACAGGAGGGTTTCCGGGGCGCCCTTCGTCATTTTTTCTATTTGTCTGCGGATGCCAGAATCACTGAAAGATTTTCCCGCCTTGATGAAAACACGCTGCTCTATCGATTCACGATCGATGATCCTGCGGTTTATTCTCGACCCTGGAGCGGTGAACTGCCGATGAATGCCGTTGAGGATCAGATTTACGAGTACGCCTGCCATGAGGGAAACTATGCGCTTCCCGGTATCCTGGCCGGAGCAAGGCGGCAGGAGCTGCAGACAGAATTCGGGCCGGTGGGCCAATAATTGTCAGTAATCGCCAATAATCAGAGGACCGTGTCATGACAGCTTGTCGCTTTGCAGGTTCGATCGCCATCTTAATGTCGGTTTCCGCGGGTTTGGCGGATGAGCTGGCGCCAGAGTTGTCCGTCAAGGAGGTTATGAACAGCATCGTGACGCCGGCGACCAACACTATCTGGGGAGCTTACCAGTTGGAAACCGAATCGCAGTGGCAGGAAGTGGGCCATGCTGCGACGGCGGTGATCGGCGCAGCCAATCTGCTGATGTTGGGTGGAACGGGCGAAGGCGAGGCAGAGATCGCCGGCGAGGCCGAATGGCAGCGCTATAATCAGCAGCTGCTGGCTGCGGCCCGACAAGTGCTGGTGGCGGTAGATAAGCGCGATGAAAATGCGCTGTCACAGATGGGCAATGATGCGCTGTACCCGCCCTGTGAGAGCTGTCATCAGGCCTATCAGAAATAACAGGACGCCCGGTACTCAGCTGCCAATCTATATCGCCACTGTTTGCTGTCACTCTATGTTGCCACCCTGCGCCGTCAGTCTAAGCCGCCACAAACAGTGCAGGCAGCCGCTCTAGAAACCAAAAGCACGCGATGCCGCCAAGTCCATAGGCCAGACCCCGATGGATGCTGCCCAGACTGTCGGATGAGATTTTTCTGAAGATCCAGTTCACTAGAACCATGGTGCAAATAAAGATAACCTGCCCCCCTTCAACGCCCAGGTTGAAGAACAGCAGGGCGAGCGGGATGTCGGAATCGCTCAATCCGAGCGTGCCGAGCGCACCGGCAAATCCAAATCCGTGAAACAGGCCGAACACAAAGGCAACAATCCAGGGCTTTCGGTGCACCAGAGTCATCTGGCCGCGCTGGCTCATTACGACTTCCCGCGCCAACATGAGGATCGACAGCGCGATCAGCACTTCGATCGGCGGTCCCGGTACCGGGAAAATGCCGAGTACAGCACAGGCTAGCGTGATGCTGTGGGCGACAGTAAACGCCGTGATGGTCTTCAGCAGCTTCCAGAATCCGCTCAAGAGTAAGAGCAGTCCGAGGACGAACAGCAAGTGATCAATGCCAAACAGGATGTGATCGGCCCCCAGTAACAGATAGCGGTAGGCGAGGCTTCCGAGCGACCCTGCGCCGGCTTTAAGATCGCTCATCGGAACCGTAATGGTGGCGCCAGCCCCCGGAAAATAACCGGAAACATCTTCTCCGTCAGCCCAGTGCGCGATAGCGACGACGCCCTGAAGCGACCACGGAAAATTCAGGCTGTCGGCAATGTTTAGTGCGGGGCTGCACTGAAACCGGTAGGCAAAATTACCGGGCGTCAGACCCTCGCAGCGTTCGGGGAGAATCCGCTCGATATTGAACAGAGAAGGAACCTGCTGATCGACCACAGACAGGCTGTAGTTGCCCGGACCCTGTTCATCGAGAAAGATCCTTGCGACACCGGTGACATCGACGTCGTGCCCATGCGCGGAGGCCGGGATGAGCAGGGAGCAGAGCATGAGGCGGTGGAGTAATTTCATTGAGATGGAGATTCCCGGCAGGTCACAGGTCCGGCTAGTGGGCTGAATCGCCGTTGAGTATGCGGACAGTGTATTGCTCCCAGAGTCGCTCTATTTCCGCCTGCAGACGCTGGTCTTCTTCCATGGCAATCCATTCCAGCCTGACGCGGTCGCGAATCTCGGCCAGTGATGGCAACACTGACTCGGTTCTGGATTTGACCTGAAGCCAGTGCTGACCGCGATTACTGAGGAACGGGCCCTGCCATGGACCCATGTCGGCACTGAAGACCTGCGCGGCGAAAGCCTGATCAAAGATGTTGGACAGATCAAGCCGGTTGACATTCGGAAGAGGGTCGAGGTTTCCGGGTGACCGTGACAGCAGGGATTCCGCCTCCGCGCCGGCGGAGAGTTGTGCCAGCAATTCTGCGGGCAGCGTCTCACGGCTGTTGAATACAATTTCGTCAGTGTTCAGCGTCGGCAGAGTCCGATAGCGTTCAAGATTGTCCTGATAAAAAGCCTCCAGCTCTGCGTCACTGGGCTGAATGATATCGCCGCTCAGAACATGGCGCATTTTCTGGGCAAGGATGTCGTGAATCCGAGCATCATCATCCAGGCCCATTTTCAGGGCTTCCTGAACCAGAATCTGCTCCTCGACAAAAGCGGCGGTGAAGTATTCCCGCTGCTCCTCGCTGAGGGCCTGGCCGGTCGCCATCTCCTGCATGAACAGACGTCCATCTATGTCGGCCTGGTCCAGTTCCAGCAGTACGGTCTGGGTTCGGTTGTTTAGCCCATAGACGGCAAAAATGATCAGGGCCATCAGGAAAAAATGCGCGAGCGGCTCTCGCATAAGCCATCTGATCGTGTCGGGTCGTACGTCTTCGCTCATCGGTTCCTGTCCTTCAGGCTTTTTATTCTGTGTGGTCGCCGGCACACTCCGAAAGTCAGGGCGTCCCGGCAGTGTTAATCCTGTAGCGCCTGCCCGTGGCACTTACATTCAGATTCTATAACCGGGAGTGGGATGCGGCCAGTCATGAAGCCACTTAGTCGAGAATTTATTGACAGCTGCCATCGCGAGGAAGGCCGGATTATTCGCGGGGACAACATGACTCGCATCGAAACCTTCGTCGACGCGGCCTTCGCGTTTGCTCTTTCCATGTTGGTTATCAGCATAGGCGAGATTCCGAAAAGCCCTCCAGAACTGTTTGAGCTCTCCAGAGCCATTCCTGGGTTAGTCTTCAGCGCGCTGATCATCGTTGCGGTTAGGCTGGCACATGAATGGAGCCGCACTTTCGGATTGCAGGATTCGATCAATATGTATCTGAGTCTGGCGCTGGTGATTCTGATGCTGGTGTTTGTCTACCCTATCAAGCTGATGATGCAGGCTACCGTGCTCTATATTTCGCTTAAGTATGGTATTCACTTGTTTGATAACGGATTGTTTGACGATACCGGCTGGGCAAATGGTGCGATGGCAGGCCTGTTTGTCTATGTCGCTGTTGGGCTTATTTCTCTGGGCTCGCCTATTATCGCCTTTTATCAGAATGCGCTCCGTCACGGGAAGAAGCTGCACATCACGGCGTATGAGCGTGACTCCTGCCACAAAATTACGCTGGCCTGGAGCCTGGTGATTGCCACTGCCGTGCTGTCGCTAGTAGTCGCACTGGTGTCCGACGAAGTGGTTGTTGCTGGTGCCGGTTATCTGTACTTCAGTCTATTCGTCACCATCCCTGTGGGCCAGTTTCTCTATCGAAGGTCGCGGTTTGCCGGGTCACCGGCCAGCCTCGAAAACAGCGGTCACTAGACCGGTCAGAGCCATCCTCAAGCTGGTCAATCTATACAACAGATCCTCCCATCTGTATACTTCTGCTTTTGCGGACGGATGAAATCCTATGTTACGAATTGCTGAAGAAGCTTTAACATTCGATGATGTCCTGCTCCTGCCCGCGCACTCCACCGTGCTTCCTCGCACAGTCAATCTGCAGTCCCGAATCACTGAAGCAATCTCGCTGAATATCCCGCTGATTTCCGCAGCAATGGATACGGTAACGGAAGCGCGTCTGGCTATTGCCATGGCGCAAGAAGGCGGTCTGGGTGTCATTCACAAGAGCATGACCATTGAGCAGCAGGCGCGTGAAGTGCGCGCGGTGAAGAAATATGAAAGCGGGGTTGTGAAGGACCCGATCACGATTTCCGCGCAGTCGACTGTGCAAGATCTGGTGGCGGTGATGAAGGAAAACAACATCTCCGGTATGCCGGTCATGAATGGTTCAGGGCTGGCGGGGATCGTCACCAGTCGAGACGTGCGCTTCGAGTCCAATCTGGATGCGGCAATAGATACGATCATGACGCCGAAAGACCGTCTGGTTACCGTGAAGGAAGACTTTAATCTTGCTGAAGTAAAAGCGCTGCTCCACCGACATCGGATCGAAAAAATCCTCGTGGTGAATGATGCCTTTGAGCTCAAGGGACTAATCACCCTGAAAGACATTCGCAAATCGGAAGATTTTCCCAATGCCTGCAAAGATGAACAGGGCCAGCTGAGATCGGCCGCAGCTGTCGGCACCTCTGCGGACACCGATGACAGAGTGGCGGCGCTGGTTGAAGCGGGCGTCGATGTGGTTATCGTGGATACGGCCCACGGACACCACCAGGGTGTGATTGACAAGGTGGCGAGTATCAAGAAACGACATGGCGAGGTGTCAGTAGTCGGTGGCAATATCGGAACCGCGCAGGCTGCCCTTGAACTGGCTGCGGCGGGCGCTGATGCGGTCAAGGTCGGCATCGGGCCGGGTTCGATCTGCACAACTCGCATTGTGACCGGCGTTGGTGTTCCGCAGATCTCCGCTGTAGCCAATGTGGTGGACGCCCTTAAGGACACCAATGTCTGTGTGATTTCAGACGGGGGCATCCGTTACTCAGGCGATATCGCCAAAGTGATTGCTGCCGGCGCCAATGTTGTGATGGTAGGCAGCCTGCTGGCCGGTTCAGAGGAAGCCCCGGGCGAAGTGGAGCTTTACCAGGGACGCAGCTACAAGTCCTATCGCGGTATGGGAAGTCTTGGCGCCATGTCCCACTCTCAGGGGTCAAGTGATCGCTACTTTCAGGATGGCAAGGCCGGCCAGGAAAAACTGGTGCCGGAAGGGATTGAGGGAAGGGTTCCCTACAAAGGCCCGATGGCAGCCATTGTGCATCAGTTGATGGGAGGGCTTCGGTCGAGCATGGGCTACACCGGTTGTGCGAACATCGAGCAAATGCGAACGAAGTCTCAGTTTGTAAAGATCACCGGTGCCGGCATGTCAGAGTCCCACGTGCACGATGTGTCTATTACCAAAGAAGCGCCGAACTACCGAGTATCCTAAACTTCAAGGTCCGAAGCTTTCAGCCAGTGATGGCGTAAACAGTTAGGCCCGTACCGACGGGCGGATGGCGGTCAGCCGGGGACAACACACCAAATTTTCCAATCCACGCCGGGGGCTCTCTCTTACTGATGGCTAGCACCAACATTCACAGCCAAAAGATTCTGATTCTCGACTTCGGGTCGCAATATACGCAGCTTATCGCCCGCAGAATTCGTGACGCGGGTGTGTACTGTGAAATCTGGGACTACGATGTCTCAGAGGACGACTTTGCCGCCTTCGCGCCCCAGGGGATTGTTTTTTCCGGCAGTCCTGAATCTGCGAATACCGAAGTGTCTCCGAGACCGCCAGCGTTTCTCTTTGAGGCCGGCTTGCCGATACTCGGCATCTGTTACGGCATGCAGACCATGGCCGAGGAATTTGGCGGCAGGGTTGAGGCCTCCGATAAATCCGAATTTGGCTTTGCGCAGGTTAACATCGTCTCTGGCAGTGCCCTGCTGGACGATATTGAAGATCGTCGCCTGGACAGTGGAGTCTCTCAGTTGGATGTCTGGATGAGCCATGGAGATAAAGTAACCGCGGTGCCTCCGGATTTTGAGATTGTAGCGGCAACCGACAGCGCGCCCATTGCTGCCATGCGCCATCGCGAGAAGCCGTTTTTCGGGCTCCAGTTCCATCCGGAAGTCACGCATACGCTACAGGGAATGTGCATCATTGAGAGGTTTGTCCTCGACATTTGCGGCTGCGAGAGGTTGTGGACCGCTGCCAGCATCATTGAGGATGCCATTGCGACGGTGCAGGAGAGGGTCGGCAAGGACCGGGTACTGTTGGGGCTTTCAGGGGGTGTGGACTCTTCGGTTGTGGCCGCGTTGCTGCAACGGGCAATTGGCGAACAGTTAATCTGCGTGTTCGTCGACAACGGCCTGCTGCGCCTAAATGAAGGCGATCAGGTGATGGCGACTTTTGCCGAGAATATGGGCATCCGGGTGATCCGCGCAGATGCTGAGGAGAAGTTTACTGGCAAGCTTGCTGGTGTCAAGGATCCTGAAACCAAGCGCAAGATCATTGGCAATACCTTCATTGAGGTCTTTGATGAAGAGGCAACGAAACTGGGGGAAGTAAAATGGCTGGCTCAGGGAACTATTTATCCTGACGTAATTGAATCTGCCGGTTCAAAGACCGGTAAGGCTCATGTCATCAAGTCTCACCACAACGTGGGTGGTTTGCCGGACGACATGGCCATGGAGCTGGTTGAGCCACTTCGTGAATTGTTCAAAGATGAGGTCCGGCAAATCGGTTTGGAACTGGGTCTGCCTTACGATATGGTTTATCGTCACCCGTTTCCGGGCCCCGGTCTCGGCGTAAGAGTGCTGGGTGAGGTGCGCAAGGAATACTGCGATATTCTTAGACAGGCGGATGCGATTTTCATTGAGGAGCTGCACCGCGCCGGGAAATATCACGAGGTGAGTCAGGCCTTCACGGTATTTCTTCCGGTGAGATCCGTCGGCGTGGTTGGCGATGCCCGTCGCTATGCCTATGTGGTCAGCCTGCGAGCGGTGGAAACCATCGACTTCATGACGGCCCGTTGGGCAAGGCTCGATCCGGAACTGCTGGAACTCGTTTCGAACCGTATCATGAATGAAATTCCGGAGGTGTCGCGTGTTGCCTATGATATCTCCAGTAAGCCACCTGCCACTATTGAGTGGGAGTAGTGATATGGGCTGTAAGCCGCATATTTATTGACTTATATCACGTGTAAACTACTTGAAAACACCCATTTTTGAGCGGTTTTTGTAAACAAACTTGTAAACACGTGCCGCTACTGAAAATCGTAGGTACATATCAAAATTAGCGCAAATATATGTATATACCACCGCAATTTGAAGAAGTGAGAGAGACGGAAATTCTTAAAATTATTGAGAACTTTCCGTTAGCAGTACTTGTCTGCAACAATGATGGCGACTTGATTGCTAACCATATTCCACTATTTCGTCACAGTCCAAGTGCCTACTTGGGGCATATCGCTAAAGCAAACCAACTCCACAATATCTTTCCTAACGGAGCAGATGCGCTTGCTATCTTTTCTTCAGAGAACTCCTACGTATCTCCTAATTGGTATCCAACAAAGGCTGAAACTCATCGTCATGTTCCAACTTGGAATTATCAAGTTGTGCATGTGGAAGGAAGGTTATCTTTCGCTTACTCAAATAAATCGAAACTCCGAGTAGTGGGCTCTTTAACAAAACTATATGAGAGATTACATTTTGGGGATGCAGAGTGGAAAATGTCAGATGCGCCGAAAGACTTTATGGAGCAAATGCTGGATTCGATCGTTGCATTTCAATTTGATGTTAAGTCAGTCGTTGCAAAGAGCAAGTTGAGTCAAAATAGAGAATTGCAAGACTTCAATTCAGTGAAGAAAAATATGCAAGAACAGGACAGGTTGCATCTATTCAATGCAATGGTTGGTATTGAGAAAAAATCGTAAACCGAAATGCTCACTATGGACTGTTGTCGTGATTCATCAACGAATAACCCTTTTGCTTTTCATGGCATGAAAACCCGAAGAACGAGTTGTAAACCTTACAAGTCGATGTGCCGTTAAGTTACTGAATTTATGTGGAAAGTACGAAAGTTTGAGGTGGGCAGTTGGAAAGCAATAGTTGTAAACGACTTGTAAACGCTGTTTTGCTCCTCGCAAAGCCTTGTGTAGCAACACTCTCAACGCATGCCACTATTGAGTGGGAGTAGCGGTGTTGGCTGAAACCCTTATCAACACTGGGTTTTTCAACCACACACTTACGACACACTTCTCAGCAAACAACAGACTATTCAACCAGCCAATTCGCTGTCGTTTTTTGGCTCGTAGTAGGTGCATTAGCGCAATATAAAAACTTAAAAAGCGCAAACACAATATTTAGAAACTAAGCATACATTTATTGTCTTTCAAAGCGGGTAGTCAAAATAAAAGCAATGTCAGTTTACTCACTTTGAGAATCCCTCATTTTAGGCACATTACTAACTGATGGGAATGAGATCAGCGATGAACGGAATAATTTTCAGAAAAGACGGTACTGCTCAGGGAGTAGCCAAGCAGCGTTTGATAGAAAGTCTAGCCAAACCAAATGAACGTGTCATAAACGACCCTTACGCTGATAGGTTTGTGTTAGGTGCTAGCCTTATTAAATTTCTTGGACATAAACTCAACGTCTGGTTGGCTCAAAAACTTGTACCCGGCTTCCACGAGCATCTAATTTCACGGACACGCTTTATAGATGATCTAATTGAAAAAAATGCTGCGAGCGAATTTGAGCAATATGTCATTTTGGGAGCAGGATATGACTGCCGAGCTCATCGGCTTGAACTTCCATCTTCTCTAAGAATTTTTGAAGTGGATCAGTCTGAAGTTCAGGCTAGAAAGCGGTCTAAACTTCCCGAGGAGCTACCTAATGCAGAAAATATCACTTACGTGGCAATTGATTTCACTGACCAGTCGATAAGTGAGCAACTTCTAGATGCGGGTTTCGATCAAAGCAAATCCACCGTCTTTACTCTTGAGGGTGTCTCGCAGTACATCACTAAAGAAGCTTTCAGATCAACAATCAAAGATGTGGCCACACTTGCTCAAAAAACCAATTCAATTGTTTTTGTTTCTTATGCCAATGAGCTTCTCAACAAAGTCCCTGAAGCTTGCTTTGGGGCGGGTTATCCAAGCGCTGAGAAAAGAGCTAGGTTAATTACATATGGGTCGGAGAAAGTAGGTGAACCTTGGATGTCATTCTACACAGCTGAAGAAATGGAAAGCGTTCTTTGGCAATACGGTTATTCAATAGTAGAAAGCGTAACTTTGAAGGACCTCAACTCTCAGTATTTCGCCCCTGTTGGGAGAACCATACCTGAAAACCAATTATTACAACTCGAACATTTTGTGATCGCGAAATCCAAGAAATAATTTAGTTTTTCGTCACACAATGTGTAGTTAGAATACAAAAAGATATTGGCAGTGAAAAAATTCGGCAAATTAAAAAATAGCTTGTGCGCAATGCGGTCATAGTACTCTCTGATTCGGCTTCCCTCAAAACGAAGTAGCGTAAGGGCTCGGCGAGCATTACTTGCGTTAGTCTCATATAACATTCGTAACTAAAGTATTAACACTATGAAAGAATTATTTCCAATCGAAGGGGCTTCTGTGGTCGTGTCTGATGACATGTGTGATATGAATGGACACATGAATGTTAGACACTACCAAACTATCCCTATGGATTATGATAATAACTTTTATCACCGTCTTGGTTTTGGGGAGGATTATATTGCCAAGGGTTTTTCATCTTTCACGGCTGAACAAAATATCAGGTATCTAAAGGAATGTTTCAAAGGTGAAAAACTAACTCCCAGATTCAGAATGCTAAACGTGAATAAGAAGCTCTATCACTCTGTATGCGCGATTTTTAAAGAGTCGAATGAAGTGGCCGCCCTGATTGAAACCGTTGAAATCCACATTGATATGTCTGTAAGAAAATCTGCAGAAATATCTGATGAAATTTTTGAGACTATGGTAAAGATGCGAAGTGAGCATAAATCTCATGGTGCATACCCATTCGAACAAAAACTCAGAATTAAATAGATTATTCTGGCCTATATAGCGACGCCACTGAGGTGCTATCAAACCGTTCCTTACTGAGATTACAGTAGTATCCAAAATTTAATGAAGGTAGCGAAATATTTCTAATCCACTAGCGAGGAAAACTGGATTTTTTGGGCGCTCAAGTATTGGGTTATTAGCCATCCCAGTCCCGTTTCTGATTTATCTTGGCAATCCCGCAGCGTCGCTTCTTTTTGGTGCAGCGATTTCTCTTCTTTTCAACCGCCAAGGGTCTCCTACGACTTACCTGATCGGCCAACGTGCGTTGCAAATCGCCGTTGTTTTGATAGGGCTTAATCTAGATACCGAACAGTTGATAGAAAGCAGTGTTGAGTACAGTGCTCTGGTCTCTGCTTGCGTAATTATGACCCTTGCGATCGGCCTAGTAATGGGACGCCTGATCCACGATAGCCGCAAATACAATCTCTTAGTGAGTTCAGGAACGGCAATCTGTGGCGGAACCGCGATTGCCAGTCTGTCGCCCACGATTGGCGCGCGACCGGAGCAAACCGGCGTCGTATTAACTCTTGTATTCTGTCTAAATGCCATCGCATTGTTCATCTTTCCGTCCATCGGTGGATGGTTAGAAATGTCGCAGGTGCAGTTCGGAGTTTGGTGTGCAATAAGCATTCATGACACATCTTCGGTAATTGCTGGCGCGGCACTCTTCGGCGACGATTCTGCGCAGATCGCTATAATTTTGAAGTTAGTTAGAACTCTTTGGCTAATCCCCTTACTTCTTTTTGCTGGTTTGGTTGAGAACCGTCAGAATTCTCGGATTGGTGTACCATGGTTTGTCATATTCTTCGTATCTGCTGCGGTTCTCGGTACAGCGCTGAGTATTCCTGATGTCCTAAAGTCTTCGTCTAATTGGCTAAGTCAAGCCCTCCTCGTGATTGCGCTCTACTCAATTGGCACAGAGATCACTCGAGCCAACTTTTTAAACTTTCGAGGCGCGGTAGTATTCCACGGCGCGTTGCTCTGGGTGCTTATTGCGACGGGAAGTTTATTTCTTATTATGAAGACTGTTTAGGCGACTGCCCGTGTTATTTCGTTCTTGGCATATATAAGGCTTGCCAGTCGGGTATTCGTGATACGAATAGATCGGGGATTAAAATTTTTCCTGCTAGAAGTAGTCCAAATTTCTAATTAATTTGAATTACGAATGACGAAATACGTGGATTGTATAAAGTGCGAGTTCCATTGTTGTAAACTAATGATTCTCGATGCTTGTGTCGATTTAGCAATAACTAGCCTACGAAGTTTTCATATCGGAAATTAACGGCGATATCAGGTTTAGGGTTATGTGATATGGCGAAAAAAAATACCAGTACTAAAACGGCGAAAAATAAAGTTAGTGAGAAATCACGGAAAGAACCGGTCATAGGAGACCTGGAAGCCGATTCTCTATCTTCTACCGGATCTTCTGCTGAAAGCTTGACACCCGAGAATCCGAATCTCTCATCAAATGAGAAAGAATTGGAAGATCTTCAGTATTCGACCGAATTTATCTCCTTTGCGGGATCGATAACTTCTTCGTTGAGAAAACTTGACGAGCGAATAGCATTGCTAGATGAGCACCATACAAACATTGAGTTGTTAATCGGAGCGGCAAGCAGGACTGTCGAGAAACAAAGACTCTATGCGCTTGGGAGTGCCGGTATAACTGTTGGTGGTTTGATTATCTCCGCAATAATTGTAGTAATCGCGGCTACTACGATCGGTGGTTTTAATCGGCAATTTATGTCGTTAAGTGAGACGATGATGGCGCAGATTACGGATCTAAATACCGGTGTCGAGTACCTTGAATTGACCCAAGATAGCATTGTTTCGCTTCAGAATAATGTATCCGAAATGCTGGTTGATAGTAGAACAGGGCTTGAAACGCTCGGCCAGGCCTTCCAGGATAGCGTGAGTATGCAGCTCGAGTCGTCGTCTCAGCTAGCTAATACGATCAATGAAGCTAATCAGTACGATTATCAATCACTTGTTGGGCTTTCTGAATCCATACAATCCATTGTAGGACGGCTAAGCGGCTTAGAAAATCAGATGGTTGCCAATGATAGGCAGGTACAACAGCTTACAACCGCATCGAAGTCCATTGATGAGTTAAATAATATCGTCCAAGCACTGTTAGTTCTGGAGCAAGAGAAATATCTTGAAGTGTTGCAAGAACTCGCTCCACAGATAGACCAATCGAAGTCAATCGAAGGCGTTCGGTTCTCTCGCTCGGAAACAGAGCTTTAGGCTTTGACCTAAATAGTAAGCGATTGGGCAATGGTTGTTTTAGTGCCTTGAGGAAGTGTTGAAGCATTAACCCGTTGAAAAATAGTTTCTACTATCTTGTCTGCTTCGTTGACTAACTCCCGCTCGTTCGATGACATCGCTAAATTCGTCAAGTTTCTGACTTGAGATACGATTTCTATTGGTATCCATACAGTGATGGATCCTCGGAGCGTTCTAAGAAATACACCCCATCCTTCAGATTCTTCTGTTATCGTGCCAGGAATCTGATTTGGATGGGCGTCCTTAATTATAGTTAGGGCCCTGGATAGTACCGCAACAAAGCGGCTTCTTACTTCCTCTATTTCAACCTGATTGAACTCTGAATCATTGTTTGTCTCAAGAACTCGCCACAACCTTTGGCCGGTCAGACCGTAGAAATAGGGGTCTTGTACTGAGCTGTAGGGGTTCGCTTGCGAGGACTGCTGATCAGCGGGTTGTTTAAAACCGAGGCTACTTAGTGACTTCAGGGACTTTTCAAGTATTCTCAATTTGTCTAATAAATAAACGGTGAGCGCAATAAGCACCACCATCATCAGAGACAAAAGCACGATTAAAAGAAATATCGAAGTGGTCATTGTTGTCCGAGTGCGCGCTTAACTTTGTTTACCGACTAAGGTTACTCCACCAATTAGATGTTTTCTAGGTCTATGTCAGTAAACATCTCCATTTCAACTGAGATGCCAAGGCGATCAGCCAACTCGTTCATGATTAGTTGGACCTGATATTTTACATATGCCCCGTCTGCGGTGGAATTCGAGAGGGATACGCCAAAGTCAAATATCTCAGATGATAGGTCGGGTGGTAAGTATGATGTCATAGGACCAGCTTTTGTCTCTACTAGCTGATACGGATTATCAAAAGATGGCTTCTCGGGATCGTCAACATTAGAGTGTAATACAGCGAGGAGTTTCTTTTCTTTAAATTCATGTCCGGCCTCCACGCCGGTAAACAGCACTTTCTCAATGTGCTTCCGCAACGCATGTGTAATTAATAGCCTTGTTGATTTATTCGAAAAAGAATGGTTATGTCTTTGAGTGTATTTCTCAAAAAACATTTCAGCTTTCGCTTGAGCTTTCGAACTTTTCTTTTTGTTTAAAAAGTCGAACATTAATAATTATTCAGTTGCAAGTTGACTGCGAAGATTTAGCACTATTTCTTTTAGAAGTTGGCTGATCCGTGACTCATTTACACCTATAACCTCAGAAATTTCTCGCATATTCATTTCCTCGACATAATATAGATTAACTATCAGTCTTTGGCGTTCAGGTAAATTGGCGATCGCTAATCTGACTAGCCTAATGGAATCATCATCGTCAATATAATTGAAAGGGTTTTCTGTGCGTTCCGAAACTAGTTCATCTAGCTCTGTTGAGCCTTGGAAGTAATTATCTACTTGGAATCTTTCTGCATGCAGGCGCTGTTTTTCATATTCTGCCAGAGTGATTCCTAGCTCGGCAGCAACTTCAGAGTTCCTCGGCTCTCGCCCTAGATTTTGTTGCAATTTTTTCTCAGCTTCGCTGTGTGTCTGCCTATTCTTTATCGCCAGCCGACTCAAGCTACTTTGCTTTCTTACTTCGTCTAATATCGCTCCCCGTATCCTTTGTTTCGCGAAATCGACGAATTTTACTCCCGTATTTTGGTCAAAGGCGGTCTCAGCCTCCATCAGGCCAATTGTACCGATTTGGATCATGTCTTCCAGACCGACATGATCCGGAACCCTGCCGTGGAGGTAGTGTGCGATTCTATTGACAATAGGAAGCCCAAGCTCAATTAGCTCTGACCTGCTCAGGCTCTGGTGGTCGCTATAGAGATTCATCTTATTAGTTTGCCCAAGTTATAGAACAAACCTAACCCCACTCTGCGTATTTTCGGCTGGCTGGCAAAGACCTTTAGCGATTGAGCCGATTTCAACGCTCGCCTTTGACGCGGTCTCCTCTAAACAGCAAGGTATTCCTGATGCCCAACTAAGGTTGTAGTCTTTGCTTGCCGTTATGCCTCCGTAGAATCTTAAGGATAAATTGATGTACTTCTCTGACAGTGAATTAATCTTATGATAGAGGGATTGTGCTTCTGCGGGAGTTTCCACCTTGTTTGGCGTGAAGATAACATTTATGTTTTCCTGATGCGATTTCAGCACCTTTAAAAGAGCGAAAGCATCAGCCACAGAGGATGGGTCGTTATTTCCAATAATAAAGTTGTTATCACTGGCTTTCATGATTTCCACAACCAACTCAGAAATTCCGGCGGGTAAATCAACTATCAAGTGGTCATAAACCCCCTCAAGCGCGGCGAACGCCTGAATTGTCAAATGAATCTTATCAATCCCTAAATTAATGAAATCAGTATATCCAGACCCGCCGCTAATCAAATGAATATTAGGCGCTAGTTCTTGGATTGTTTCCTGAATCTCAGCCGTGCCCTTTATGACGTCAATAAGCGTGTCGGTAATTTTTTTCCTAAATGCAATATGAACATTTGCTGTGCCAACATCCGCGTCGAAAATGAGGACTTTCTTTCCAGTTCTGGCAAGAAAACAAGCGAGATTAATGGAAAATGTGGTCTTCCCACTTCCTCCTTTGCCGCTAGCTACGGCCGTGGTGATAGCCCTCATTTGGAGCCTCCATTCTTTCCGAAAGTCTGCTTAATGCCATTTTTAACTCAATCGCAGGGTTTGACGGTTCATTATTAATCAGTTTCTTCGCTCGTGAAATAATGACGTCTCTATTTAAAGTTACAAGTCGACCGGATGGATTATTCATCAAGCCTAGAGATGGCGAAATTCTGAATTTGGAAAATAGGGCGCCAATTTTTAAGTAATTACTAAACTCACTTAAGCCTGTAATAAAGATTTCGTCTATGGCCTCATACTTAGAATTAGAGGAAAAACGATTTACAGAAGGTTCTGAAATAGCAATCGCGATCTTTAGATTTAAAGGGTTGAATGTGTCGACTGAGTTGTACAATTCATGAATCAACGCTGTCCCAATCACAATAGATTCTCGCGGTTGAGTGATTATATGATTTAGAAGCCCACTCATTGAATCGATCGAGAAATCATCCGAGTTTACTTCGCTGAGCTTAAGGGTTTCCGCGCTTTTATCGCCTAGTAGGTGGACGAATTCGAAGCCCGAAGCACTTTGGCGCAAGGCTTTGCTGAATTCAAACCGTTGCTGTTCACTTTCAAAGAAAATAACGCGCTTTTCCCGAAAATCTATATTTTGCTCTTTAGGTATCTCTTGTAATGTCGCTAGTTTATTTCTCGCCTTTTCTTGAACAGAATCTTGTTCGTTAGCTTCAATCAAACGTTCTTGATTTCCAGTATTTAAGAGCGAGCTAGTGCTCTTATTTTGTCTGCCAGAGTGAGAATCGCTTGCGCTTTCAGGCTGTTCATCGCAAGCCACTAATATTTTGTATTTTCCTTTATCGTGGATGCATTTAAGGACAAATATATCTTCGCCATATCGATCTCTCGCTAGCTTATGGGCAGCGCTCAGCGAATTTGATTCTAAGATCTCTATAAACATTATGTCGCGTTCCCTGTAGTAGTCGGCGTAGTCGTTATCTTTGAAACAACCGCTATATCTTGATCCTCAGGTATTTCAGTATATGAGAGGACTGTAAAATTTTGCATCCTCATACTTACAACTCGGGAAAGCCATGGGCGGATCTTGGGTGCAGTAATCAATATAGCTGGTTTGCCTTGGTTTTCAATTTCTTCTTTTTCTTGGGAAATCGAATTAAGCATGTTTTCCAGAACGGTAGGGTCGAGCATTATCTGGCCCGGTTCCGTGGCTTTGGCCAGTGCATTTCCTATCATTTGTTCTAACGATGGGTCCAATGTTAGAACGTCTAGTCTTTCAGAATGATTAACAAGGTTCTGTAGGATTTGCCTTGCTATTCTTGGTCGAATAGCTTCAGTGAGCTCGTCTGCTGACTGTGTCCTCGCGCTTTCGGTTAATAAGGCATCAAAGATGGTTCCTAAATCTCTAATTGGTATCGTCTCGGTAAGTAAATTCTTCAAAACCTGCATGATTACAGTAGCGCTGAGTTTGTTGGGCACTAATTCCTCAACTAGTTTTGGTGATTTTTCGGCGACGCGATCGATTATTTCTTGTGTCTCGTCGTGCCCCAATAGTTCGTTAGAGTTAGATTTAAGAATAGAGTTAACGTGAGTCGCAATTACAGTAGAAGTATCAACTACCGTATATCCAGCTGTCCGTGCCATGTCAGACATTGATGGCTCGATCCAAGAAGCTTCCAAACCGAAGGCAGGTTCCTTGACTAGTGGCTCACCTAGATCAAGGGAGGCATCTCCTGAATTAATCGCAAGATCTTTGCCGATCTTAACGACACCCGTGCCTCTGATAGATCCTTTGACTGTTATTTGATAAGAGAATGGATCTAACTCTAGGTTGTCCCTGATCCTAATTGGCTGAATAAGAAACCCAAGCTCTGTAGAAATTTTCTTTCGAATTCCTTTTATTCTCGTTAGGAGAGTTCCTCCATCCTCTCCATCGACAAGCGGAATCAACCCATAACCCAGTTCTAAGCCAATCGGATCTATTGGCTCTATATCGGACCATTGTACTTCTTCGGCATCTTCCGTCACGCTCTCCTCTGTATCCTGACGGTTGTGCTGAGGGGCGTTTCGTTGGTTAGGCTGTTGAAAATAACCGACCAGCAGAAGAGTTAATCCTGCTGTTAAGAATACTAAATGAGGCATGCCTGGAATCAATCCGAGGCCAGTAAGGATTGCTCCCGATACGAGCAGGGGAATCCGTTGAGAAAGCTGCGACTTCGCTTGCTCACCTACTGACTCTGTTGTCGTGACCCTTGTGACCACGATTGCGGTCGATAGTGAAAGCAGCAGCGCAGGAATTTGGGCAACTAAGCCGTCTCCTATAGTAAGAAGGACGTAAATCTCTGTGGCTTGCTCTAAGCTCAATCCATTCTGAGCGGTTCCAACAATTAAACCTCCAAAAATATTTATAAACAAAATAAGAATCCCGGCGACAGCATCACCTCGAACGAATTTGGATGCTCCATCCATGGACCCAAAAAAGTCGGATTCCTGTGCGACTTCTGCCCTTCGGTTCATTGCTGTTTCTTGATCGATTACTCCAGCGTTTAAATCAGCATCGATAGCCATCTGCTTGCCTGGTAACGCATCGAGTGTGAATCGTGCTATTACCTCCGAAGTTCTGCCTGCACCTTTGGTAACGACGACGAAATTTATGATCATCAGGATTATAAAGATGATAAATCCTACGACATAATTTCCGCCGATGACGAACTCCCCGAATGCCTCGATTACGGCACCAGCTGCGTCAGGGCCCTCATGTCCTCGCACTAAGACAACTCTCGTAGATGCAACATTTAGGCTTAGCCTAAGCATGGTGGTGATAAGCAAGACAATGGGGAATGCGGAAAAATCGAGTGGCCGGGCAATATTTATACAAATCATAACCACAATAAGCCCAGCCATAATGTTAAAGGTAAAGAGAATATCCAGAGCAAATGACGGGAGAGGAACTACCAGCATGGCTAAAATAGCAACCACTGCTATCGGTAGACCTGCGTTGCTCAAAGCGGCTTTTACCGGGAATTGACGGAATTGTGACACTAATGCAGTCATAAAAAATTCAATAGATACAGTTGGTTATATATTATTTATAGGGCTCGCTTTTAGAGTCTTACTAGAACAGCAAGGATCATGCCACTGGGGCAGTGTATGGATTAATATTTCTGATTTAATCTGTCGATTTACAAGTTAAGGAACGACAAAACCCTTACTATCTATTACGATTATTCAGAGACGAAAATGCGGAAAAATACTAAAACCTGGCCAATGGTCTTAGCCTGTTTAAACCTAACCCTTGTTTCTTGTGCCGTCGAAATAGATCCCTTTTTGGGTAGCGGCGCATATGCTGTTGATGGAATGGTTGATGAACTTGAATTCACCGGCTACGCAACGATAGCCGCTCAAACTGGTGATGCTGCGCTTAAAAGGCTTATGGCTGTGCGGGCATCAAAGCTAGATGCCTATAGGCTGGCAGCTGAATATGTGTATGGAATATATCTTGACTCCAATACCACAGTTGGAAGTCTTGTGGTGGGTGAGGATGAGTTCAGCTCCAGAGTAGAAGGGGTCATCATGGGTGCTGAACTAGTCAGAGTGGAACCGGTATCCGAAGATACTTATGCAACGACTGTCGCTTTGTCACGTCAGCAAATCGAAAATATACGCAGAGAATACATTAGAAGTTTGTGATTCTGTTATGTATCAGCTGACTAACATTACCCTGTCCATTTGCTTGATATTCGGAGCAATTTGCCCATCACTGCAATCAGCCGAAACCGCAAAGCTTGAGGAAATTAAGAGCCAATTAATATCAGAATCTCTGCATTCCGAGACTCGTGTGTCTACGGTCTCTTCGATAGATGAAAGCGGAGGATTGAAACAATATTCAAGGTTCTATTCAGCTCGCCAGTTTTATCCGAATCGATACTTCACGGGAGCGTTTGTTGAGACTGCTTCAATGGCGTCGACTAATGGTGCTTCATGCTACCTAACCAGTTATTTCAGAAGGTTGCCTCGGAGCTTTAAAACCATTGTAGATCTCGACCTTAGTGGGTTAACTAGTAAGGATGCGCAACAGTATGACGTTGTTAACACGGAGGATTTTGTTGCAGCGTTGGTAGAAAGAGCCAACGATTTAAAAAATGAAACAGGTCTTTATGCTTTTGCTGAATACGATTCTAGGTTAGTGTCGTTATCCGATTCCTATACTCAGCCAGCAGGTATGGCAACTGTCTCAGATTCTTGGTCGGGTTCAAACATACATATTTTATTGACTCCGCAGATTTCGACAGATCGAAGTAACCTCGTCAGGTACGCTGAGAATTCCTTAAATTCTCTGACTAACTACATCGGCTACGATATTTCATTTGACATGTTTGAAAGATTCCCTACTGGCTTGCTGCATTTGTCAGATAGTGGTCGGCTGTCAGTGGATGTCACAATTACGTTCACCACCGATTTTGACACAAATTTAGAATCTCAAGAATCGCAGAGTTTTTCCGGTAATGCAGTCGAGCTTGCAAAGCTTGTGGGGGATATGATTAGCCGAAAATTTCGTGATTTTGCTGAATCTGATAAATGTGCATTAGAATTTTATAAGCCGAAACTAGTACTATCGAACCAACTAGCAGTTTCATCGGGCCTTAACGCTGGAGTTACACAAGCAACTCAGTTTTTACTACTCCCAGGACTACCTAGTGAGGTGAACGCTCTCAATTCCGACACCTTAGATAGTATAAGAACCGCTGAGGTTGTCAGTCTGAAGGAGCATGAGACGGTGATACGAGTGACTGGCGACGAGAACATTAATTTAACAGGATATTCAGTGGTGCCATTATGAAGGGTTTAATTCTCGGATACGCAATTTCGTTTTTTTTGATTGCCTCAAGTGCAACTGCCCAGAGCCTTCCAATTGAAGAAGCATTACAGCTGCTTTTTGAGGATACAAATTTGGAAGAACGAATTTCCTTGATTACAGACAGAGCATCTAATTCAATTGAAAGCGCTACTTATGTTGTACAAGCGGGCGATACACTTGGCGGAATAGTGAATATGCTTTATGGAAACTCTTCGATACTAAAGAGAGAAGCAATTTTTCAAGCCCTAGTGATCAAAAATCCTCGCGCTTTCGTAGGGGCGAATCCCAATCGTTTACTGGCTGGTTCTACTATAGAAAGATTAGAACCCGAAGATCTCCTCAACCTCATTTTCAACAATTATGGCGAAGAGGTCAGTAATTTTGACACAGCTACAGCCGGCTGGGTTAGATATTCACGCTGATTCTCCTCCTCCCAGACAAATTGACAGGCTAATCCGTCGATGCTGGTCAGTGTTGAAAACTCATTGAATGCTTCCGCGGTGCGGCTATCGATCGCAGATTCGCCTATCACGCAATCTATTTCTCTAAATCTCGCAGAAGCAAACGATCTAAACCTACAGAATGGACAGGTTATACGGGGTTTTTTTAAAGACGGCGAAATTTTGCTCAAGGCAAACGGAGCATTCACTCAACAACAGTTCGCTCAATTATCAGCTAATTTGCCTTTTGTCGATTACTCGGTGGTGAAAAAGCCGGGTGGATTTCAACTCAATCGTTTAGATCGAACCTCAAAGAACTCCGCTCAAGTTACTTCTAAGCTTGATTCCAGACAAGCATCTAAACTCGCAAGTAGCAAATTTCTCTGGTCAGATATGGCGGCTCGGTTGTCAGCGAATTTTGACTCGTCTTTAGGATCGTCTCGTGCTGGATCGAAAAGCTTCGCCGCATTTCTGTATGCTAATGGTTTGAATGCTCAGGCGATTACTGGTAAGAGTGTGAGCGAACAATTTAAAAGTTTTGCGAACATGGGCGAACGCTCGGATAAAACTGGATTAAATCCGTTTCATGATTCGCTGGCTTCGCTCACTAAAAGCACGTCTAAAGCAGAGAATAATATGGCGGGCCTTCTGAAAAATTTCATATCTACCGGATTGAATGTGCTGTCGCAGAGCTCTGAGGCGGGTCTAAATCAAGTTAATTTTCCTGTGTTCCTACAGGATGGGGCTCCCGCCTCCGTATCAATTGATTTGAATGGTGGGATAGATTTGTCTCAATTTATGAACTTACAAAGCTATTCCCAGACCCTTAAAACGGCGCCAGATTATGCCGATTCCTCAACTCCATTCAACAATAATGCGTCCGATTCCGAAGGTGCAGGCAGCAACGAATTGGAGACAGAGAAAGGCCCAAATTATGGGGACCTAGAAGATCAGCAAGCTAAACACTGGAGGAGTAATCGAAACATCGAGGATTTTCTTGCTGGCCCAGTAAATAACTTTAAAGTTCAGGTGAGCATTGATAGTGATAGAAACTTACTGGTGGATTGCGCAGTGAACACTGGCTCGAAATTGATATTTGCGAATGTTTGGGTGGCTGGGGATCGCTATTTCTTTGAGCTTGTCGCAAATAATGTAGAGTCTCTCGCTTCGAGATTTGAATCTCAGGAACTCAGTTTATTTGGCTACAATATCTTCAATAAAGAGCCTCCTGGTTACGCCCAACATTGTGGCCTTGGCAGGTTGGGCAACATAAACTTAGAAGCATAGGTCCAGCGTGTACGATCTTGAACTGAAACTAAAGAAAGCCTCAAGTCTAAAGTATGAGAGTCCTAATTCACCAAAACTGATCAAATCCGTTTCCGGTGAATATGCTGAAATTATGGTTGAAAGCGCTAGGGAAATTGGCATCCCCGTCGTAAGAAGTCCAGGCTTGGTGGAGGCGCTGAGCTTAGTTCCTGAAGACTCCGATGTGCCAGAAGAGCTGTTTGAGATGGTGGCGGTTGTTTTGAGTTGGGCCTATTGGATTAAATCGCAAACTCCAGATTAAAAAATCCTTGATCGAGTATTATGCCTTTAAAAACTATCCTAGGTTCTCATATGTGTGTTCAGAAGCCTGGCGGCCATGATTGATAAGGTGGTCAAGAACGCCTTGCACGGCCTGTAATTTCTTATCGACTAATATTTGGTTCTTAAGTTGAAGAGTGCGACATTTTTCGACAAGTTCTTTCTGTTTTGCAAGTTCTGTAACGCAGGACTCATCGGTTTCGCTGGCTCTTTGTAGGGCGAGAAGCAGCTTGGCTTTGTTGTTTTGAATTTCAGGCAGGTGCTCGAATGATCTTGCTGACAACAGCGAAAACTCCTGCTCCAGTAAATTTTCTAGCTGCTGAAGTTGAAGGGGATAGTTGTTTGGACTCTGCGCTATCACTTTCCGCACCATAAGTCTTAAAGTTAGTTATTAATAAGCTTTTCAAGAGGAACGAAACTTTCCGCCATTTTCTGGTCATCCAACGGATATGAGTTATTCCGGATCGCTTCTTTAATTTGCTCAACTTTCTCTCTGTTGAAAACTGCCTCTTCAGCGTTTTTTCGAGCTTCAGCGGAGATGCTGACAGTCGACTGAGGACTGGCTTTTTTCTCTAAACGATTAGTATCGGACTGTCCTACCGTTGATGCTTCAGTTGAGTTGTCTGACGCATTTACAGTCTTGCCGTACTTAGGTAGTTGATTTTTATCAAAATTACCTGATATTGGGTCTGCCAT
>CACBCS010000024.1 GCA_902537815.1 uncultured Pseudohongiella sp. | reverse complement strand
ACGCAACGGTCGTCGGTTCCGCAGCACCGGGCCCTTCTTTAGGCAGCGCTGGAGAGCCAACCAGCAAAGCCAGGTGTTGCTGCCCATCCACGGTAAAGGTTGCGGGAGCAGCCATGACGCCGGCCTGGACGTAGTCGGTCCATAAGGCTTCCCCAGTTTCATCGTTGTACGCAACAAATTCTCCGGAGCGGGTACCCTGAAAAACCAGGCCGCCGCCTGTTGCCAGAACCCCGGCATTCCCCTCACCGATGGGATGCTGAACGCGCCACACCTCTTCCTGAGCAACAGGATTCCAGGCCTTCAGAAGCGAGGCGTTGGTCGGAATTTCCGGCTGGCTCATGATCAGTTGAAAACCTCGTCGGAAATCCACGCCGGTATTCCAACCGTCGGGGTCTGTTACAAATTCATTGTCGGCAACGTAGCCCATGAAATTTTCTGTGACCGGTATATAGACCAGTCCGGTATCCTGACTGAAGGCCATTGGATACCAGTTGTGGCCGCCCAGCGGCCCCGGCAAAACGATAGCTGCATTGTTGGACTTCTCGTAGCGCGCATCAGCAACCTCGACGGGCCGCCCAGTTTGCAGATCGATGTGCGTTGCCCAGTTGACGGGCGTGTAGTTTTCCGCGGAGATCAGCTCGCCGTTCTCAGCATCCAGAACATAAAAGAACCCGTTCTTGGGAGCCTGCATCACCACCCGGCGCATGTCGCCGTCTATCTCGAGGTCAGCCAGCATGATGTGCTGTGTAGCGGTGTAGTCCCAGGTTTCTCCGGGCACTGTCTGGTAGTGCCATCGGTAGGTCCCGTCATCAGGGTCAAGCGCTACAATGGAAGAGAGAAACAGATTGTCACCACCGGCCGGGCTTCGCAGCGCCTGGTTCCACGGAGACCCATTACCGACACCGATATAGAGCAGATCGAGGTCAGAATCATACGCCATCGCGTCCCACACGGTACCCCCACCACCCAAATTCCACCAAGCCCCGGTCCAGGTGTCCGCCGCCGCAGTCATCACGTCACTCTCGTAGCCGTCCGCCGGATTTCCTGGAACCGTGTAAAAGCGCCAGGCCTGTTCGCCGCTTTCTGCGTCATAGGCGGTCACGTAACCCCGCACGCCATATTCCGCACCGCCATTACCAATGAGCACCTTGCCTTTGACAACTCTCGGCGCACCCGTGATGGTATAAGGCAATGATTCGTCGACCGTCATAACTTCCCAGTCCACTTCTCCGGAAGCAGAATCTAGAGCGACAAGCCTGCCGTCTATTGTTCCGACGAATATGCGCCCACCCCAAGCAGCAACACCCCGGTTAACAACATCACAGCAAGCATCACGGCCCTTCTCTCTCGCCACCTGCGGATCATAACTCCACAAACGTTCGCCAGTGCGAACGTCGAACGCATGCACAAGGCTCCATGCGGTGGAAATGTATAGCGCACCATCAACAACAACCGGAGTGGCTTCCTGACCACGGCTGGTTGTCATGTCCGCATACCAACTCAGTCCCAGCTGGTCGATGGTGTCGCGATTGATCTGGTCTAGTGGACTGTAGCGCTGTTCATCGTAGGTGCGCCCGTAACTCAACCAGGATTCATGGTCAGTGTCCGCGCCGGCTAATCGATCCGCATCGATCGCGGCGCCATAATCTGTTATTTGGGCCGAAGCAGGTAGTGAAAGCGCCAGAGCCAAAACTGCTAGACCAAGTGCTCGAAAGTCCATAGGTTGTCTTCCTATTAAGTGCAAAAATAAATTTGTCGCTCTCTTTGATAAAGTCCGGCGAGCGCCCGCTAATTTAGACCGAATTAGTGTGGCACAGCCTCGCTCAAGAGTCTAATTCTGATGGCACTTTCATGCAGCACAAGAGAGACTTAAGATTATGAATTTTGTGGGTTTTTTCGGTTAGGGCTTGAGCGTGCGCAGCGACATCATAAGAAAACCAGTGAACGCGGCGTTGTTCGGCGACAAGGAAGGGCTAACGCGCGATTTCATATCAAGAATCTGCCTGCGATACCCATTGTAAAACTCCCAGCTTGGCAGCGGTCTATAAGTCAGGCCTGATAACTCGAAGTGGTCGATTACCCCTTTAGCAGTGGTGGGCTTAACAAAAACTTCACTCTGCGGGTGAAAATAAACTGGCAAAATCGTGAGCAGCGACCACTTAGCCAGCTTACGGCTCTGTAGAATCGAAAGCATCATTTCAAACCCCACCCTCTGTTTACCGTGCAGCATATTACTGAATCCTGAAGATAGAGCTTCGCTTTCAACCGAATTCAGGGACCTGACCAAATCGCGGAATTTGGGTTTTTCAAACAACGAAATCATAGATGAGCGGCCGATGTAGCGCACCATGTCTTCAACGATTATCCTGGGGTCTTTGAATCGGGCTTTAACGAAGCTCTCCTGAACCTGACCAACCATACGATTCAGGTTGTGCTTCTTTCCTACTACCTGAATTTCAGGGTCTGCAAACCCTAGGGGGTAGCTAGCAAGAAAAGCGGCTTCAGCCTGCTTTAACTTCTTAAGATTCATTGTTCCGTTGTTTTTTGCGCTACGATCCACGAAAAAGGGGCTCTGCCGAGCCCCCCTTCTTTACATATCGAGACCTCGATCTCAGTTTAGTCAGCTGGTTCCAGTCTTACGATCGGGCTTGGACCTGCCTGCCGATCAGAAATTGCAAGATAAATATATCCGTCAGGACCTTGTCTCACGTCGCGAATACGGCCCATGTCATAGGCGAGGGTTTCCTCGAGGACAACGTTCCGATACTCGTCGTCAAGATGCACTCTTGCCAGCTGCTCGCCGGCCAGAGCTCCGGAGAAGATGTCTCCGACCCACATGGGAAATTTGTCTCCGCTATAGATCATCAGGCCAGATGTCGCAATAGAAGGCACCCAGAAGTTGGTGGGGCTCGTCATGCCTTCTTCACTGATGCCAACGTGAATGGGCCGCCCAAAGGCGCCGTAGTTAACACCGCGGCCAACAACAGGCCAGCCATAATTATTGCCGGGTTCAATAAGGTTGATCTCGTCACCACCCTGCGGTCCATGCTCAGATTCCCATAAATCTCCCGTAATGGGATGTATCGCCAAACCTTGGGGGCTTCGATGACCATATGACCAGATCTCGGGCAACACACCGTCTACGCCGACAAACGGGTTGTCATCAGGTACAGTTCCGTCGTCATTGAGTCGCACAATCACTCCCTTGTGATTGCTCCTATCCTGAGCTGAATGAGCCATTAGCGCTTCACGATCGCCAAATGAAAAGTCCTGGCGATCCCCCAAAGTCAGAAACATGTGGCCTTCACCGTCGAACACCAGCTTGCCGCCGTAATGGCCAAAGCCAGAAGCCTGCGCCGCGAACAATTCAACAACGTTTGTCAGACGGTCGCCTTGGAGTCGGCCGCGGGCAATTGCCGTGGTCGAACCATCATCTACCTCATTTGCATTTGGCTTGGCAAAAGTCAGGTAAACCCACTGGTTCTCATTAAAGTCAGGATGTGGCACGACTTCAAATAGACCACCTTGGCCTTTGTACAATACCTCGGGAGTTCCGGGTATCGCTTCGGGCAACAACTGTCCGTTACGGACCATGCGAAGCCGACCAGGCTTTTCTGTTATCAGCATGTCGCCATTGGGCAACCACGCCATGGACCATGGTTGCACCAGGTCTTCGGCAACTGGCACGACGCGATAATCGTGATGTGCGCTTTGGTATACGTCCTGCGCAAGCACCCCCGTTGATAAAGAGGCTATCAGGACCATGCCCATTAGCTTATTAATAAAACTAAGCATAAGTTATTTCTCCTTACTCTGCTGCTGTTACCACGGCAACGAAACGATTTAAGTTAACACCCGAGGGATAAAGATCTAGAGTGTACGGTGATCTCGTGGACCCTTAAAATCGGCTAGATCCTCAATAGATCAAGAAATTTTTTGCCACTAGACGTAAGGTCTGGACCCCACGATCTTCAATTGCGAAATCTAGATCTGTAGATCGGCCTCTAGAAATCTGAAAACTGGGTCTGCAGCAAGGTAAGCGCCAAGCTTGCCAAGAGTGCCATCTTCTTCACGCCAAGCCAGATACTTTTCATAATGAGCCTTAGTTTCCCACTTAGATATCACCTCGACTGCATCGGGATCTCCTTCCAGCGAGCATGCGTTGAGTTCAGAGCAGCCCTCATATGCCCGGGTATCCGGCAAAACCGAATAAAACCATTCGATAAACTCTTCACGCACCTCAGGTTTAATTTTTAGTTGCAGATTTACCAGTATCATCTCTATGTTTCCTCTAAAAAACCAAAATTTGCTAGTTACTTATACGAACAGTAAGCGAGTGCCCCATTCAATGCAATAAATGCTTCTGAAACCACTCTAATCTAGCTTGACTTGCTCTCAACGCATTCTCTCCCGAGAAGCCGTGTTTCCCACTTTCAATAGTAACAAAGTCGCTCTCCACGCCGGTCGCGTTAAATTTCTCGCTCATGACAATAGAGTGACTGATGTGAACCAGTGGGTCTGCGTCCCCGTGTATTAACAGAGTCGGAGGATCCATGGAATCGACATGTGTTATTGGTGACATCGCGGGAATAAGCTCCTCTTCAAAAGTAAGAGCCGGAAATCGAGAATATAGCTCATCTAGGCTCACCTCACTAATAATGCCAGATACAGCTGTTTCCTCTTGTCTGAAATCCACGGGAGGGAAATAAGCGACTATCGCCGCGAGCGAAGCGTCGAGTGCTTCACCTTCCATTGCGGAACTGGCCTGAACCTGCTCTTTGGCCAAGCCCACCATCAACGCAAGATGGCCGCCTGCACTGCCGCCGGTTACACCAATACGATCTGGGTCTACACCATACTCCCGTGCGTGACTTTTTATGTGCACTGTTGCCATATTCACATCACTCACAGCATCCGGAATTTTGTATCTCGGCGCACTGCCGTGATAAAGAGGTATCACAGTGAATCCAGCATCAAGCAGATCTGCGAAGCGAAGTGCCACTCTCTCAGGGGGTGACCATGAGGAATACCAACCGCCGCTCATCATAAAAATTACCGCAGCACCGTTGGCATTGTCCGGCTTGAGAACGTCATAAGTGAGGGCCATCCCGTCCTTTCGCCCGTATATTACGTCAGCTTCGATGGTAAGCTGCGCGGTAGCCGCGACGCACCAGAAAGCAAGAAAAGCGCTGGCAAACCAGCGGAACAGCTCACTTTGATTCGATAGCATTCCGACACCTCGTCTCGGTTGGCAATTCGGCGGCACGTTGCCGCGCTTTGCCTCTTAGGATACACCAAACCCGACCCAAGTTCTCTGGAAGAATGGCGAATTCGACAAAACAGAGTCCTCGAAAATCCGACTCTACTTGGCCTCCTCAATGCCACGCCAGACTGCAAACCAGCGCCATTCGCCAAACAGGCTGGTGCGATTTCTCACGCGTCGGGCAGGCGCAACTGACTTCCTCTTTTCTTCGAATTTGCTATGATTCCGGACAAAGCATGTGCATCCAAACACTTTTCTTCTCTGCTAAAAGGGGATCGCAAGATGAGATTACTGATCACGGGAACGCTTTACCTCCTCGGCACACTCCATGCCTCTGTGGCGACCGGCCAGCAAAACACCGTACTGCCTGAGTATCCGAATAGCTATGAAATCGTCCGCGACGTCGTTGAGTTACCGGCAGGGAGACAAATGGGGTCAGGCAATGCCATCGATATCGACTCGCAGGGCAACATCTGGGTCTTCGAACGGTGCGGAGGCAACAATGGAGCCTGTCCGGCTTCCGACGTCGATCCGGTGCTTCAATTCAGCCCGGAGGGCAATCTTCTCTCCAGCTTCGGTAGCGGCCTGTTTGTGTGGCCCCACGGTATTGTCGTAGATGAAGACGACAATCTGTGGATTATTGATGCGGGCGTCATCGAAGGAGAAAAAGGCAATCAGATTTTTAAATTCAGCCCCCAAGGCACATTGTTGCTCGAACTGGGTGAGCCGGGAATCAGAGGGGACGGCCCCGGGCAGTTCAATGAACCGTCCGATTTAGCCATTGGCCCTGATGGCACTCTGTATATTGTTGACGGTCACATTAATCCGGATTCAAACCGGCGCATCGTGCACATAACCGCCGATGGCGAATTCATTGAGAGCTGGGGGAGCAAAGGTTATGGCCCACTCCAATTCGAAGGCCCTCACGCCATCGCAGTCGATTCAAGAGGCAGGATGTACATCGGAGATCGCACCAACAATCGCCTGCAGGTTCTATCCTCTACGGGTGAACTGCTGGCAATCTGGACTCACTGGGGCAGGCCCAGTGGAATCCGCATCGTTGGCGATACTCTCTATGCCGTCGATTCTGAATCAAGAGCAGCTGTGGGGGAATACGGTTACAACCCGGGTTGGCACCGGGGCATTTACGTCGGCCATCTCGATGGCACGATAACTGATTTTATTCCCGACCCCAGCCCCAGCGGCGGGACCAGTTTTCCCGAAGGCATTGGGGTCAGCGACGAGGGCGTAATCTGGGGCGCCTCGGTGGGAGACCGTGAAGTCCTCAAGTTCGTCAGACGATAAACGCAAATCTGCATCGCTGAACTAAAGGCCTTTGAAAAAAAACCGGAGACTTTCCAGAACCTGCTCTTCAAGCGTTCTGGTGACATCCGAAAAGTGGAAAAAACCTTCTGCCGCCGTGCATTCCAAGGGCAAAGAGAAGGTTCTTGCGGTATCAACAGCCTTGACCAGGGCCATGTATTTGCTTTCAGTCAGCTGGCTGGCATAGATCTTAACTACCTCATATTTCTGCGCTGCAACCGAAGAGGTATCGATCAGCAGATTGATCGGTGCCAGGTTGCTCACTTCATAGCCATAGACCTCGCCTGAAAAATTGCCCATCGCCTGCACACTGCGCCATACAATTTCGGAGGTGGCTCTGTGATCGGGATGGTATTCCAGCGGCGTGGGGATAAAAACCGATGCAGGCCCAACAATCCGGATCAACTCGCAGACCCTCTCAATAAGCCGATTGCAGACCTGCAGCCCTCGATCCGGCTCGCCAAAAAAATGGATTTGCGAGACCCCAAGGGCGGCCGACGCCTGCTCCGCCTCGGCTTTTCTGCAATTCACCAGCGAGCCCTGAACAGTCATACCGCCCAGTGCTCCGTCAGTAACAAAAACCACATGGGTCTCGAGTTTTTGCTGACTTGCCAGAATCAGGGATCCACCAAGACCAAAGGTCTCGTCATCCGGGTGAGGGGAAAATACCAGCCACGGCCCCGGCGGGAGCTTGGTACTGCCGTAAGGGATCAGCTCACTTTCGGGAAGCATGTCTTAGTCCTTTTGATAAGCGATGTATTGGCAGAAGCACCGGCGCATTGACTCCCATCACATGAAGTCACTGTCACCGCACATAAAGAACCAGCGGTCTCGAATTTCTTCCGGATCCAGTCCCCGCCGGTACACACCGAACGGCAATCGCAGCGGCAAATCATTAAGCTGTTCCCCCGTCCCAGTGATCAGATGGCAGTCAAGATCAGTCAGCCAGCCGAACACCTTAGCGCAATGCTGTTCACTGGCGAGACTCTTGGTGTAGCAAATCAGGTCCCTAAATTCCTGCTGACGCCCAACGAAATCCACCAGTATCAGACGGCTTTCGGCCTTTCTGGCGACGACAATGCCCAGCAACTGCTCTGCGCTGTCGTCGAAAACCAGGTGAATCAGATAAGCATGCGTCGGGTGATCCCGATAGCGATGGGCGAGGTACTCAAGGTCGCGCACCCCAATCGCCCGCTCGCCGAACTGTTCTGACATCGCATGCCAGAGCGTTTCCAGTGCTTTTCGGTGTTCGTCGTTATCGAATTCGAAGGGCACCGGACGAAACCGCAGACTGGGCTCCGCCGGCCAGTAAATTTCGAGAAGCCTGCCGATTTGTGTATACATGCCAAGGCGTTCAGCGAGACGCATCGCCCTTTCGTTGGGGAATCCGTAGGAGATCAGATAGGGTCTACCGTGACCCAGATAGCGGTCCTGAAAGGCGGCAACAGACAGGAAGAACGGACCCCGCTTGGACAGGGTACCTCGATGCTCCCGGGCTACCATAGAATCGCCACTCTGAAAGGCCGTAGCCGGTAAGCCCTTGAATAGAATGCGGCGCTCCATGCCGCCGAAGTAAGCAACAAGCTCATCGTCCTCGTGGACAACGATGCCGGCACCCCTGCCCTCGCCGTATTTCCAATGCCAGTTAGCCTCTGACATTTCCTGCCCGAAAACCGCCTTGAATAATTCGAGAATCTTCGGCGTGTGTTCAGGTGCCGCATCATCTACCTGCCACTTTGATTGCGTTAACGGGACTTCTGACATCAGAGCAGCGCCTCATCCCGACCGAGCGCAGGGTCAACCAAGCCAGGATATGTTAACGGACTCGTTTGCTTCAAAATGGCTGCTGTGCCTCTAAGTTAATGCCAAGGGTGGCTGCACTGAGGCATTGGGTCTGAACTTCCATGACCTACTCGTAGCGAGCTTCCTGCGGCATCAACGCAGCACGAATGATCGAACCCCAAATCAGATTGCCCATCGCATTTAAATGCAGGCCATCTTCAACAAAGATATCGGTCATCACTTGGCCATCCTCTTGGAGAAAGGGAGAGGCGGAATCAACGAAGTACACTAGCGGGTCAGACTTTGATACTTCCTGATAAGCCGCATTGACTTGCTGTGCATCATTCCAGACATTCACCCTGAGTGTTGAGGGTTTGACTGCCATGACATAAATACGGGTATCGGGTAATGCCTCATGGACTCTGGTAATAATCTCTTCTAGGCCGGACAGAATCACGTCTTTGGGAATTCCGAATGCAGTGTCGTTGTCCCCCTCATAGATGACGATAGCGCGTGGACGGTATTTCAAAGCAACCTGGTCAAGATGGAATGAAACATCATTCATAACGCTGCCGCCAAAACCTCGAGGAATTACTGTGAGAGGTGCGAGTGCATCAGCTGCTTGTCCGTTCCAGCGCGCAATACTAGAACTTCCAGTCAGCACGATGCCACCCGGCTCGGGAGGATTCTGCCGATCCATATCTGAGAATCGGCGCATTGCTTCGTCCCAGATGCTGGGATCTGCACCGCGTTGCGCAAAGGAGGGCGCTGCAAGTGCAAGTATTCCGCAAAACGCAATCGTCGTTCTCAGCCAACAGGTTATTTTTGCTTTCATAATTTACCTCACACAAGTGACTGGGAAGTGAGTATTAGTATGTGGTTTGAAGGCCGCACAGTCGACTAGCACTATGTTTGACTAAGCCCGGCTGCGTGTCAAAGATTGAATCCAGGCCCTCCGAGAAGTTCGAATCAAATTCTCTAGCCATACCAAAGTGAAAAGGGAGCCATCGGCTCCCTCCTAAATTTGGCACGCCCGGAGAGATTCGAACTCCCGACCAACTGGTTCGAAGCCAGTTACTCTATCCAGCTGAGCTACGGGCGCGCTGCAGCGCAAAGTATAAATGTTTATGGGACTGAGGTCACTTGCTTCTGAAGGCTGATAAGCGCAGCGACCGAAACTGCCCTCTGCGCATACTTGTCTATTCTGCCCCGCGCGGGTAGCCTGAATCTGAGCCGACGAATGGAGCCAAACCATGAGTGAAATCGCACCGACCAGCGCTGCCGCAGAGCAGGACTTCAGCGCGCCGAGTGCCCGCTCGCTGCGCCGGGCCATCGAGATACTCGGTTGGGTGGCGGTAAGCATCCTGATCATCACTGGCTTGGTGGCGATTTTTGACCGGGCGGGGTTTCTGGTTTCCGCCTCAAACATGGAATTCACCGACCCTATCGCCACATTCAACCCTTTTGACGGACGCTATGTGCAGTTTTCGCTGTCGAGTTGGGCACACCTGATTACCGGTCTGATTATTTTTACTCTGGGACCTGTGCAATTCATGCCTTCGATCCGCAGAAAATCGATCAGCCTGCACCGCTGGAGCGGTCGAATCTGGCTTTCGGCCGGCAGTCTGGCGGCAATTTCCGGTGGCTTTATCGGCATTTTTCAGCCTTTCATGGGGGTAGATGGGCAGGGATTTAATGAATCCATGGCAACGACTTTTTTCGCGTTCTATACGCTGTTTTGTCTGGCAAAAGCCTACTCCACCATTCGCGCGAGAAATGTCAGGGCCCATCGCGAGTGGATGATCCGAAGCTGGGCGCTGATGCTGGCCATTGCGACCGAACGTATCATGCTGGCAATCCTGATGGCCACCACCGACATCGGTGTTCCCGTACTATTCGGCACGACATTCTGGATGGCTGGCATGGTCAACATCGCAGCTTCAGAGATCTGGATAAATCTCACCCGCACACCGGGCAGCGGTCTTCGCCACTGGAAAGATCTTGATGCCGTGAGCGCTGCCTGAGGCAGACCGGAATGGAACCGAATGCCGTCTAAGATATCGCAGTTGTCATCCAGCTGTCGGTGGCACCGGTGTCCCTGCTGGCAGGTATCGCCGGCATGCTTAATGTCCTGTCCATTCGTCTGGGTCGAATCGTCGATCGGGCACGGATTGTCGAAGCCCGGCTGATGTCAGAGCCCCAATCCGGCCACACAAGCACGCTGCAGGAGGAAACTAGCGGTTTGTGGAAGCGAATACGCCTGGTGAACTGGTCGCTGCGCCTGTTCGTTTGCGCAGCGCTGCTGGTCTGCCTGGTGATCGTGACCCTGTTTCTTGCCGAACTCACTCGCATGAACTTGTCCGACGCGATTGCCGCACAGTTTATCTGTGCCATGATGCTGATGATCGGCGGGCTGCTGCTGTTTCTGTTCGAGTTCAGCGTGTCGACCAGCCGGATACGCCGGGGCAACGTCTAGATCCTCGACACTGACGAATAGCAGCGTCGCTGTCGAGCATCATTGGCCGTCGCTAGTTGAAGATATTCAGTATGCGCGAATATTTGATCGCAAACTGCTGCGCGTTTTCTCTTGGCGCGAACAGCAGGTTATTTTCGTCCACTTCGTTATACACGATGTAGAGCCCGGCGTTAGCCGACTGCAGCCAGGCAAAGCGCAGATTGGTGGAAAGCACATCGTCCCGCTTGTTGTACTGCACCAGCGTTTGAATGGTCATCCTGGGCGAGAAGGCGTAGGTTGCTCGAAAGCGGGCGATGTCTACGGCAAAGTCGCCACCCGTTACCGGCAGTGAAATGTTGCTGTGGCTCCAGGTCAGCTCACTGGTGAACTTTTCACCAACCCGGTAGCGGATCGTAGAATCCAGGTTCTCTCTGTCTCCCCCGAAAAATCCACCGAGGCGGGAACTGAAATTCACGCTGAACGGCGCACTCTGATTGCTCCAAAAAACGAGCTGGGCTTCCTGATGCTCATAATCTCCGACCGGCACGGTGACTCCGTCGACGATTTCGAACGGCTCAAATACGCCCTCCTGAGTGAAATTCGTGCCAGTATGGATTTCCATACCGCTGTTGAATTCCCAGTGGTTGTCAATGTGCAGATAGCCCGTCTGCTGCTTGCCGTCAAAATCCCAGTAGCCCCGATAATTCATGTGGGGGCGCAATTCCTGCAGATTGCCCCAATTGTCCGGGCGATAGCGGTATCGCCAACCTGCCTCGTATTTACGAAAGTTACGCCTCGCCAGGAATCCGACTTCCGGGTTGAAGTTATCCCCCACCTGTGAGTAGCCGGCATTCAGGTTCCAGTCTTCATCGGCATAAGTCCACGACACGCCACCGGCGCTGTCATCTCCACTGATACCCGGGGTTTCTGTCTGTGAAAGCCAACCGCGAAAAACTGTGTAGTCCCCGATACCCCAACGGCCATCTATCGCATAGGTGCGATTGAAGTCTGCAGCAGAATTGCCGTTGATTGACCCGTCCCCCTGTCTCTCCACGAACATCATACCAATCGCAGAGCGGTTGGGCAGTTCCTGGTTGACGCGAACCACCGAAAAATCATTGCCCGGGACGACACCGTCGATACCTTCCGTGCGCATGCTCAGCAAGCCCACGTTGGTGCTGTTGCCCAGCTTGCCGGTAAGTCGGGCACCCGCTTCAATGGGAAATTGCGTGCCACGATTGATGCCGATACGGCGACTGAAAAAGAGTTCAACTTCCCGCGGGTTACCGATGGCGAACTGGCCGGCATTTTCCAGGAAAAAAGGCCGTTTTTCCGGGAAAAAGAGGCTGAACCGGTCGAGATTCACCTGAATGTCGTCAACTTCAACCTGGGCAAAATCTGTATTTACCGTGGCATCAAGCGTCAGGCTCGGCGTGATACCCCATTTCACATCAATGCCGTATTCCTCTCTGGATTGGGAGGTGGTCAGCTGACCGCCGCGCTCACTCAAACTGAGCGCATAGGGTGTCACCTGCAGCAGGCGCTGACTGGGGACTTCAATCCCTTCTATGTAACCGGCCTCGGATACGCGATTGAGATTGAAGTTTCGATCAAGCGGCGCCCAGTAAGACTGCTCGTTATTGCGACGGATATTGCGCTGAAAGTTGATACCCCAGGTCTGGGAATCGCCGGAGCCGTAGCGCAGCGCCAGAAACGGAATCGCAAATTCCGCACTCCAGCCCTGATCTGTGATCTGAGCTTCTACTTCCCAGGTCGTATCCCAATTCAGGTTAAAGCCACCGGCTCCGCCCCCGCGACCTCCGAAGCCGCCGCTGCCTCCTTCATTGATTACTTGAGCATCGAACTCCATACCGGAAGGATTCGTACCGAAGACGTAACCGTTCTGGCGATCCAGCAGTCCATCGATAATCACGCGAAAACTGTCTGTATCATCCAGCGGTGAATCTCGGCGACTGTCAGTTACCAGAATCGCCTCGGGATTGTCATCGTATGCCATCACTGCAATGTACAGAGTGTCTTCGCTGTAGCCGACAAACACTTCCGTTCGCTGAGTTGCCGGCTGGCCTTCATTCGGCCTGGTTTGGGTGAATCCACTGGTAGGTGTCACGGTTGCCCATGCTGAATCCCCCAGCACTTCGCCGTCAATTATCGGCAGAGTGCTCAACTGAGCGGCCTGCGCGGTCGGACGCACAGACTGAGAGCTGAGGGTCTGGGATTCAGCCTGATCGACAGCGCCAAACAAAAACAGACTCAGGCCCGCGCAGAGGGCCTGGGTTCGAGTGGAATGAAACATGCGCTTTCCTGTCCCTGAGCAATACTGCGACGGCTCTGTCGGCGCCGCTTTTCGAGGCGTGAAGCATAGCAATCGCCCAACTCTGAGCAGAAGCGCCCAGATGTAATTGTTTGTTACCAAGCAGATCAGCGACTGGAGCAGAAGAACGCTGAGCTAGGGTCTTTTTACCGCAATCGCCTGAATCTCAAATCGGGCATCGAACAGCAGCGTGCCGGCACCGACAAAGGCCCGGGCAGGAAACTCCTGTGTAAAATACGTCCGATACACCTCGTTAAAACTGGCGTAATGGCTTACGTCGGAGCAAAAAATCTGCACGTACACCAGATCATCCATCGTCATGCCGGCCTCTTCCAGCGTGCCTTTGATCGCGTCAAGCACATTGCGCGCTTCGTCGGCCGGTTCGGCGGGCACCTCGCCGTTCTCAAGACCCAGCATGCCGGAAATGTATAGCGTATCGTCAGTCAGCACCGCACCGCTGAACGGCGAGCCACTTCCTCCCGGGCTGCTCGGATTGACATAGCTGCGCTCCTGCGCAGCCACTGACTCAAGGGCACTGAGACAAACCACAACCAATGCGCATCTTGTCAGAATACTGATCGACTGCCCTAAAACCTTTTTCATCGAATTTCTCATCTGATTCTCCTCTTCAGTGTCCTTTTTCTTTTGCGATTACTGTACGGCGCGCAGAGTTTCTTGGGTCTTTTATGGTGTGTATGGCACTCCATCCGATTGTTACTCAAAGCCTTTGGCAAGTGAAGGCCTGACGCACAGGCTGGTGTCTTGCTGACAACAATCGGATGTCCTGTAGCGCGGCTATTGGATGACAGAAAGACATTGCCGACAACGCTCAAGTCGCTGATACTGTTCCCTCCATGCGTTCACCGAATCCGACTCAGGAGCCCGTCACGCGATGACCGCACGCTGCTGGTGGCCGGGCACAGATCCGGATTATATCGAGTACCACGATCGGGAATGGGGAGTACCGGTGTATGAAGACCGGGCGCTGTTTGAATGCCTTTGTCTCGAAGGGCAACAGGCAGGTCTCAGCTGGATCACTATCCTGAAAAAGCGGGCGCGTTATCGGACCTGCTTTAAGCATTTTGAGATCGATCGGGTTGCCCGTATGCAGGACCGAACCCTTGAGCGCTTGCTGCTGGACCGCGGGTTGGTGCGGAATCGGCTCAAGCTCTATGCAATTCGGTCCAATGCCCGGGCATGTCAGGCAGTGCAGGAGGAATTCGGCAGTTTCAGCGCCTATATCTGGTCTTTCGTCGGCGGCTGTCCGATGGATGGCAAGCGTCGAAACAGGAAAAGCGTCCCCGCCTCTGCAGCCCTCAGTGATGCGATGTCCATCGACCTCAAGCGCCGAGGGTTTACATTCGTGGGCAGCACAATTTGCTACGCCTTCATGCAGGCGACAGGCATGATCAACGACCACACGCGAAACTGCTTTCGCTATAGCCAGCTCAAGAATCAGGGGCTGCCGTCAAAAAAGAAAGGAACAAACTCATGATCGGATATGTGACACTCGGCACCAATGATCTGGGCCGGGCCGCCGGATTTTACGATGCCCTGCTGGCAGAGCTCGGAGCGACACGGTTTATGGACACGGAGGGCTTCATTGCATGGGCTGTCAACCCGCAGACACCGGCACTCTCGCTCACTGCTCCACACAATGGTCAGCCGGCGACTGCGGGCAACGGGACAATGGTTGCGCTGGCAGCGGACACGCCGGCTACGGTCGATGCGGTGTATCGCAAAGCCATCGAACTGGGCGGAACATGCGAGGGACCATCAGGCCCGAGAGGCGAGTCGTTTTATGCCGGCTATTTTCGTGATCCTGAAGGGAACAAGCTCAATGTGTTCTGCATGATGCAGTCCTTATAGGGCTGCATCGCTGATGGCCGTCACCGCACACGATTTCTCGCTGACAGCCGTTTTATTCAGAGCGCTCCTGCTGCAGTTTTGCATAAGCGATTGAATTCAGCTCATGAGCTCTACTGCCAAACACGATTTTGTGCAGCGTGTCGCTGATGTGGGCCTGAAAGTCCTCAGCATGAAGATAGGCTGAGACATAACCCTCCATCGGATCCAGGGCCAGCTCCCGTAAATCATATCGGTGGTCTTCGGCGATCAATATCACGGGCGTGGCGCGCCTCAGAGCACTGCGTTTTTCCTGCGCTCGCAGGCTGAACAGCAGCTGGTCCCTGGGTTTCTTGTACCGATTCCACCCTGTTATGACACAGGAAAGCCGATTGGTCAGCAGTCCGAAACCGCGGTTATACTGCCTGACCACTTCAATGGCGTTGGTCTCGTTGTAGGTGTTGATGGTGGTATACAGACCGGTCTGACCAATAAGCGCAGAGCACTCATCAACCAGCACATTATCGAGATCGTAAAGCAGGACAACAGGTTTGGTGCTCATGATTCGGTTAGCTTGATCGTACTACCACATTGGCGGAGATCGGGTCACGGGTCGTTCGGGTTGCATTGGCTGCCACTGACGGGTCCTCGTAACCAAAACTGATGCCAAACAGAATTTTTGTGCCATCCTCGACCCCAAAAGCTTCCCGGACCATGTCAGGATAATTGCGCATGGTCCCCATCGGACAGCTGTGCAGACCGAAGGCCACCATAGTCAACATCAGCGTCTGCGCCCACATCCCCACGTCGATGGCGACCGTCGTTCCAAACTTCTGATCCATTCCGATAAAGGCGATGTACGGCGCGTCGAAGAATTCAAAATTCCGCAGGACAGCGCGCATTCTTCCCTCTTTATCCCCTCGTTCGATACCCATGTTGGAATACAGTGCAACCGCGCATTCAACCTGCCGCTTTCTGTACTCATCGACGAAATCGCCCCGATACTCATAATCAGGATTGGGCGGCACCCCGGAGGCTGTGTTAGCAACCATCTGATCCCGCAGGCGGTCCTTGAGCGCGCCGGTCGCGATGTACACCTTCCAGGGCTGCACATTGCAGTTCGAGGGCGACTGCTGAGCTATTTCAAAAATCCGGTCAAGCACTTCCCGTGGCACTTCCCGATCCAGATAACCTCTGACCGAACGCCGTGCATAGATCGCATCAATCAGGTTCAATTCTGGATCTGTTGCCAGGTCTTCTGCCGCTTTACTCACTACCGACTCCTTTAAACCTCTGCTCCACTGAGACTGTCTCACCAATTAACCAGCTGCTAGTAACCCCTAACTCAGCAACCGGCCGCCATCGACATCAACCGTCGTTCCGGTCACGAATTCATTCTGCATAACAAACAGAATTCCCGCCGCCACTTCCTCAGAAGAACCTGCTCGCTTGATCAGGTGAGATTGCGTCATACCCTGTAAGGTTTCTTCCTTCTTGTCACCGAAGTGGTCAAACATAGCCGTATTGATGGTGCCGGGGGAAACCACGTTGACCCGGATGGGTGCCAGTTCCAGCGCAAGACATCGCACCAAATTTTCAACAGAAGCACCCACACAGCTCAGAGGTGACTGCCCTACTGCCAGTTTACGTGCCGGGGAGCCGCTGACTAAGGTAATGGCCCCATCATCCTCCAGGTAAGGAGCGCCAACTCGCACCACATTACAGTAACCCCAGAGCTTGTCGTAGGCGGCCTGAAATTGTTCCTGGGTTTGCTGCAGAAAAGGTTTCAGCGTTCGCTCACCACCCACGGCGGCAGACACCAGGTGATCAATTTTTCCCACTTCGTTAAAAATCGCATCAAGTGCTGCGGCATCGTGGGTATCCGCCTGTCTTACTTCAAAACTGCCTCCGCTCACCTGCCTGGCTGTTTCAATGTGCGCCTCCGACCTTCCGGCCGCCCAGACCTTGGCACCCTGATCAGCAACCATCTTTGCGGCGGCGAGACCGATCCCCGCAGTGCCACCAATGATTACAACATTTTTACCTTCCAGATTACTGTAAGCCATGATTTCCTCTGTGCTCTTCTAATTAATTATTCTGCCCGGATTGAGAATCCCTCTGGGGTCTAATGCCTGTTTCAACGTTTTCATCAGGGCAATTTCTGTGTTACTCCGGCTGTGAGCAAGAAACGGTTTCTTCATCAAACCAATGCCGTGCTCAGCAGAGACCGAACCACCCAGCTCCTGTATTAACTGATAAATGATGGTGTCAATTTCAAGATGCAGGGATTGGGTCTCCGCTCCGACATTTATAATGATATGCACGTTACCGTCACCAATGTGCCCGAACAGTCCTATCACGGCGTCCGGCCATGACGCCCGCAATCGTCGCTCTACTTAGTCACCGAAATAACCCATATCAGCGATATCAAGGCTCACGTCATAGGCATGCATGAAGCCAATTCCCATGACCTCTGCAGCCCAGTCCCTGACTGCCCATAGATTGGCTATCTTAACATCAGAATCAGCGATGATGGCTTCTGCCACCAATCCGGCGTCACTGGCTGAGCCGAGCGAGCTGACAAGTTGCTCTCCATCCGTATCAGGGTTGTTACCCATACTCTCAATCAGCACGTAGAAAGCATATCCCGTAGCCAGGGGAACCGTGATGTGAGTGACTTTTTCGTCAATGAGCCGGTACGCGTTGTTCCAGATCACTTCGAAAGCGGAAAGATTGGCACCTAACTCCGACTGCATGTGCATGAGTAAGCGCGGCACGTCGGAAAAACTCCGCACCCCGCACAGCGCGACCGACTGGCTGCTCGGTTTCGCCGACAGCTTCAGAACAGCCCGAGTAATGACACCCAGCGTGCCTTCGCTGCCAATGAAAAGCTGCTTGAGATCATACCCGGTATTGTTTTTCCTCAGCTTGCGCAGGCAGTCAATGACAGTGCCGTCCGCCAGCACCGCCTCCACACCGATCACTAGATCTCTGGTCATTCCGTATCTGATGACCCGGTTACCACCGGCATTGGTCGAAAGGTTGCCGCCAATCGTGCAGCTGCCACGGGCGCCCAGATCGAGCGGAAAAAGCAAGGAATGAGCATCAGCCTGTTCCTGAATTGTCTGCAGCTCAACCCCTGCCTCAACCGTCATCGTCGCGGTGACCGGATCAACCTCTATGACTGATTTCATCCGCTCAAAGCTCAGGGCGATTTCCCCCTCCAGCGGTGCGGCAGCTGATACCAGACCCGTCATGCCGCCCTGCGGCGCAATCGGCTGTTTGTGCGCGTGACACAGCGCCAGAATTTGGGACACCTGCGAGGTAAACTCGGGGCGCAACAATAAAGGCGGACGGATTGCACGGGCACCCATTCAGTCTTTGAAGTTTTTATGCTCGATGTTCTCTCCCTCAAGAAAACCGGCTGACCCGACAATGGCTTTGAGTTGCTCGCACAGCGCCGTGCTCTTGATGTCTGTCAAATGTCTGACTCCTGCCCGGGACAGAGATGAGGCTTGCCCGGACGCCAATAAAAACAACGACAAATTTGAGTAATATGGTAACATACCTTCCCACAGTAATGGCTCTGCTAAAACATCAGGCAGACCATCAATCAATACAGAGCAAATCGGACAGCCAAATGGACATACGCCGCCTGCTGAAATTTTTATGCGTGCCACTGCTGCTGGCCTCCTGCGGCAGTTGGGTGCAATTAACAGTTCCCGGGCAGCAGGTCAAGGTTCTCTCAGAAAGTCAGGTGAGCGCCTGCCAGCCGCTCGGCCGCGCCAGTTCATCCACTCTGGATAGGCTGCTGCTTATCGAACGCAATACCGCGCGCCAGAAAGATGAACTTCTGACCCTTGCGAGAAATGAAGCTGGGGATATGGGCGGCAACGCCATTGTTCCAATGACAGCAGCTGCTGACGGGGAACAGAGTTTCGCAGTCTACCGCTGCCCTTGATCAGACAGACCCTGTCACTGGGTATCTTAATATCACCGGCGGCAGTCCGAGTGACAAAGACTTGAATTGCATCACGGCAATTCAGTCGACAGAAGAAGTAACATAGGCTTGGTGTACACCCGCTCTGAGAGTTCTGCCAGTCAACTCTGGAACCTGAAGTATGGAAAAACTGCTGATCACACTGAGTGACGCTTTTGCACAGGTGCCCAACCGGGTCCTGCGCTATAAGCATTTCGTGCTTACCGGTCTGATCGTCATCAGTCTGCTCATGGTGTGGGGGATCTTTACGCGCACCGAACTCGATATGACAACCGACAGTTTTCTGGATCAAGAAGATCCCTCGATGCTGGCGCTTAATGAATATCGTCGCCAGTTTGGCAGCGACGATTCGGTCTTTCTGGTGTACCGGGCCAAAGACGGGGATGTATTCTCGCGAGAATCTCTGCTTGCCATTCAGCAGTTAACCGATGACCTGCGCTACTGGCAGCAACTGCGCCCGGAAGATTACCCCGACGCGATCAACGGCATCGACCTCGATTTTAATGAGTTAAATCATGTGCGACGCGTGCAGTCGATCGCTAACCTCCGCTTCCAGGAAAATCAGGGAGACACGCTGCTCTCCAATCGTCTGGTGCCTGAACAACTCCCCGAATCGGATGACGATCTCGCGGCGATCAAAGCGCGCGCCCTGAATCAGCAGGATTATCTGCTGGCGTTCTATTCGGCTGATGCCCGCTACGGCGCGGTGATGATACAAACCGATTTTGGCGCCCAGCCAATCAAGGGCTATGAGCCGGCGGTAAACGCCGCTGACATCGTGCTGGATGACAGCTTCATCGACTTTGACGCCTTTGCCTCTGATGACAACTTCGACCTGGACTTCGATGAATCTGCGCAGATTCAGGAAGTCTCGTTCGAGCCGGTAGACATGTTGGGGTACACGAATTTTCATCTCATGACTAAGGCACTGTATGAGAAATACGATGAACAATTCGAGTTCTTTCCCGTAGGCAACCCGCCTATGATGGAATTCATGATGGACACACTGACCCAGATGCAGGTTCTGGGTCTGGTAATGATTCTGATCTTTACCCTGCTGCTCTACATCTTGTTCAGAAGCTTCAGCGCGGTTCTGTGGCCGATGGTGACCATCGCTGCGAGCATGGCATGGACCTGGGGTTTCACGGTGTGGTTAGGTGTGACCATCTCACAGATGATTGCCTTGACCGTGCTGCTGGTGTTTGCCGTCGGGATTGCTGATTGCGTTCACGTGATGAGTGCCTATTTCAGCTTTCGACGCCAGGGTGATGACCACTACGATGCCCTGTCCAAATCCTACGGCAAAACAGGCCTGGCCATCATGGTGACAACGATCACCACCATGGCAGGCGTTCTGGCCCTGACCACTTCGGAACTGGTGCCTATTCAGGTCTTCGGCATGATGTCTGCCTTTGGCGTCGTGATGGCCTTCTTTTTTACCCTGGTCTTGCTGCCCATCCTCCTTGATCTCTGGCACCCGGGCGCTCCGGAAGCGGATGATGCCAGCCTGGCCGACAGGCTGGGCGATCGTTGGAACAGACTCAGCAACAGCACCAAGACAGGCACGGCCCTGGTCTATGTCGTCGCCGTGTACCTGATGCTGGGGCCATGGGTCGGGACGTATCTAACGGTTATCTCACTGCTCACCTATGTTGTGGTCAACTGGCAACTTGCTATTCTCTCAGCGGTACCAAACTTTGTGGCACGACGTCCCTGGCTGGTGCTGAGCGTATTCGCCGGCCTGTTCGCGCTCTGCTCCTATGGCATGACGCTGATTCGCATCGACTCCAACATGACCGAACTCACCAAAGAGGGCAGCGCCATTCGGGTCGCCTATGAAACCGTTGACGAAAATATGGCCGGCGCCATGTCCATGGTGATCATGGTTGATACCCACACGTCCGACGGACTCTACAATCCGCGACTGATGCAGGCCATGGATCAACTGCAGAATCGCATTGAAACCGGCTATTCCGATCAGGTCACCCGCACCAACTCACTGGCCAATATCGTCAAGGATACCTACCAGATCATGAGCGATGATGATCCGGCCTATTATCGAGTGCCAGATGATGATCAGATGATTTCGCAGCTTCTCTATCTGTTCAACAGCGCCAACCCCGAAGACCGTCGAGCACTGGTATCAGACGACTACAGCCGCTCCCATATTTCACTGAATATTTACAACGCCGGGAGCTATCAGTACCAGCGATTTTTCGAGGAAATTTCACAGGAGATCGATGAGGTATTCGGGCCGCTCGAATCCGAATTTCCCGAACTGGAAGTCTACCTGACCGGCTCGATGGCGCTGCTGATGCGCATGGCAGACGAGGTGGCCAATTCGCAGTTCTCCAGCTTTACCTTCGCCATTATAGTCATCAGCGTCATCATGATCATAACGCTTGGCTCCTTCCAAGGCGGAATCATGGCGATGATTCCGAACATGATTCCGGCACTGCTCGGGTTTGGCCTGATGGGTCTTCTGGGTATTGCGCTGGATACCGATACCCTGTTGATCGCGCCACTGATCATTGGCATTGCAGTGGATGACACGATTCATTTCATGACGCATTATCGGGTGGAGCTGATCCGCACCGGCAGCATCAGTGAAAGCCTGGTTTCCACTATTCGCGATGTCGGTCAGGCGGTCATGTTCACCACCATGGTGCTGGGCCTGGGTTTTGCCCTACTCAGCTTCTCCGATTATCTTGGCATGGCCAAAATGGGTTTCTTCGGCTCGGCAGCGATCTTTGTTGCTCTACTGTGTGATTTGTTTCTGATACCGGCCATGATTATCATCTTCAAACCGACCTTTGGCGTGAAAGACGCAGACACCCGAATTCATTTCAGGGAGAAAATGGCATGACCTCTCAGCGACTGCTCTGGACCTTACTCATAGGGAGTATTTTCGGCGCGCCGGCCTCTGCCCAGAATCTTTCAGGGCTGGAAATCATGGAGCGGGTGGAGGAAAGCCAACGCGCGACTTCAGACTCGGCGTTCAATCGCATGCAGCTGTCCACTTGTCGGTTCGGCATCAAAGACAGTCGTATTACCTGCGCTGAGCGCCCCCGGATCAAGTCACTGGAGTCAGTGGGCAAGAACTACGGTGAAGACGGCAAGGATACGAAAAATGTGACCATCGTCCAGGAACCTGCGGCAGAGCGTGGCGTCGGAATGCTCTCTTTTTCCTACGACGATACGCAGCGCGACAACGAAACCTGGCTTTACCTCTCTGCCCTCGGCCGGGTAAAGCGTATCGCCAGTGGAAACTCTGACGACGATGCGGAACCCGCCTCAGTGTTTGGTTCCGAATTCACCACCGAAGACACCGATACAGGCAAATTGGAAGAGTACGAAATCAACGTCCTTGAGGAAACGACAGAGTCGGGTCGGGAAGTGTGGAAAATCGAGCTGATCCCGAACGCAGAGCGCGCTCGGAAATCACGCTATTCCAGAACCGTCAATTACGTGGACAAAGAGCGTTTTGTCGTGCTGCGAGTCGAAATGTTTGATCAGTACGACAATGAAATCAAACGACTGCTGGCATCACGGGTAGAGCTGGTCGATGATATCTGGATGGCCCGCTCACTCACCATGATGAACCTGGTCAGCAACCGCCTCTCAAACATGGCCTTCCTTGAAATCTACACGAATGTCGATGTGGAAGATGAATTCCTGACCACCCGCACGCTCACAGATGTTGCATTTCGGGAATCTGAGCTGGAGAAGCTCAGGCAGCAGGTGGATTGATTCTTTCATCATGGTACTTCTGCGAATCGCCGGATTGGCCCTTGCTCTGGCCTCGCTTCTCTGCCCCGCATTATTGCTGGCCCGTCAGGATGAGCCCCTGATCCTTGACCCCGATGTCAGCTTCGATCCCGGCATCGACTTTGGCTTCGATGAAGACATTTTCAGCAGCGACTTCGAACAAAACGATGAAAAACCGCCGACTGCTGAGTGGTTTGAAGATTTCACCATCCGCATCAGCCAGTCCACCTCCGGGCAGGCCAATAATCACGCCATCGATCTGGGCCTATTCGGCAGTTTTCCCAAGGACGCTGATCTGGAGACCAATCGGCTGCAGTTCAATATCCGCTACCAGAACGCTTTCGCCCCCGGCTGGGTGCTGCAGGGAAGCATGTGGTACCGCGTATACTGGAATCAGGATTATGAATTTATCAGTAACGGGGACGCTGTAGAGACCGAGGGGCAGCTTAACGATCTGTTTTTCCAGCGCAGCAGCGGCAAGCACAGCTTTAAACTCGGTCGTCAGACCGTTGTCTGGGGCGAAACCGTCGGCAACTCCGTACTTGATATCATCAACAACAGCGAGTTTCGCGATTTTACGATCATCGACATCGAAGACGCTCGTCTGAGTCAAGCCATGCTGGTCTGGGATTATTTCGATTCAGCCAACAACAGCAGTCTATCGACCTTCGTCAACCTCTATCCCGAGTTCAATCCGGCCCCCATACGCGGCAGCCCGCTGTTTTTTGACCCCGGTTTCAACCTGCCGGACTACGACCGCGACGGGAAGGTCCTGATTGAAGCCGGCACGCAATGGAAAAAATCGTTTGAAGGCAGCGATATTGCGGTCATGGCAGCCTATCTGTACGAGAATCAACTGCGGTACGACCCGCCCCTGCTCGACACACCCGATGCCCGGCCTGACATCAACGATTTTTTCCTGTTGGGTTTCAGTGCAAACCGGGCGATAGGTAGGCTCCTGCTCAACTTTGATCTCGCTTTCAGTCACAACATTCTCGCAGACAGCTTTGCCTTTCCCGGGACCAGTTCGCTTTCGGCTCCGATCAACCTTCGAAAGGATCAGTTGGGCACGTCCTTTGGTTTTGAATATGCCATCGACAACAATCAGAACGTCAGCCTGGGCATTCAGGCGCAGACCCTGCTCGATGAAAACGAAGGCCTGTTGCCTGGACAGGCGCTGACTAATGACGGCGTTTTCGGTAGCTGGCTGGTCCGCTACAGCAACGCCCTGAGAAACGGTGATCTCAATTTGTCGGCGACCCTGCAGGGAGATTTGTCAGCACAGTCCCTGCTGGTGTTTCTGGGGCTGGACTACACCATTAATGACAATTGGTCGGTCAGCTCCCAAATTATCAGCATAACTGCCAAAACCGGGTCATTTCTGACTTTTTTTGACGAAGATCTTCGTCTGGGAACCACCCTGACCTACACATTTTGAGACAGTCATCACGATTCAGAGCAGACGATCGATCCGACACCGAGGATATCATGCACAACCGACAAGCACCGATTCAGGAAGAGCGTTCTAAAACGCTGGGCAAACTGACCTTGGCCGGCAGTCTCGCGTTGCTGCTCATTGCGAGCTTAATGGCCTTTCAGTTTTACTCTCGGTACCGGCTACAGAGCGATCAGTTGAGCCAGGTTCAGACGCTGCTGAACGAGATGCGCGCGGAACTGGACGGGTTTGCTGAGCAGCGCATCAGCTATGAATCGCAGATTGCCGGCCTGAACCGGGAACTCAGCGCCAGCCGGGACACTGCGGCAGCACTGAATAACGAACTCGCGCTGGCGCAAGAGCAGATCAGCCCTGATCTCTCTAGAATTGAGCAGCAGATTCGACAGAGGATCATTCGTGAAGTAGAACGCCAGCAGCAGCAAAACGATCTGCCGACCCGAACCCGCTTGCTTCAGCAGCTGGCCAGTCTAGAGCGGGAGGAGCTGGCCGAAATCATGAGCTTACAGAGCATTTATGGCGGTTTTTTGCAGGCGCTTGACGTCTCAGACGAGAGACTGGAGGAAATCGTCGACGCATTGACAAGCCAGATTGCGGAAAACAATCGCGCGCGCCGCGAGATCATCGAGGAAAACGTTGGCAACCCGGAGGGTCGTCGCTCAATCCGTCGGGAGCTTTTCGCCCTCGACTCCCCTTCGGCTCAGCGAGAGGCCGTTTCCTATTTTCTGGATGAGACAGAACTGGCAGTGTTCGACAGTTTCCAGGAGGAGCGCCAGCAGCAGCGTCAGATGTCCCGCACCGGTTTTTTCGGTGGCCCGGGCAGTCGTGCAGGCACTGTTATGTTCAATGAGAGTGTTACAACGGGACCGGATGGACAGATCGAAACCCAAATCATAGAACTGCTTGTTCCCGACGATCCGTCGCCAAACTGATCGATTCCTGTCAGGAGTTCAGCGGCCGATCGAATACTTCACGATCGAACTCCCCTTCCCAGGTAGCAACCGCTGTCGACACCGCAAGGTCACCCGCGATATTGATCGAAGTACGCAACATATCCAGCGGCCGGTCAATGATAAAAATGAAACCCACCGTCACGGCTATCTGTTGCGCAGTCATGCCAATGGTTTCCATTACCGCCGCCATCAGGAACAGAGACGCGCTCGGCACAGCGGCCGTACCGACCGAAACCAGAGTCGTCGTTCCCGCCATGATCAGATAGTCCGTCAACGTCAAGTCTATGCCAAAGGCCTGCGCTGCGAAGACTGACACAATCCCGACATACAGGGCGGTGCCATCCATATTGATGGTGGCGCCAAGCGGCAGCACCGTTGAGGCAACGACCGGCTTCACACCAAGATTGTCCTCTGCAGCCGACATGGAGACCGGCAGAGTCGCCGCACTGGATGACGTGGAAAACGCGACCAGCATTGCTTCCCGAGCTCCGCGGAAGAAATTGATGGGCGAGAGTTTTAACATCAGCTGCATGATAATGACCCCGTGGGTGAGCACAAGGTGAGAGGCACAGGCGATCAATACCGTGATTGCCAGCACCACAGCATTGAGCAGCGCATCAAACCCCTGAGCACCAGTCACCCTCGCAATCAAAGCCAGAACACCAAATGGGGCGATTTCCATGATCCAGTGGGTAATGCGCAGTACCACCTCGCTCGATGCGTCCATGAAATCCGCCACTGGCTTGCCAGACTCGCCGACCGACAGCAGACCTACACCGATCAGGATAGCGAAGAATATGATGGCAAGGATGTTGCCTTCTGCCAGAGCAGCGATCGGATTTTCCGGCACAATCGAAATCAGGCGTTCCGACAGGGGAATGGTTTCCTGAAGGGTTGATGCAGGCGCACCGGTCAGATCAACACCGACGCCGGGCTGAAGAAACACCGCCAGAATAAGCCCGATGGTAATGGCTGCCAGCGTGGTCAGCATATAGAGAATCAGAGTTTTGGCTCCTAATGAACCCAGTTTGGAAGGATCGCCCATCGAGACCACACCGGACACAATGGTCACAAAAACAAGCGGCACAACAATCATGCGTATCAGCCGGATAAAGAGATCTCCGATCCAACCAACCGCCTCCGCCCCGGGACCCCACACCGAACCCAGTAATGCACCAATCACCATCGCCGTCAGGATGCGTTTCCACAGCGCAATTTCGAACCACGTCTGTGTAATGCTCCTGTTTTTCGCGGTACTGTCCATGCTCACTCCCGGTTCGCCACTCTTGAATTCAGTTACAGCTGTTCAGCTTGCCACAGCGTACGCAATACATCAGCCTGCTGGCCTGCCGATAAAGCTCTCTGTCTACTAAGCATACCTCAACTCAGGGATAAGCAGCAGGCACCCGTCGAGCCTGAGCAAGACGCTCGAACCGCCCCCCCACATCCACCAGCAACTGCTCCTGAAAAGGAGGTGCAATCAACGTCAGATTAACCGGCCTGCCGCTGTCCGAGTAGCCCATCGGTACCGTGAGCGCCGGATAATTTGCCAGCGCAGCAAATCCTGCATTGCGATTGTCCATACTCAACAGCAAATCGAGGTCACCACCGTCGAACAGAGCCTCCATGGCAGCACGGGCGCCGCTCTGGAGACTGTCACGGAGCGCTTCCAGCTCCGCCGGACTGATGTCCAGCTCTACCATGCGATCAACCTCCGCCTGACCGTAGGGCATTCTCAGATCGGGGCGCTGGAGGTTGAACGCCTGTAAATCATCGACAGAATCAATCATGACCATCGGAGATGCGTGACCCCTGAGATAGAGAGCCAGGTCTCTCACCATTTCTCGCCCCAACAGCGTGCCGAATCCCTGCGTATCGATTTCGGGCAAGCTGATCTCGACGATAGCGGCCTCATCAGCCGACAGCAGCCCAAGCGCTCCTACGAACAGTTCATCGTCCAGATAGCGTCCCGGGGCTCCCAGGCGCAAGCCCGCCATCGACTGATCGCGATGCTCCAGGCGCAGGTCATCGCTCATCATCGGCATTGCGGTATCCCGCTGGTCATATCCGGTCATAGCATTGAACAGAATGATGACATCGGCCACTGAACGAGCCATTGGCCCCGTGGTATCCAGACTGCCGGATATCGGCACCACGCCGGTGCGACTGAGGGCGCCGGTGGTCGGCTTCAGGCCCACCAGAGAGTTGGCACTTGAAGGAGAAAGAATAGAGCCGGAAGTCTCTGAGCCTACCGCTGCTGCCGCGAAATTCGCTGCAATTGACGCACCACTCCCGGCGCTGGAGCCACCTGTATTGAACTGCAATCTGCCATAGGGATTCAGAGTCTGCCCGCCCATGGCACTCCACCCGGATGGACAGTCATCACAGAAAAAATATGCCCATTCACTCAAATTGGCTTTGCCAAGAATGACCGCTCCCTTCTCCCGCATTTTCTCGACAATGAAGGCGTCGTCAGCAAAATTATTTTGCAGCGCGACTGCTCCTGCAGTCGTGGCCATTCCGGCCGCATTGATATTGTCCTTCAGCAGAATCGGCATGCCATAAATAGGATCCCGTTCGACATCAGGAGCAGCACGCCTTGCAAGATCGAGTGCCCGCGCTCTCTCGACGGACGCAGGGTTCAGACTGATCACGGCATTCAGATATCTCGAGGGGTCACCCTCAATTTCGCGTATGCGCGATAAATAGAACAGCGTGAGCTCTTCGTAACTGAGGTCCCCCGCACGCACCATAGCCTGCAGCTCGGCAACCGAAGATTCCACCACCAGCGGCTCGAGCGCCCGATAACGCACCGGCGTCAGTCTATTGACCTCGTCATTCAGACTGGCCCATAAACTGCCCGGGGTCTGCATGCCGGAGCGGAGTAACCGGTAGTGCATGCGTGTATTGTCCAGCTCGGCCAGACGCGCCAGATCAGCGGACTCATCGTAATTCGCCCAGGCCTGATTCGGGCTCTCCTGCGCGCCAGCTATCGCGGACAGTGCGAAAGTCAGCACAATCAGTACCCCGACCGGTCGGTTTTCTCTGCGCATTCCTGTTTTCCTCCGCATTTGATTCACACCTGAAATTCGATTCAAAACGCAACACAGCAGCAATGAAACCGAAGCATTGAGATATCCTCAGCGGATAAACCTGAAGACATGGCTCCAGGCGCTCAATGCAATATCCGTCACCGTCTGCGGGTTGCTGGCATCAGATTGCCCTGTCAGAAGCCGTAGCATAGCCGTTTCCCGGTCCATCTTCATCCTCACGCGGGGTTGACAGTGGCAGCAATGGCTTGCCCGCTTGGGATTCCGGGCAGGTTCTGTACCGC
>CACBCS010000023.1 GCA_902537815.1 uncultured Pseudohongiella sp. | reverse complement strand
TGGCAAGTGCGATGAAGACAAAACCGGTGCTGGCGATTTGCGTCGGTATGCAGGCGCTGATGGCGCACAGTGAAGAAAACGGTGGAGTGGACTGTCTGGGCCTGCTGTCGGGGCGCGTGAAATTTTTTGGTGAGGAGTTGCGGGACGAAAATGACGCCCGCCTGAAAGTGCCGCACATGGGGTGGAACCGGGTTGCCCAGACTTCAGATCATCCGCTCTGGCGGGGTGTGCCGGACAACAGCCGGTTCTACTTCGTCCACAGCTATTATGTGACGATGGATGAGACTGATCAGGTGGCCGGCCGCAGCGTGTATGGCAGGAAAATTGTGGCTGCTATCTCCGCGGGCAATATTTTTGCCACTCAGTTTCATCCGGAAAAAAGTCAAAACGCGGGGCTCACCCTGCTGCGCAATTTTCTCACTTGGAACGGCGCCAGCGACTGAGCGCCGATCAGAACCAGATGAGCATCTGACAAGAGGGACACCGAAAACGCCATGATAGTGATACCTGCAATCGACCTGAAAGACGGTCAGTGTGTCCGCCTCAAGCAGGGCCGGATGGAAGAGAGCACGATTTTCTCTGATGATCCGGTGGAGCAGGCCGGGCAGTGGCTGGCGCAGGGTGCGCGGCGCCTGCACATTGTTGATCTTAACGGGGCGTTCGAAGGGTCGCCGGTCAATGCGGACATCGTGACTTCCATTACCCGCGCTTACCCGGAATTTCCGGTGCAGATCGGCGGCGGCATCCGCTCGCTCGAGACTGCTCAGGTCTACATCGATGCCGGGGTGAGCTACCTTATTATTGGCACTCAGGCGGTGAAGGACCCTGATTTTGTCCGGGCAGCCAGCGCGGAATTCCCCGGTAAGATCATCATCGGGCTTGATGCGGTGAACGGCAAAGTCGCCACGGAGGGATGGGCGGATGTCTCCGAGTTGGCGGTCGAGGAAGCGCTGCAGCGTTTCGACGGACTGGGGTTGGCGGCGGTGATTTATACAGACATTGATCGGGACGGCATGATGCAGGGGGCTAATGTGGCGGCCACTCTGGCTCTGGCCGAGCGCTCCAGCATTCCGGTCATTGCCTCCGGCGGTATCGCGAAACTGGCCGACATTGTCGATCTGAAAGCCGTGGCAAAAACCGCAGGCGGCGCGGGCATTATCGGCGCCATCACCGGCCGCGCGATTTACGAAGGTAAGCTGGATTTACAGGAGGCGCAGGCCTACTGTGATTCAGACGACTGAGCTTTTTCCGATGACCGGCACAGCGCAGACAAATCTATGGCACTAGCAAAGCGAATCATCCCCTGTCTCGACTGCGACCGGGGCCGCGTGGTGAAAGGCGTGCAATTTGTCGACATTCGCGATGCCGGAGATCCGGTCGAGGTTTCCAGGCGCTACGGCGAGGCCGGTGCCGATGAGATCACGTTTCTGGACATTACCGCCAGCCATGAAGATCGGGCCACGACGGTGGACACGGTCCGGGCGATCGCCGGACAGGTTTTCATTCCGCTCACGGTGGGTGGGGGCATTCGCACGCTGGAAGATATTCGCACCATGCTGAACGCAGGTGCAGACAAGGTCTCCATCAACACCGCAGCTGTTCAGAATCCCGAGTTCGTGCGCAAGTCGGCCGAGCGCTTCGGCTCTCAGTGCATTGTTGTGGCGGTAGACGCCAAGCGTGTGTCGGCTGAAGATGAGCCGCTGCGCTGGGAAATTTTCACGCACGGCGGGCGCAAGCCGACCGGGCTTGAAGTCATCGAATGGGTCAGGCGGATGGTGAGTTACGGGGCCGGCGAAATCCTGCTGACCAGTATGGACCGCGATGGCACCAAGATCGGCTTCGATCTTGAGCTTAACAGGGCCGTCAGCGAGGCCGTCAACGTGCCCATCATCGCGTCAGGCGGCGTCGGCACTCTCGACCATCTGGCCGATGGCGTGCTGCTGGGCGCAGCAGATGCGGTGCTCGCGGCGAGCATTTTCCACTTCGGTGAATACACCATCCGCGAGGCAAAAGCGCACATGGCATCCCGGGGCATTGAGGTCAGGCTGGATTAAACGGCGCAAGCCACTTGAAACACTCAAGCCGCCCGATCATGCAAGCACTTTGGTAAGGCCAGTCAGGTCGATTGCATTCGGTGGCAGGGCGCTGGCTACAGGGCATCCCGCTGGGCAAAGCTGCCCGTGGTGCTGCGCGCGGCAGGTTTGAATGCATTGACGCCTTTCAGCACGTTCAGCGCTTCGTTGAGCGGATAGTCGGTGACCAGAACCTGTTCGGCGGATATCAGCGCTTCGGCCATCTCCTCATCGCTGTCTACCGTCTCTTCACCATTCCCGTTGGCCAGCCGGCCGGGCAGGTCGGCTTCATTGTATTGCGAAATGCTGCGCGAGCGCCGCGTCACAAAAGCATCGTCAACAATGATGTCAGGAGTGATACCCTGCGCCTGAATCGAGCGTCCGCTGGGCGTGTAGTACAGTGAGGTGGTCAGCTTGATCGCGCGTGCGTCATCTAGTTGGAGCACCGTTTGCACCGAGCCTTTGCCAAAGCTCTGGGTTCCCATCACCACGGCCCGGCCGTGATCCTGAAGTGCGCCGGCAACAATCTCTGATGCGGAAGCGGAGCCGTTATTCACCAGCACCACAAGTGGGACATCTGGCGCTATGGTGGAGAGGCTGGCAGAAAAGGTCCTGTCGTTTCCTTCCAGACGGCCTTTGGTCGACACAATTGAGCCTTCCTCAATAAAGGCATCTACCACGCGCACGGACGCCTGCAGTACGCCGCCCGGGTTATTGCGCAAATCCAGTACCACGCCTTTCAGCTCGCCGTGCTCTTCGTACTTTTCCCGCAGCTCGTCTTCCAGCTCTTCGCCGGTGTTGAGCCGGAACTGGGCAATCCGGACATATACATATCCAGGTTCAAGCAGACGGCTTCGAACGCTGGTAATGGCGATGACTTCGCGGACAACCGTCAGCTCAAAGGGTTCCATGCCTTCGCGGGCAATGGTGACCGTCACTTCGGTGCCCGGTTCGCCGCGCATCATGTTGGCAGCTTCTTCCGGAGTCAGTTCACGCAGCGGTTTGTTGTCGATCTGGATGATCAGATCACCTGCCTCAATGCCAGCCCGGTCTGCCGGCGTATCATCAATGGGGCTGATCACCTTGATGTAGCCGTTCTCCCGACCCACCTCGATGCCCAGCCCACCGAATTCGCCTGAAGTGGTTTCCTGCAGGGCGTCATATTCCTGTCCGGCCATGTAGGCCGAATGCGGATCCAGCCCGGACAACATGCCTCTGATTGCGTTCTCCAGCAGGGTTTTGTCGTCGATCTCTTCCACGTAGGCCATGCGGATGCGGTCCAGCGCTTCGGTAAACATGCGCACTTCATCAAGCGGCAGGGGCAGCAGCTCAGATTGCTGGGCCTGTCCGGACAGCGGCGCGGCGCTCAGCACGCAAAAGGCAAGGGCGGTCGACAGGTGTTGGCGAAAGGTCATCATCGGGGTTTCCTGAAAAGCGGTTCTGCTGGGTGATACGAATTCGTCAATAGTTTCAGTTTATGCTGGTATTGGCAATATGCCGGTCGGGATCGGGACGGTCCTCCCGGTTCCGACTACAGGTTCGACCGGGCCCGGCTTAGCGCAGCCAGGCAGTGGGGTCCTGTGGCTCGCCGTTGCGTCTGATCTCAAAGTATAGCCCGGCCGTGCGGTCGCTGCTGTTGATGCCCGACCGTGCTAGCACTTCGCCTGCATCTACCCAGTCGCCGCCGTTGACGGTCAGCGCCTCATTGTGACCGTAAAGACTCATGTAGCCCTGCCCGTGGTCGAGCACGATCAGCAGCCCGGAACCCCGCAGCCAGTCAGCAAAAACCACCCGACCGGCGTGTACGGCCCGCACCGGATTGCCCGGGTTCGGTGCGTACGACAGCCCCTTGCGCACCAGGCTGCCGCCGCCATAGATGGCGCCAAACGCATGGGCCACCGGCTCATCCATCGGCGGCGGCAGCTTACCGCGACTGTCGGCCAGGGGCGTGATCTGGTCAAAGGACGACACGCCTTCAAGCACGCGGGTGATTTCTTCGATCAGCTGCTGCAGCTCTGACTGCTGCGTCTCCAGCTGTGTCATGGCGCTGCTGCGACTGGCGATACTGTTTCTGAGTTCCGCCAGCGCTGCAGTCTGCGATTCACGGGCCTGCTCCAGTTCGTTCTCAAGCCGTATGGCTTGCTGCTGCTGTCCGACCATCAGACTCAGGTTTTGCGCGACCTCGGCATCCAGAGCGGCCAGTTCCGACAGAGTGGCGTTGAAGGTTTCAATCTGGTCGAGCTGAAATTCGGACAGATAGCGCGTGTACTGCAGCTGCCGGGCACCCTCGGACAGGCTTTCGGCATTGAGCAGGCTTTTCAGCGCATTGTCCTTGCGGTTGATATAGGCGTGCCGGAGCAGAGCGGCCAGGACCTGTTCCTGCTCGCGCTTGCTGGCCAGCAGTTCGCGGGACTGCTGCTGCAGGCTTTGTTGCTCGGCGCGGGCGGCAGCCAGTGCCTGAGTCTGTTCTGCCAGAGCCTGCTGCGCATCAGACAGCGCCAGCTGGGTTTCTCTGAGTGCGCTTTCCTGTTCGGTTTCGCGAGTCGTGGCTTGTTGCAGCCAGGCCTGAATATCAGCAATGGCTGCCGAGACTTCGGATAAATCCCGTTCAGCCTGTTCGCGCTCCTGCGCGGCAGCGAAGACGCCGGCGCAAGCCCACAGGCCAAGACTCAGCAGCAGCCCGCGTAGGAACTTAACCGTTACATCTGGCACTCAGGTGCACGCCTGCGCCGGTTCTGGAGGCTGCAGCAGCACTTTTCCGGTCATTTCATCGGGCGCCGGCATGGACATCAGGTAGAGCAGGGTGGGCGCGACATCACACAGACTTCCTTCGCCGGTGAAGGTCAGATCACTCGCCCCGACATAGACCAGCGGCACTGGCCCGCTGGTATGCGAGGTCAGGGGCTGATGGGTTTCAGGGTCCAGCATCTGTTCCACATTACCGTGATCGGCGGTGATCAGCAGATGGCCTCTGACCTCTTCGATGGCGGAGACAATTCGGCTCAGGCAGGCATCGACGGTTTCAACTGCCTTGATTGAAGCCTCGAAATTTCCGGTGTGTCCGACCATATCGCCATTGGCGTAGTTGCAGATGATGGTGTCGTAGTCGCCGGAGGTGATGGCCTTGACCAGTTCATCGGTGACTTCAACGGCCGACATTTCCGGTTTCAGGTCATAGGTCTTGACCTGCGGTGAAGGAATCAGGGTGCGGTCTTCGCCGGCGAAAGGCGCTTCGCGACCCCCGTTAAAAAAGAAGGTGACGTGCGCGTATTTTTCCGTCTCGGCGATACGCAGCTGGGTGCGCTGGTTGTCGGCCAGATACTGCCCGAGCACATTGTCCAGCACCAGAGGAGGATAGGCGCAGGCGGTGTCGATATCGGCAGCGTATTCCGTAAGCATCACGAAATCACCCAGCAGGGGCCGAACGCTCCGCTCAAAACCCTCGAAGTCATCATCGACCAGGGTCCGGGTCAGTTGCCTGGCCCGGTCTGCGCGGAAATTCATGAACAGCACCACGTCACCGTCGTCAATCAGTGCCGGTGCCTCGCCCTCTCCCTGAATCACCGTGGCCTGCACAAATTCATCGTCCTCATCCCGCTGATAGGCCGCTTCCAGTCCGTCGCTGGCGCTGGCGCTGGTATAAGGCGCTTTGGCTTCGGTCAGCAGCCGGTAGGCACTCTGGACGCGGTCCCAGCGGTTGTCGCGGTCCATGGCATAGAAGCGTCCGCACAGGGAGGCGACCCGACCGATGCTGTGGCGCTGGAAAAAGGTGTCTGCCCGCTGCAGTGAGGCCAGTGCGCTGCGGGGCGGGGTGTCCCGGCCGTCCAGAAAGGCATGCAGATAAAGCTTTCGAACACCACGCTGTCGGGCCAGTTCCAGTGCCGCCATGATCTGGTCTTCGTGGCTGTGGATGCCGCCCGGTGACATCAGTCCCAGCACATGCAGCGCGGTTTCGCTGCTGGCGGCAAGCTCGGCGGCCTGAACCAGCACGGCTTTTTCATAGAACCCGCCGTCTTCGATGTCCTTGTCGATTCGGGTCAGGCTCTGATAGACCACCCGCCCGGCGCCCAGATTCATGTGGCCGACCTCGGAATTGCCCATCTGTCCGGCCGGCAGGCCAACGGACTGCCCGGACGTATCGATCAGCGTCGACGGTCGCTGCTGCCACAGGCTGTCCCAGGTCGGAGTGGTCGCGTTAGCGATGGCGTTGCTGTCGGTGGCTTCCCGATGGCCCCAGCCATCAAGAATCAGAAGAAGTGCGGTGGATTTCTTGCTCATGACGATTTGTGTACCTCTGGCTCTGCCGGCGACGGGCTGCAACCACTGCTGATGTGATGTGACTATTATCCTCGAAAGCCCGGATTCTGGCGAGCGCGGCGCACCGGGCCGCTTCTTTCGGCCGGGCTACCCGTGTATACTTCGTGCCTCTTCGCAAACCGGCGGTGTCAGCGCTGGTTGAGTGGAATTAACCCGTTGATAAGCATATAGAAAATTTAGACCTGCGCCGTGGAACAGTTTTTCGAATTTATAGGCAACCATCTGGTGCTCTCTTCCATGTGGGCAGCTAGCGCCGCGGCCATTATTTTTTACCAAGCGCGCACAGCGGCGGCCTCGGTCGGTCCACAGCAGGCGGTCATGCTGATCAACCGACAGGATGCGGTGGTGGTCGACATTCGCGACAAGAAAGAATTTGAAGCCGGCCACATTGTGGATGCGATCCACATTCCTCTGGCCAAGCTCAAGCAGCGGGCGCCCGCCGAGCTCAAGAAATTCAAGGAGCGGCCCGTGCTGGTCGTCTGCAAGATGGGCCAGCATGCGGGAGAGGCGGTCAAGACCCTTGAGGAACTCGGCCACAAGGAAGTGAGCAAGCTCTCCGGTGGAGTCACCGAGTGGAAGGCGCAGTCCTATCCGCTGGTGCAAAGCTGAGACCGAAATCATTTTTTACTTTTGATGAGATAGACAGGAATTACCATGGCAGAAGAAAGTAACAACGCCCCGGAGGCCGCCGCGGACGGCGCTCAGCAGGCAGGCCCGCAGTTTGCGCTGCAGCGGATTTATCTAAAGGACACTTCCTTTGAATCGCCGAAAAGCCCTCAGATCTTCCAGACCCAGTGGAGCCCCAAGATCAACTTCGACATCAAGACGCGCAACACCAAGGTTGCCGATGATGTGTATGAGGTGGTGTTGGTTCTGACGGCGGAAGCCCAGCTGGAGGAGGAGACCGCGTTTGTGGTCGAGGTTCATCAGGCCGGAATCTTCGCCGTCAAAGAGTTCAGCGAAACGGATCTCGAGCAGGTGCTGGCCACGGTATGTCCGAGCATTCTGTTTCCCTACTCAAGGGAGTCGCTCGACGCGCTGGTGGTCAAGGGCAGTTTTCCTCCGCTGATGATCGCCCCGATCAACTTCGAAGCGCTCTACGCGCAGCAGAAGCAGGCGGCCGAGCAGCAGGCGGCCGGCGGCGAGGCGGCACCGGAGAGCGTGCAGTAAGCTCAGATTCCGGCAGTAAAGTTCAGCTGCCGCCAGGCCTCATACACCAGAATAGCCGCTGCATTGGAGAGATTCAGGCTGCGGCTTTTTGGCAACATGGGGATGCGTAATACCCCCTCCTGTCCGATTTCTGCCCGAATCGACTCCGGCAGGCCTCGGGTTTCCGGGCCAAAAACCAGAAAGTCCCCATCCTCGAACGTCACTTCCGTGTAAAACCGGCTGCCTTTGGTGCTCAGCCCGAACAGGCGCGCCCCGGGCTGCTTATCACTGAATTCCTGCCAGTTCTCATAAATCGAAAGGCCGGCATATTCATGGTAATCCAGCCCTGCCCGCCGCATTTTCTTGTCCTCAAGAGCAAATCCGAATGGCTTGATCAAATGAAGCTGTGACCCTGTGTTTGCAGCTAAACGGATGATATTTCCCGTGTTTGGGGGTATTTCAGGCTCAAAAAGGACAATATTGATCAAAATTTAGTCAGCTCGCGGGCAGAAAATTGAGGAGTAACAGCACTGAAGACAGGCAGCAGTGCGAATTTGCTGAGAAAAGTCACCCCGCGGGTGGTTACGGGGCGCCGCAGAGCCCCCAGTGCCGGGGCTTCGGGCCCCCTTGTCAGTCTCCTGCCGGGCAGGGACCTGAGTGCAGGCGGCGGCAGACGCCGAAGCAGCCCGCCAAAAGCGGCTTTCAGAGGCCAAATTGCGCCGAGGCCAGAAATAGTTTTCTTTAATGTAGTTTTTAACAACTTACCCGATATTCCTTGAGGGTGTTTCTTAATTTCTGCCTGCTCGCGTGCGCTAGAACAAAATGGGCACCTTGCCCGGGGGCTGGCAGCAAGATGTGGGGAGCTCAGCTGACTGTCCTGATCTCCAAGACTAAGAGGACCACATGCAGTTACCGTTTTTCAAGAAGAAGGCGAAGATGTGCAGGGCAATACCGCCAATGTCGGACGCTTCTATCCACACAATTTCAATCTGACGTCTGCCTCCACGACGGCAACCTATACCACCAAGAGTCCGTTCACCTACATGGGGCAGGAGTTCACCACCAGTTTTACCCTAGAAGCCCGCAACGCTGGCAACGAGATTACGCAAAACTACATCGGGGATTTTGTGAAGCTCGCAGCCACGGCCTTTGATGCGGATTCGGTCTTTCAGGCGGTTGATGACATCGGTTAGGCGGATGACCTAGATTACAGCCCGAGGCTTACCAGTGTTGACGGCAGTTTCAATCTGAATTGGGACGATTTCGGTGACCCGGGTCCGGGTACCAGCACCGTCAGTGGCCGACTCATTTTTAACCGGGAGAACGACGGCATCGGTGTCGACGGTGGCGAAGACGGACCTTTTGTGGTGGCAATTGTGACGAACGTTCAGGATACGGACACTGTCGCAATCACGCTGACCGGTGCCGACATCAATGACGATGCCGATGCCACTGATACGCCCGATACCTCGATCTATCGCCGGCTTACCGCGACCGATATCGAGTTCCGTTACGGCAGATTACTCATCGACAATGCGTATGGTCCGGAAACGGAAGATCTCGATGTGCCGCTGAGGATCGAATACTGGAACGGCATTGAGTTGATCACCAACATTGATGATGACGCGACGGCGTTTTTCTTTGATATCAGCGCTTCGCCCGCTGCACTCGATTTTGTCGACAGCAGCTATCAACCCGACCCGGGGACAGCCGATCCGCTGACGCCCGGAGACATCAGCATTGCACCGGATGCGCTGGTCGATGTCACGGTGAATCTGTTCAACGGCGTGCTCGCGCGTGAATAGGACGGAGACAGCGACGACACCATCGATCCGGACAGTCCTTTTACGGTGTCAGCGCCGTACCCGCTGGCGATTAACGGCACCGACGGGCGAGTCATGATCGAATTTGATCTGGACAGTCCGACTCTGCCTTTTTCTCTGGAATTCCTCGGATATGACTGGCGCGGTGGCGGCGGCGTTGACGACTACGACGAAATTCCGGACGAGGCCATTTACACCGACAACCCGCGCGGCATTCTGGAGTTAAGTTCCTTTCGGGGTTACGACCGGGTCTTCAACTGGCAGGAAATCTACAACTGTGTCGCAGTAGAGTCGGGAGAGCTCCGCCATTACACCGGGTCGAGTAGCCGCACTTCGCACCGGGCGCAGGCGGGACATCCTTCGATGCTCTCTATTTCCTCAATGCCCTGCATGTTTTCAATACCGCCGGAAGCGGCACAGAAGTCTGATGGTCGAGCGAGCCGGTGGATCAGCTTCGCGTTTCTTAACGGCTACTCATCCGCTCCGGTGCCGTAATAGGAGCCCAGTTCCTTGATCTTGCGGGTCAGGGTGTTGCGTCCCCAGCCGAGCAGGTTGGCGGCATCGCGTCGTCTGCCACCGGTGTGTTTCAGGGCAATGTCGATCAGGGTCCGTTCAAACTGGGGCGTGGCTTCATTGAGAATGCCGGAATTGCCCATGCTGAGCTGTTGATCCGCCCAGGCCTGCAGATTCTGCGTCCAGTTCCCGGATGCGGCAGACTTGACCTCCTGCTCAGAGAATTCGGGTGGCAGGTCTGACAGGTGTACCTCTCGACCGGAAGCCATCACCGTAATCCAGCGGCAGAAATTTTCCAGCTGCCGTACGTTTCCCGGCCAGGCCAAATTCTCCAGAAACTGAATGGTCTCGGGGCGCAGTATTTTCGGTTCCACGTCCAGCTCTTCGGCTGCCTTGGCCAGAAAGTGCATGGAGAGCTTGGCGATGTCTTCGCGCCGGTCTGCCAGTTTGGGGATGTGAATCCGGATAACGTTCAGACGGTGGAACAAATCCTCGCGGAACAGGTGCTGCTCGACGAGCTTCTCGAGGTTCTGATGAGTGGCCGCAATGATGCGCACATCGACTTTGATCGAGGTGTGCCCGCCCACGCGATAGAATTCGCCATCAGAGAGCACGCGCAGTAAGCGGGTCTGGGTTTCCGCGGGCATATCGCCGATTTCATCGAGAAACAGGGTGCCGCCGTTGGCCTGCTCGAAGCGGCCGGTACGCTGCTGGGTAGCGCCGGTGAATGCGCCTTTCTCGTGACCGAACAGTTCAGATTCGATCAGCTCTTTCGGGATGGCGGCCACGTTCAGAGGCACAAAGGGCTGCTCCCGGCGCGGGCCGTGCCGATGCAGGGCATGGGCGACCAGTTCTTTACCGGTGCCGGATTCTCCGTTGATCAGCACCGAGATGTTGGAATTCGACAGACGCCCGATGGCGCGAAACACCTCCTGCATGGCGGGTGCTTCCCCGATAATTTCGGTCGAGGGCGTCTCAACAGTCTCTGCCGCCTCCTCGGTTTTGTTTTTCGCATGGGCCAGCGCCCGACGCGTCATGGCAACGGCTTCATCAATATCAAAGGGCTTCGGCAGATACTCGAAGGCGCCTCGGCTGTAGGAAGCGACTGCGCTCTCGAGATCCGAATGCGCAGTCATGATGATAACCGGCAGCTCCGGGTGGGTTTGTTGAATAGAGGTGAGCAGTTCCAGTCCGTCGATGCCCGGCATCCGGATGTCGCTGATAATGGCATCCGGCGTCTCCTTACTGAGCCGGTTGAGTAATTCTCCCCCGCTTTCAAAACTCTGGGTCGCCAGACCATTCTTGCTTAGGGACTTTTCCAGTACCCAGCGGATGGAGCGGTCGTCATCGAGAATCCAGACTGAAGTGTTGGTATTCATTCTCGCACTGTCGTTTGCTGTTTGCATTGCGTGCCTCTCGTTACTTGCCGTCTGCCTGGCTGACCGTGAGCGGCAGCACGACAGAAAAGGTGGTTTCACCGGGTTTGCTCTTACACTCAATCATGCCGCCGTGCTGGTTGATGATGGAGTGGGTAATGGGCAGGCCGAGGCCTGTGCCGTCGGCTCGACCGGAAATCATGGGATAGAAGATGGTGCTCAACATGTGAGGAGGGACACCTGGTCCGTTGTCTGTGATGTCGACTTTCAGGGCGATGCGGTGAAAAATCTCACTGATGCTGATATTTCGGGTCACCCGGGTTCGCAGCCGGATCTGGCTGTTCGCTACCGGGGGTTGTGCTGTGTTGATGGACTGTATGGCGTTGCGCACCAGATTCAGCATCGCCTGAATCAGATGCTCCCCGTCCCCCTGCAAAGTGGGAATACTGGGGTCGTAATCGGCAACGATGCGGATGTCGTTGCTGGCGGCGTCGGCTTCAGCCAGGCTCTTGACGCGTTCCAGCACCTCATGAATGTTGGTGTCCGAAAATGCCAGTGGGTGTTTCGCGCCGACCAGGCGGTCTAACAGATTGTCCAGGCGATCCGCCTCATCGATGATCACGCGCGTGTAATCATGCAGCTCGCTGTCAGTGACTTCGCTGGCCAGCAGCTGCGCTGCGCCGCGAATGCCACCCAGAGGATTCTTGATCTCATGGGCCAGTCCCCGCACCAGTTCCTGAGTGGTGGCCCGAGCACCGCTCAGAATTTCCTCCTGATTGATACGCTGTGCATGTTCCAGCGAATTCAGCTCAATCAGGGCCGAGACTTCGCCGCCGGCTTCGTAGGGGTTGATGGTGTAGTCCACCAGAATCGAGCGCTTGTACCTGAGATGGAGCTCCGCCATTCGGCGGGTCACGCTGATGCCTTTTTCGAGGGCCATGCGAATCGCCTGAATTTCTTCCTCGGCATCCAGCAGCAGTTCACCGATGAACTGGTTGTTGGCTTTTGAATCGCTGATGGCCAGCAGCTGTTCGGCTTCCATGTTGATGTATCGGAGGCGCAGGTCGCCATCCAGCAACATCACGCCGGTTTTCAGGCTGTCGAGCAGCAGCTTGTGAATGTTGTCGAGTGTCACGATCGAGCCTGTGCAGCGCCATCCGTTGGGAGTACCTGATCGCCGCATCTGCATGAGGCATGCGGCGGTACGTTTTCCTATGCAATAAGCTGACCAAGATATGTTGTATTAGGGGGCAGTGGAGGCGCCAGTTTTCGGTGCGTCTGGGCGGGGCAATGTCATTGCATGGCACGTTTTGCATCGCGTTTCTCAATAATGCACTAAAATAGTGCAAATTGCAATCAGGAGTCAGCTCAGATCTGAAAAGCGCCTGGATTCAGTGCGGCACTCAGTGCGGTTAAGCGCGCCGATAAAAAAGCCCCGGCTGCGCGTGCAGTCGGGGCTTCGGTAGATACCGGATCAGTCGGCTTAAGCCAGACCTTCCTTGGTGGTCTTGATGATCGCTGCGGCGACCTTGTACGGATCGGCATTTGACGCGGTCCGTCGGTCCTCGAGACGGCCCTTCCAGCCATCTTCGACGGTGCCGACAGGGATACGGATCGACGCGCCGCGGTCTGACACGCCATAGCTGAACATGTCGATGGACTGGGTCTCGTGAAGGCCGGTCAGGCGCTGATCGTTGTTGGCGCCGTAGACGCTGATGTGACGTTCAATGTTCTTGCCGAATTCCTCACAGATCTGGGTGAACACGGCTTCATCGCCAGATTCACGCATGACGCCATTGGAGAAGTTGGCGTGCATGCCGGAACCGTTCCAGTCGAGCTCTTTGCCCAGTGGCTTCGGTTCCCAGTTGATGGCGAGGCCGTAGCGCTCCGCGGTACGCTCGAGCAGATAGCGGGCGACCCAGGTTTCGTCTCCGGCACGCTTGGCGCCTTTGGCGAATACCTGAAATTCCCACTGCCCGGCGGCCACTTCGGCGTTGATTCCCTCAACGTTGATACCTGCCTCCAGGCACAGGTCAAGGTGATCCTCGACAACATCGCGACCGTGCGCGTTGGACGCGCCGACTGAGCAGTAGTAGGGACCCTGGGGGCCGGGATAGCCGTTGGCAGGAAAGCCAGGGGGCAGATTGGTTTTTGTGTCCCACAGGAAGTATTCCTGTTCGAAGCCGAACCAGAAGTCTTCATCGTCGTCGTCGATAGTTGCTCTGCCGTTAGACTCGTGGGGCGTGCCGTCAGCGTTAAGCACCTCGGTCATAACAAGATAGGCACTGGCGCGATCAGGATCCGGGAATATCGCGACTGGCTTGAGCAGACAGTCTGAATCATCCCCTGAGGCCTGCAGCGTTGAACTGCCGTCGAAGGACCACATGGGGCACTCTTGGAGCGTGCCGCCAAAGTCTGTTTCTACGCGGGTTTTGCTGCGCAGGCTCTGGGTCGGCTTATAGCCATCCAGCCAGATGTATTCCAGTTTTGATTTCATTGTCTTTCGTTCTCCTTGTTCCTAATCGAATTCGATCGTGGTGTTTGACGACTGCCCGTTGTTGCGCCCCGGCGACCGGCGGAGCCCAGGGCAAGCCGCAGCACTCAGAAAACTACGTCTGTGGTTGGCCACTCTCCGCTGCTGCGGGTTGGTGAGCACTTCATCGAACGCAGTCCGGTTTGGGTTCGTTCACTGTGGGGCTCTAACAGGCTTGCCATTTACGTATGAGCAATTGCAATATATATGCCACTAGGGTCACCGCTGCAGCCCGCGATTCACGGGCCTCGGCGAAAACAGGTGCAAGCAAAATGCACCATAAAGATGCAGTAACAAGACAGCATGAGCCAAAATAGTGCAATTTATCAGATTCGCTGTGGGGCTGTCCCCGAAAAGGGGCTCATGCGCGAGACGTTGGTGCAATTGTTCCTGCCGCAATCACTGCCTTGAGCCATGTTGTTTCTTGTCAAACTCTTCCCTGAAATTACCGTCAAAAGCCGTACGGTGCGCAAACGCCTGGTGCGTCTGTGCCGGAAAAACCTGAAAATCGTTCTGAGCCGCATTGATGAGGACATCGTGGTGAATGGCCACTGGGACTGTCTTGAGGTAGAAACGGGCGACATTGATGCGGTGCAAAAAATGCTGTTGCTAGAAGCGCTCGCCAGCACGCCGGGAGTTGACCAGTTTTTGGAGGTCGAACGTTTCCCACTGCCCACGATGGCAGGCATTCTTGAGATCGCTGATCGCTACTATGGGCCCAGCTTGCCGGGTAAAACCTTTGCGGTGCGCTGCAAGCGTATGGGTAGGCAAAGTTTCAAATCGGTAGATGTCGAGCAAGCGGTCGGAGCCGGCTTGAACCTGAAATATGACAGTGCCAGGGTGAAACTCAAAGACCCGGAAGTGACGGTTGCGCTGGAGGTGCGTGAGCAGGAGCTGTTTGTAGTCAAGCAGACCCATGCAGGTCTCGGGGGTTACCCTCTCGGTGGTCAGGATGCGGTGCTGTCGCTTATATCCGGAGGCTTTGATTCGGCCGTCTCGAGTTACATGACCATCAAGCGCGGACTGCTGACCCACTTCTGTTTCTTCAACATGGGAGGCAGAGCCCATGAGCTGGCAGTGAAAGAAGTAGCACTTTACCTGTGGATGAAATACCACAGCTCGCACCGTATCAAGTTTGTGACGGTTCCCTTCGAAGGCGTGGTTGAAGAGATCCTCGCATCGGTAGAAGAGTCGCAGACGGGCGTGGTGCTGAAGCGGTTTATGCTGCGTGCCGCCGACGGTGTGGCGCAGCGGCTGAACGTTCATGCACTGGTAACCGGGGAAAGCGTTGCCCAGGTAGCCAGCCAGACGCTGGCCAATCTGAATGTCATCGATGAGGTTTCTGAGCTGATGGTGTTGCGGCCTCTGTGCATGACGGACAAACAGACCATCATCAATAAAGCGCGGGAAATTGGCACTGAAGAATTTTCCAAACACATCCCCGAGTACTGCGCGGTGATCTCTGACAGCCCGACGACCAAAGCCAAAGCGCAGCGTCTGGCCGAACAGGAGCGCCGGTTCGACTGGAGCAAGCTGGATGAAGCCATTGCCAGTGCCTATTTTCAGCTGATCACGGAGGTCGTTGAGGATCTCAAGCGCGGGTCGGGAGAGGTGGTTGCGGTGAAGACGCCGCTGCCGCATCAGACTATCATCGACATCCGTCATCCCGATGAGGTCGCTTTGAAGCCGTTCAACAAAAAAGGCCTCGGCAATGCGGTGCTGTCGGTCCCATTTTTCAAGTTGAAGACCAGTTTTGCTGATCTCGATTCCGGCAAACACTACCTGCTTTACTGTGACCAGGGCATGATGAGTCGCCTGCACGCGGGGCATCTCATTGATGAGGGATTTGCCAACGTCGGCGTGCTGGATGCCCGCGCGGAATTCTCCCGCCAGCCAAAGCCGTCACTCGAACCGGCCTGAACCCCGGCTTCGGCCACTTAGCCCCGCACCACTCACTGCTCAGCCACTCAATCAAGATTGGCGGTTCGCCGCTGCTCTCGTGTATACTCGCCGCGCTTCTGAGACGGGCGCGCTTGCCTTCTCCTGACTGTTAACCTGACTTCGCCATCGCGCCACCTTTGAATGGCCGGCCTTTTATGTCTGAATCACTTCGCAACATCGCCATTATTGCCCACGTCGATCACGGAAAGACCACGCTGGTGGACAAACTGCTCCAGCAATCAGGCACGCTGCAGTCGCGGGGTGAAAAAGTGGAGCGGGTCATGGACTCGAACGATCAGGAGCGTGAGCGGGGCATCACGATTCTGGCGAAAAATACCGCCATCAACTGGGAAGGATATCGCATCAACATCGTCGATACGCCGGGGCATGCCGACTTCGGTGGTGAGGTCGAGCGGGTCCTGTCCATGGTTGACTCGGTCCTGTTGCTGGTGGATGCCGTGGAAGGGCCGATGCCCCAAACCCGCTTCGTCACGCAGAAAGCCTTCGATCAGGGTCTGAACCCGATTGTGGTGGTGAACAAGATTGATCGGGAGGGAGCGCGGCCCGACTGGGTGATCAACGAGGTGTTTGACCTGTTTGACAAACTGGGTGCAAGCGACGTGCAGCTCGATTTCCCGATTCTCTACTGTTCTGCGCTGCAGGGCATAGTGGGCTGCGAGGCCGATCAGCTGAGTGAAGACATGCGGCCACTCTTTGACGCCATAATCGAGAAAGTGCCGCCGCCGTCAGTGGCGGTAGACGAGCCTTTTCAGATGCAGATCAGTGCTCTGGACTACAGCAGCTACGTTGGCGTGATCGGGGTGGGCCGGATCTCCCGAGGCAAGGCAGCAACCAATCAGAACGTGGTGATTGTCGATCGTTTCGGTGATACCCGAAAGGGCCGGATTCTGCAGGTCAAGTCCTATCTCGGGCTGGAGCGAGTTGACGTGGATCAGGCGCAGGCAGGGGACATCGTCTGCGTTACCGGGATCGATAAACTGCAGATCTCCGACACCCTGTGTGATCCGGAACATCCGCAGGCACTGCCGGCGCTGAGCGTCGATGAGCCCACCATCAGTATGACTTTTCAGGTGAACGACTCGCCATTCGCCGGGCTGGAAGGCAAATTTCTCACCACCCGCCACATCAAGGAAAGACTGGACCGCGAGCTGCTGTATAACGTGGCGCTCCGGGTTGAGCAAGGTGAGTCACTGGACAAGTACACCGTCTCCGGTCGCGGCGAGCTGCATTTGTCCGTGCTGATCGAATCGATGCGCCGTGAGGGCTATGAACTCGCCGTATCGCGTCCGGAAGTGATTTTGCATGAGCAGGACGGCGTCACTCAGGAGCCCTATGAGCAGCTGGTCGTGGATTGTGATGAGCAACATCAGGGTTCCATCATCGAAGAATTAGGAAATCGCCGCGCAGAGATGCGTGATCTGATGCCGGACGGCAAGGGACGGGTGCGCATGGAATTTCTGGTGCCCACTCGCGGTCTGATCGGATTCCGTTCGCTGTTTCTCAGCCTGACATCCGGCTCGGGGCTGATGACCCATGTCTTTGATCACTACGGCGACTACAAGGAGAGCGAGGTGGCCAAGCGTAATAACGGTGTGCTTGTGTCTATGGTCAAAGGCAAGACGCTGGCTTATGCGCTTTTTAATCTGCAGGATCGGGGTCGGCTTTTTATTGAGCCGAACACGGAAGTCTACGAGGGAATGATTGTCGGTCTGCATGCGCGGGACAATGATCTGGTGGTCAATCCTACCAAAGCAAAGCAGCTGACCAACATCCGCGCCTCAGGCAGTGATGAGAACATCCTCCTGACGCCGCCGGTTCTGCACAGCCTTGAGCAGGCGATGGAATTTATAGCCGACGACGAGCTCATTGAGATCACACCGAAAAATATCCGTCTGCGCAAACGCTATCTGACAGAAAACGAGCGCAAACGCATGAGTCGCGGAACGGCGGCTCGCGGCTGATGACGCGGTCAGGTGGGCCCCTGTAAATCCGTCGCGCTCTGTCCTACCATTGTCGCCATCGTTTCAACCTGTCAGGCCTGCCATGCATGTTCTCTATCCGGAAATAAAGCCCTACAAACGTCATCAGCTGAACGTGTCCGATCAGCATGAGCTGTATGTGGATCAGGCAGGCAATCCGCACGGCGTGCCAATCCTGTTTATACACGGTGGCCCGGGGGCGGGCTGCAACGCCAGCTCTCGACGGTTTTATGATCCGGCGGTTTACCGGATCATCACTTTCGATCAGCGAGGCTGCGGTCGCTCGACGCCTCACGGCGCGTTGACAGAGAATCGGCCGCAGGACCTTGTTGAGGACATTGAAACCATCCGGACGACCCTCGAGGTCGAGAAGTTTGTGCTGTTCGGGGGGTCCTGGGGGTCGACGCTGGCCCTGCTGTATGCCCAGGCCTACCCTGATCATGTCTCTGCCCTGATTCTGCGCGGCATCTTCCTGTGCCGGCAGATGGATCTTGACTGGCTGTACCGATTCGGGGCGAATCAGGTCTTTCCGGATCACTGGGAAGAGTTTGTCAAACCCATTCCTGAGGCGGAGCGCGGCGATATGCTGGATGCCTATCATCGTCGTCTGACCGGTGAGGATGAGCTTGCGCGCATGGCAGCAGCCCGGTCATGGGCCGCCTGGGAGGGCAGCTGTTCCAAGCTGCGGCCGAGCGCTGAAGCGCTGGCTACATTCACCAAGCCTCATAATGCGCTGGCGCTGTCACGGATCGAAACCCACTATTTTGTGAATGGCGGTTTTCTTGCAGACAATCAGATTCTCGACAATATGGACAGGATTGCCGACATTCCCGGGCGCATCATTCATGGTCGCTACGACATGGTCTGTCCGCTGTCTAATGCGCTCGATCTGCATCGTCGCTGGCCGGCTGCTGAGCTGCAGATTGTCCGTGACGCCGGCCACTCAGCATCAGAGCCCGGCACAGTTGATGCGCTGATTCGTGCTACCGAAGAGATTAGCAAGCAGCTTGCTGACCCGGAATGATCCGCACCTGTTCCTCAGCTGCCCGGCGGAATGACTCAGTATGATTGGTCTCATTCAGCGCGTTAACTGGTCACGTCTTACCATTGATGGTGAGCTGCACGCGGAAATTGGTCCCGGTTTGCTGGCTCTGGTTGGCATTGAAAAAGAAGATAGCAGCAGCGACGTAGACAAGCTGCTCCACAAACTGCTCCACTATCGGGTGTTTGCAGACGACGAAGGCAAGATGAACCTCGGCCTGAAGGACACCAGCGGCGAGTTGCTGCTGGTGTCGCAGTTCACTCTCGCTGCGTCCACCAGTAAAGGCTTGAGGCCCGGATTCTCCTCAGCCAAACCGCCGCAGCAGGCCAAACAGCTGTTCGAGGAGCTGATCTTGAAAGCTCATCAGAATCACGCTTCGGTACAAAGTGGTGTCTTCGGCGCTGACATGCAGATCGCCCTGGAAAACAACGGGCCGGTGACCTTTCTGCTCAGAAGCTGACCGGGGGCCTGCGTCTAATCGGCGGGCGAATTCTGCTGATCTTCTTCTGCCTGTTTTTTGCGGATAATCTTGCCGGCAACAATCCCCACTTCAAACAGCATCCACATCGGAATGGCCAGCATGGACTGGGTGAAAGGGTCGGCCGGGGTTAACAGCATGCCCACAACAAAACAGCCAACGATTACATAGGGCCGTTTCTCTGCCAGAGAGTCCGGTTCGGCGATGCCGGCCCAGATGAAGATGAATACCGCGATCGGGACTTCAAAGGCGATTCCGAAGGCCAAGAAAATGGTGATCGCGAAACTCAGAAAGCTGCTGATATCGGGAGCAACTGAAATGCCTTCAGGTGCCACCGAGACAAAAAAGGCGAACACAAATCCGAACAGAACATAGCGGGCGAAGGCCACGCCACCGTAAAACAGCAGGACCGAGGAAATGAACAGCGGGATCGCTACCGCTTTCTCATTCTGATAGAGACCCGGCGCGATGAAAGACCAAAGCTGATACAGGATGTAAGGCGCAGCGATTAGAAAGGCCACGTAGAAGGTGAGCTTGAAGGGCGCAAAGAATGGCGAGGTCGGATCAATGGCGATCATGGTTGACCCTTCGGGCAGCGCGTCGAGCAGCGGTGTGGCGACATAGGTGTAGATGTCGTTTGAGAAAGCAAACAGCGCCAGGAACAACACGACGACCGCGACCACTGATTTCAGAATGCGGTCCCGCAGTTCGATCAGATGATCAATCAGCGTGAGTTCCTGTTCCTCTTCAGCTGAACTCATGACGCCGCCTTGTCTGATTCCCCGGAGCCAGCCTGATCTGTAGGCTCCGGCTTGTCTGCGCCGGCCAGTTTGGGATTCTTACCCAGACCGTAAAGACTGTCCTTGATCTCCTGTCCTGCCTGTTCGATCTCCTCGCCAACTGATTCGATTTCTTCAACCAGTGTTTTTGGCTGTACTGCCTGACTCTCGGAATCTGCTGCGGCTTTTTGTCCCTCGGTGTACTGGGGGGCGCCCGGATCAAAATTGTCGCTGCTGACGATTTTGTTTACCGAAGCCTGAGTGTCCCTGGCGGTCTCTTCGACGGTGTCTTTAGCCGCTTCCAGTTCTGCCATGATGCTTTCATTGTGCAGCTGTCGGCGTATCTCATCGGCATTCAGCTCCCGCTCGATCTCAGATTTGACCTTGTAGAAGCTGCGACGAAACCGCCCGATCCACAGCCCGGCAGTTCGGATTGCACCGGGCAGCCGCTCAGGGCCAAGCACCAAGAGCGCGATCACGCAGATCAGAAGAACTTCAAATGAGCCGATATTGAACATGATTCAGAGCCGACGGTAGCGGTCGGAGAGTGAAAGGGCCGGTCCGGTGAGCGCCGGCCCAGTGGCGGGCAATCAGGATTTGGTCTCGACCTTCTCGGCCGTGGCTTCGATTGTTTCACCGGCTTCTTCGGCCTCGTCAGACGCTGCCGGGGCATCCTCGTCTTTCATCGCGGTTTTGAAGCCTTTCAGTGCACCACCGAGGTCCGATCCGAGATTTCGGAGCTTCTTGGTTCCAAACAGCATGAAAACGATCAGTAGGATGATCAGTAACTGCCAAATGCCTATTCCACCTAAACCCATGTCGAACCTCCAAAACCAGCAGCCTGTCAGGGCTTGGCCGCTGTGAACTAATCCTGTCGAGATGCCTTATCAGCAAGACCCGATATGTTAAAGCGTTTTTCCAGTTCCTCCAACACCTGTTCGGGCTGCAAATCCAGGTAACTGAGCATCACCAGAGTGTGAAACCAGAGATCGGCGGTTTCATGGATAAGCTGATGCTCCGTCTCCTCTTGCCCCTGACAGTCCTTGGCGGCCAGGATGGTCTCAGTGGCTTCTTCACCCACTTTTTCAAGTATTTTGTTGAGGCCCTTAGCGTACAGGCCGGATACGTAGGAATCCCCTGTGTCTGCAGATTTCCTCTGCTCCAGCACCCGGGCTAGCTTGGTCAGTACATCACTCATGACAGTCGCAACTATGTTGGTTTCGGATTGGTTGATTTCAGATTGGTGCGGTTCCGATCGGACGGTTTCAGAATCCGCCGGGGCACTGCAGATCCGGTTTTTCTATAAGGCCCTGTAGAGCTGCTCCGGCTCGACAAGGACCTCGTCTGTCGTCACCCACGCCTCATTTTCCAGTCGCTGATAGAAGCAGTGTGCTTTGCCCGTGTGACAGGCGATGCCGCCGACCTGCTCAACCCGGTAGCAGATCGCGTCACCGTCGCAGTCGAGTCTGATCTCTATCAATTGCTGCATGTTCCCCGACTCTTCACCTTTGCGCCATAGTTTTCCTCGGGGGCGGGACCAGTAAACTGCGCGCTTTTCTGCCACCGCAGTGGCCAGCGCTTCCTGGTTCACCCAGGCCTGCATCAGCAGTTTGTCGGACGTCGCATCAACCGCAATCGCGGGGGCGAGCCCCTGTTCATCCCAGGCTACCTGATCAAGGTAAGAAGTCATGATGGCAGTATGCGCTCTCGCTAGCGAAAAAACAAAAGATAGAGGCCAAGCCCGGCCAGGCTTAACGTCGCGACCGGCACACTGATGAGGCTGGCACTGATCGCAGGCACCAGCGTCAGGGCGCTGAGCCCCAGCGCCAGGTATCCTCCTAAACGATTCTGCGCACGCTGCTGTTTACGCGCCTGCTCCTGCTGCTGGCGAAGCGTATCCAGGGTGCCGGTCAGGGATGCGAGCTCATCAGTCCGGCTGATTGCCTGAACGATCAGCGCAGGCAGCTGGGGCAGTTGGTCTATCCAGTCCGGAAACTGCTCTTTCATGCGGTTGAGCAAGTTCAGTGGGCTCAGGCGTCTAGCGTTCCAGCGCTGCAGATAGGGCAGTGCCGTTTGCCAGAGATCGAGCTCAGGATACAGCTGCCGGCCGAGACCCTCAATATTCAGCAGAGTCTTCTGCAACAGCACCAGTGAGGGCTGTACTTCCATGTCGAACCGGCTGGCCGTATTGAACAGCTGCACGAGGATCTGTCCGAAGGAAATTTCACCGAGTGGTTTTTCGAAAATCGGTTCACAAACGCTGCGAATCGCTGATTCAAATTCATGCACCGGCGTTTGCGGAGGTATCCAGCCACAGCTGATATGAAGTTCGGCAACGCGGCGGTAGTCGCGCTGAAAAATCGCCAGCAGGTTTTTTGCCATGTACTCCTGATCCTCCTGACTCAGTGAGCCCATGATCGCGCAGTCAATCGCGATATATTGCGGTGAGCCTGGCTTGTCATACGCAACGAAAATGTTCCCCGGGTGCATATCGGCGTGGAAAAAGTTGTGTTCGAATACCTGCTGAAAGAAAATCTCGACGCCTCTTTCCGCCAGTTTCTTCAGGTCAATCTGGTGCTCAATCAATGTCTCGGTGTGGCTCACCGGAATGCCGTGTATCCGCTCGAGAATGATCAGATCGGTGCGACAGAAATCCCAGTATACCTTTGGAATATAAAGGGAAGCTGAATGCTCGAAGTTGCGCCGAAGTTGAGAGGTATTCGCGGCTTCGGCGAGCAGGTTAAGCTCATTGAGAATGACCACCTCATAGTCCGCAACGACCTCCTGCGTATGCAGCCGACGACCCAGAGCGGAACTGCCAGCCAGCAGAGTGGCCAGCTGTTTCAGCAGTCTGATGTCGGCCCGCACGGTTTCTTCGATATCCGGTCTTACGAGTTTGACCACCACTTCCTCGCCGCTGAGCAGTCTCGCACAGTGCACCTGGGCAATGGACGCGGATGCCAGCGGCTGCTCGTCCAGACTACTGAAAACCTCTGAAACGGGCAGGCCGAGTCGTTCGCTGATCAGGGATGCTACCTTGGGCTCGCTGAAGGGTGGCACCCTGTCCTGCAGCGCAGCCAGTTCATCTGCCAGTGCAGGCGGCAGAAAATCCCGGCGGGTGGAAAGTAGCTGGCCCAATTTGATATAGATCGGGCCCAGTGCCTCCAGCGCAAGGCGCAGGCGCACGTCCCTGTCCCCGTGGATGTTTCGGGAAAACAGATGTCGTAAAGAGAAGGGCAGCAGAAGCAGCCGCAACAGCAGATAGCCCGACTGCCCCTCGGCAAATTCATACAGGCGGAATTTGGCGGTGATGCTCAGTATCCTGAAGAGGCGCGGCAGGTTGGACACGTGGCGACGGACTCCGGTTAACGGGGCAGCAAAGATATCATCTGAGCCTCGTAGTCACAAGCGAGTATTTCCGATAACCTCTTGATTATCAGTTGCTTATACGCTTTCTGAGCCGCTCATCAAGTGCCTGTGCCCGGGCTGCAAGACGATCCAGCTGCAGGCGCAAATCGTGCAACTGATCTGCGAACCGGTCTGCCTCATGGGGGCCGGGTACTACGCGAATTTCCTCTCTCAGATAATCTTCGAGGTTGCGCCTGAGCCGGGTATTGGACTGTCCGGCCCACTCCGAGCCTGCCTCAACCAGGCTGACAAGTTGACCGGAGAGACTGTCGCCCAGGATGGCGCCGAGCAAGTCGCGCCACTGGATATCTGCCCGGTGCAGTGCTCGCAGCAAGGCCTGAATCCACTCAACGTCACCGGACAGCTCCAGGTCCGGATTCACCAGCCCTCTGGAGCCGGCATCGGCGGATAGCATGGACAGCAGGACAGAGGCAGGTGCAGTCACTTTGGCATCCGGATGGACACCCGTCATGGCGCCCTCGAGACTGCTCAGGCGAATTCGACCTGATTCGAACAGCACCGTGAATGTGGCCGCAGGCTGACGGGTTTCTACCTCGAGTAATTTACCGGTGAACGGCTCAATCAAATCAGCCAGGTGCGGATCGTCCTGTATTAGAAAATTGATGGCCTGTTCTGCGGGAGTCAGGGCGAGGGTGCCGATAAGCGGATTGACCATTCAGGTACTTCAGGGCTTGACGCCGACGTGGATAGCGCTGATGCCGTCGAGAACATTGTGGAAGCGGGTGTCCACAAAGCCGGCATCGTCCAGCATGGCGAGCAGGGTTTCCTGATCGGGATGGACACGAATTGATTCCACCAGATAGCGATAGCTTTCACTGTCACCGACGATCATTTTGCCAGCGATAGGCCACAGCTCTGAGAAGGCGTCATATGCCTTCGAGATGAAGCGGTTCTGTGGCTTGGAAAACTCCAGCACCAGCAGCCTGCCGCCGGGTTTGAGCACCCGCAGAATTGATTCCAACGCCTTTTCCTTGCGCGTTACGTTGCGAAGCCCATAGGCGATGCATACGCAATCAAAGCAGTTGTCAGCAAAGGGCAGACACTCGGCATCGCTCTGTGCGACAGTAATGTTGGATTGCAATCCCCGGTCGACAATCCGGTCTCTGCCAACTTCAAGCATCGCCGCGTTGATATCGGCCAGTACCACGTGTCCTTCTTTGCGCACGATTGGTGAAAAGCGCATGCTTAAATCACCCGTACCGCCGGCCAGGTCCAGCACTCTGTGGCCTTGGCGTAGTCCGCTGAGCTCAATGGTAAAGCGCTTGATCAGTCGGTGAGTCCCCAAGGACATCACGTCATTCATGATGTCGTAGCGAGTTGCGACGGACCGGAAAACCTCCGCCACCCGCTCGTGCTTTTCGTTGACAAGCACTTCCTGATAGCCAAAGTGAGTGGTCTCTTCTTGCGGGGCGTTGGGGTCAGTTGTTGAATCGGTCATGAGTCTAATCGGCAACTGGCTTGATTTGGATTACCTGGGTGTCAGCCGGAAGCGGCTCGCGCGTCTGACCGGCTTGATGCAGTTTAGCAAGGTAGTCCTGCCAGAGCGAACCCTCATTCTCGCCCAGCTCAAGCAAATAGTCCCAGCTGTAAATGCCGCTGTCGTGACCGTCATCAAAGCTGAGTTTAATGGCGTAGTTGCCTACAGACTCAATGTGCTTGATTGCGACATATCTTTTGCCGGTTTGCAGCACTTCCTGGCCCCGGCCGTGACCGCGCACTTCAGCAGAGGGGGAATGCACGCGTAAAAATTCGGCACTGAGAAGGACAGGCTCCCGCTCGGCATAGGTCAGCTCCAGCGTGGCTGATTTTCGATGCAGCTTGATTTCCGTCGGAACCAAAGAGGCGGCCTCTTGTTTGTGCATTAATCAGAGAATATAGCGGCTCAGGTCTTCATCGCCAGCGAGTTCATTGAGCTGTTTCTCGACATAGGCCCGGTCGATCACCAGTTCCTTATTGTCGCCAACCGCCAGATCAGAGGCAGAATAGGAAACTTCTTCCAGCAGCCGCTCCATAACTGTATGCAGCCTTCGGGCGCCGATGTTTTCAGTGCGTTCATTCACTTGCCACGCGGTTTCAGCAATCTTGGCGATACCGTCTGTACTGAAGCTGACCCTGAGGTCTTCTGTTCCGAGCAGCGCCTGGTACTGTTCAGTCAGCGAGGCGTTTGGTTCTTCCAGTATGCGTTCAAAGTCCTGCGCGGTCAGCGCGTCCAGTTCTACCCGAATCGGCAGCCGGCCCTGAAGCTCGGGTATCAGGTCTGAAGGTCGTGACAGATGAAAGGCGCCAGATGCGATAAATAAAATGTGGTCGGTCTTGATGCTGCCGTATTTCGTCGATACGGTTGATCCTTCGATCAGCGGCAGCAGGTCACGCTGAACCCCTTCGCGAGAGACGCTGGCGCTGCCGCTATCGTGCTTGTTGGTGACTTTGTCAATCTCGTCTATAAAAACGATGCCGGTTTGCTCAGCAGCCTCAACGGCCCGGTTTTTGATCTCTTCCTCGTCGATCAGCTTGGCGGCTTCTTCGTCCTTGACTGTCTTCAGGGCGGCTTTTACCGTGAGTCGCCGCGAGCGTTTGCGCCCTGAGTTCATGTTCGAGAACATGCTCTTCAGCTGGCTGGTCATGTCTTCGAGGCCGGGCGGCGCCATGATTTCGACACCGGTGGGCGCTTCAGCGACCTTGATTTCGATGTCCTTATCGTCGAGCTCGCCCTGCCGGAGCTTTTTCCGGAAAACCTGCCGGGCGGTAGACTGGGAATCGTTTTCCGAAGGCGTTTCATCACTGCGCGCCTGTGGCAACAGCACGTCCAGAATACGTTCTTCGGCTAGATCTTCAGCCAGGTGCTCGACTTTCTGCATCTCAGATTCGCGAATCATCTTGACCGCAACATCGGCCAGGTCCCTGACAATCGACTCCACGTCGCGTCCGACATAGCCGACTTCGGTGAACTTGGTCGCTTCAACTTTGATGAAGGGGGCGTTGGCCAGTCGGGCCAGTCGTCGTGCGATCTCGGTTTTACCGACGCCGGTCGGGCCGATCATCAGGATATTTTTTGGCGTTATCTCGTTGCGCAGATTGCCGTCCAGCTGCATGCGGCGCCAGCGGTTGCGTAGAGCAATGGCAACAGCGCGCTTGGCGGACTGCTGACCCACAATGTGTTTGTCCAGTTCGGAAGTAATTTCTCTGGGAGTCATCATTGACATGAATACGGTCCTGTCGGCAGTCGCAGCCGGATGTTGCTCAGTGCTTAGCTGAAATTCAGTTCTTCGATGGTTTGCTGCTGATTGGTGTAGACGCAGATATCACCTGCGATCGTGAGGCCTTTTTCCACAATCTCATGCGCGTCCAGCTCGGTATTGTGAAGCAGCGCCCGTGCGGCGGCGAGGGCATAGGAGCCACCGGACCCAATGGCCATAATAGCGTCCTCAGGTTCAATGACATCCCCGTTGCCGGTTACGATGAGGGACGTTTCCCGATCGGCAACCACCAGCAGCGCTTCAAGACGTCGCAAGGCTCGTTCTGTGCGCCAGAGCTTGGCCAGTTCCACTGCGGCCCGGGTCAGCTTGCCGTGGTGCTTTTCCAGCTGTTCTTCAAAGCGCTCGAACAAGGTGAAGGCATCAGCGGTGCCTCCGGCAAATCCGGCAAGGACCTGATCTTTATAAAGCCGTCGCACCTTGCGGGCATTGCCCTTGAGCACTGTGTTGCCCTGCGAGACCTGGCCGTCGCCACCAATCACAACCTTGCTGCCTCTGCGGACAGAGAGGATGGTTGTTCCGTCCAATTGTTTCAATCCAGTGCTCCTCAGCTTGTGACAGATAATGTGCTGTCGGCCTGCAAGCCGAGCTGTGTCGGGTTGCGCTCTGTAAAAGTTTAGTATTGGGGGTGCAGACTAAATTTCAAGCAGCGATCGGCAGGCGAAGCAACAAACCAGAGCTCGCTGCCCGGCCGGAGCAGACAGTGCCAGCCTGCTGTGCAAGGGGCGGAGTGCACGCCTGCCAGGCCGTCGCAGAGAAGAAAAGGGCAGCTTAGTCCGTCTGAGATGTCAGGCGTAGAAAAGGAATGCTGTTGCGGCGCAACACGGTTTCAGCGTTGTCGAGCTCGCCCTGTGTGCGGTAAGGGCCGGACTGAACGAGAAAAAGCGATCGGCCCACAATGCCGGGGTCTTTGACGAAGACATTCAGACCAAGCGCAGCCTGGCGTCGCTGTTCTGTCTCGGCAAGCTCCCGTCGCTTGAACGCGCCGGTTTGCAGCAGATAATCCTGTCCCAGCCTTCGATTGGGGTCCTGAGCGCTGAGGTCCACCGGTGTCGCATCAACGAGCACCTCGTACTCCTGCAGCTCACGGTAAAATTCGTATTCCAGGGGCGTCTCTGCGGGGTCGGATTCCGCTGGCGTGCCGGGCTCGCTATCAGCTGATGCGCGGTTTGCCAGCTCCGCGCTGGCCACAGCAGGTTGACTCAGCGGAGGGACCCGCCCGGATACATAGAGCAGGACACAGGCGAACACGCCAATCGTGATGCCGAGAACCACACCGGTGATCATCAGCGACCAGGCAGGCGGGTTGCTGGCCGGTTTCTCCTCCAGCAGTGGCTCAGGCCTGATTTTGGCAAAATCCTGTGTCATAACACTCTTGATGGCTTTTTGTTATTCTAACGTATTGTTTTACTGATATTTATTGACCATGCCCCGGCCAGCCAACTGATTTATCGGTTGCCTCCGCAGGACCTGAAGCGAAAATTGCCTGCCCCGGCCTCATGCTTGGCGCTTCACAGCAGATCCTGCGCGTCGACATCCAGTGACCAGCGAACCTGAGAGGGGGTCTTGCCGGCCTCAATCGTGACGGCCAGCGCCTGCAGAAAGCGCTGCAGCCCGGGGCGCGAAGCGCTTTTGATGTGTAGCTGAAACCGAAAGCGACCTGCTTTTCTTTCCATCGGGGCCGGTAGCGGCCCGATCAATTCGATTTGCTGTTCCTGCTGCTTAAGACGGAAGGCACTCTCAAAGCACTGTCTGGCGAAGCGGACTCCCTGTTGCGCGACAGCAGACTCAATCCGCAGCAGGCAGAGGTGCGTGAACGGCGGCATGCGGCTCAGTTGTCTTTCCTGAAGCAGAGATCTGGCGCACTGCTCATAGCTTTGGGTCATCAGGCGATTGAGCCCCGGATGCTCAGTGTACCGGGTCTGGATAACGACCTCTCCTGTTTTGTCTGCGCGGCCGGCCCGACCAGCGACCTGCACGATTGTCTGGATCATCTGTTCCTGGCCCCGAAAGTCGGGGCTGAACAGGCCAATGTCGGCATCCAGAATAGCCACTAGCGTGACGTCCGGGAAATGGTGACCCTTGGCCAGCATCTGGGTACCTAACAGGATACTTGGCTCCCCCTGATTGATTTTGTCCGTCAGCTGCGCGAAGGCCTCACGACCCCGCGTCGAGTCGCGGTCAATTCTGAGGACCGGGACCGACCGATACTGTTTGTTGAGGAACTGCTCGAGCTTCTGCGTGCCTGCACCCAGGGTGCTGATATTATCGGACTGACAGTTAGGGCAATGCGAGGGAATGTTCGTGCGTGCTTCACAGTGATGGCAGCGCAGCGAAGGAGGGCTGGCATGTACCGTCATACTTGCATTGCAGTGATGACACTCGCAGTGCCACCCGCAGCGATCACACTGCAAGACCGGCGCATAGCCTCTGCGGTTGATAAACAGCAGTACCTGATTCCCCTGCTGCAGGTGTTTATCAATTTTGACCGACAGCGCTTCAGAGATCCCCTCACTTGCGGGATCGGAAGCCACATCGATGAGGCTCATCTTTGGCGCGGAAGCGGAACCGGCCCTTTGACTCAGCTTCAGATGCTGAAATTTGCCAGCCAGTGCGTTGTTCAGACTTTCAAGGCTCGGCGTCGCGCTGCCGAGCACCGCGGGAATATTTTCCAGCTGTGCACGCTTGACCGCGAAATCCCGGGCCGAATAGCGCAGGCCTTCCTGCTGTTTGAAAGAGGCGTCGTGCTCTTCGTCGATGATGATGATTCCGGGATTTGCCAGC
>CACBCS010000022.1 GCA_902537815.1 uncultured Pseudohongiella sp. | reverse complement strand
CTGAATAATTTCGTTATATAGCATTATATATAACGTGTAACAAGATTTAGCTCAGCAATATCAAGATATTAGACTTCACCGAATAACGCTCACGCCCCAAAAAGAATTGCTATCATGACCAAACCAAGTTCAATGGATTTGTAATATGTCACTGGGGCTTTTCAGTGTTGGCTATGCCACCAAACCTCCGGATGCGTTCCTGAAGCAACTCGGCCAGTACAACATTGACGTCATCGCCGACATTCGATCTGCCCCCTACAGCAGCGCATTCCATGACTACGAGAGAGAACCCCTGCAGCGAATTCTGACAGCAAACGAGCTGCACTATGTTTACCTGGGTAAGGAACTGGGACCCCGCTCACACGACCCCGGGCATTATGACGAGACGGGACAAGTACAGTTTGATCGCCTGAGGCGAGGACCGGATTTTCTCTCCGGTATAGCGCGATTACGCAATGGCCTCAGTAAAGGACACAAGATTGCACTGATGTGCGCAGAAAAAGATGCCGCCTTCTGCCACCGCAGCCTGTTAGTCGGCTACCACCTGCTGCATGAGGAAAATCTGGAAGTCCAACATCTGACCTTCAGCGGCGAGTTGGAGTCGCAGACTGAGCTCGAAAAAAGGCTGATTTCCATCCATCAACTAGAGCAGGATCTCTTTCTGGCTAAAGAAGAGCAAGCGGCCGAGGCTTACCGACAGCAATTGATCAAACACAGCTACCGCAAGCCCGGAGCCACCTCGCGTTTCCGCCGGAGTATTACCTGCCTGTAATGCAAAGAGCCCAACCGGCAGCCTGCCAGTTGGGCTCTGAGACAAATGTTTGATTCAGACCGTCAGTCGTCGTCAGAACCGATCTCTTCCTCTAATTCCAGGCGCCGGGCACCGGCCAGCATGCCGGGCATCGCATGGTTACCTTCATGACAGGCATACTCATACATCTCGCCTTCCATTTCATGAAAGCTCAACTCCGCTGTCCAGGGCTGTAGATAGAGATTGTCGTCCTCCACAGTAAACTGGTAGACGATCTCTTTGTCCGAGTACCGCTCAAAGCGCTCGACAATGCGGCCTTGCGCAGTTATTGGCACAGAGCTTTCAGCCATTTGTTTCGGGTTGATATTGACAGTTTCCACCAACAGCATACCGTCCTCATACCAACCAACTGAATCTCCCAGCCATTGCTTGAGAACAGCAGGGCGCCGATTTGCGCGAGCCTCTTCAGCTGAATCGAACACTGGAATAATGCGGGCATCGTGGGCCATTTCGACAGCGATCATGACATAGTCATCTGACTGCACGATTTCATAAGTGCTGTTATACAGGGTGCCCATCATTCCCGGGCCGGCCGTATTGCCAAAACCCAAGAGGCAGCGCTCAGCCAGCGGGAAAGCCTCCGGACCGTCATCTAGTCCTACGCCGGTCAGATAGCGGGCACCGTAGTTACGCACATCCCAATCCGGCTTGGGTTGCTCAACCCGCGGAATACGACCATTGGGGGGATCGATAATATAAGAGGTCCTGAACTCTCCCTTTACGAAGGCCAGAGTAGAGCCCGGATCGGTCCAGAATAAATTATAACCGCGCAGACCAAAATCCTGCGCACCCGCAGGCGGGGCACCAGTCTCGGGATCGACTGCCGGACCATTCTCGATATTTTCTGCAGAGATACCCGCCAAGCCCATACCGGACACCAGTTGTGCCGCCTGCTCAGCACTGAGTACCAGATCTTCCACGCCACGTGGCCGGGAGAGACTCGTACGGGATGCATTAGTCCAGGTGCCTGTCAGCTCAGGGCGCTCCTCTCCCTGAGCTAGGCCTGAGATCGAATGGCTCAGTGAAAAACCCAGAACCGCGGTTCCCAGAAACAGCTTCTTGCTGCTGATCATGCCAAAACCCTCCTAATAACAAGCAGGCAAGCTGCATTGATTACACTGTGTAATGACGAGCTGATTGTACTCCTTCTTTGCCGGCTTATCTCCCCCATTTTTCGCTGTGGGTGGACCCGGTGCAGACCAGTACCTGGGCGTTGAATTTGCAGGCCATAAGGCGATACTCTGACCCAGACTTTTCAGGTGTTTACTCAATTACAGGTGCCAACATGAACCGTGCAGACCTTATCATGCTGATTCGTCAGCGCTTACGCGTGACCTTTTTCCTAGTGGCCAGCTTTTCTGCAGCAAACGCGACGGCTCTGGGTGAATGGATCACGCTGATCGACGGAACGGTAGGTATTGAAAATTTCACTCCCCTCGGGGATGCGAACTGGACTGCCGAGATGGCTTCTATCCGTGCGACCGAAGGCAGCGGGTCCTCCTGGCTGGTCAGCAGGCAAAGCTACACAAATTTTGAAATCCGAGTCGAATTTTGGGCATCCCATGATGCCAACAGCGGTATTTATCTTCGCTGTCAGAACCCCGAGCGAATTACGGATCGCGACTGCTATGAGGCCAATATTTTCGATCAGCGACCTGAAGCCGCTTACGGCACAGGAGGCATCGTTCATTTGGCGCCAGTTTCTGAGCCCTTACCTAAAGCGGGCGATCGCTGGAACATCTATCGAATAGTGATGAATGGCGATCATCTCATTGTGGAATTGAATAATGAGCGGACTGTTGACGTGCGAGATGACAAACTCGCCAGTGGCCCTTTTGCTCTTCAGTGGGCCCGAGGTGAGATGCGTTTTCGCAAGGTTCAAATCAGGGAACTCTGACAGAATTTTTAATTTGCTTGGGCCATGTCGTCAATGAGCCGCCCCAGAGCAACTGGTGCATCCGGCTTGAGGTCTGACAGTCTCTGCAGATATTTCAGGGGAGAACGCCCTTCCGGAATGCGCACCCGTTCGCCTTGCCGCAGTGCGGTGAGCTGATCGTTCGCGATGAGAGCATGGAAAATACTGTCGGCCTGAAGCTTCATGGGACGCCCATCAGCCTGCGCGCGCACTGCCTGGTGTTTATCTATGTCTTTACGTTTATTTTCATCCCGACTCTGATCAATGATTTGAATGCCAGCGCGCCGGTACTTGTCTAAGCGCTTGCCATGATCCATGGCTTCATTCTGATTTCACTTTACAACGTTCAGGAGGCCATGGAAGACCCGTTCGATCAGGTCGGTCTGGATGACATCAAGCTTGAAGAATTTCACTTCGAAAAACCCGCGCAGCTGTTTCAGAAATCCCCAGGGACCTCTGCCTAGGAACGCAGACGCTCAAGATTATCTTGCGCGCATCGCGACACGACGATACTCTCGATACTCAGGCTTCCAGAAGTTTCGCTCAATGTGGCGTTTCAGTTCTTCCTCAGTGGTGCGAAGCGCCCAACCTTCGTCCTGAGCGACGCAGGCAACGGCCAAGGCGATCTCCTTGCTTATTTCTGTCAGCGAGGTCAGGGGTGGCAGGATACCGTCTTCCGGAGCCGCCTCTACTGGCGCCAGCTCGGCGAGCGTTTTGCTGGCCACCATGAGCATCTTATCTGTCACTCTTGAAGCCATGGCAGAAATCACACCTAAGCCGACCCCCGGGAAAATATAACTGTTATTGCACTGGGATATCTCGATGCTGCGGCCCTCAAAGTCGACCCGGCCAAAAGGGCTTCCGGTCGCGACGATCGCCTGCCCTTTAGTCCACTTCAGCACGTCTGCAGGGTGCGCCTCAACCAGTTTCGAGGGGTTACTGAGAGGAAATATAATCGGGGTTGGACAGCTGTCATGCATGGCTTTGATCACAGCTTCCGTGAACAGACCCGAAATGCCTGATGCTCCGATCAGCACCGACGCGCCGGCATTAACTATGACGTCATACAATCCCGGACTGGCGCCCGCTTGAGTTAACGACCAGGCTGCGACGGCGCTGCGGCTCTGAACCAGGCGCGCCTGGAAATCCCTCAGATTTTCAGAGCCTTCTACCAGCAGGCCTTGCTTGTCCACCATAAAAATTCGTGAACGGGCAGCCTTGTCGTCGAGACCCTGCTCAACCATTGCCGATATGATCAGCTCAGCGATACCGCAGCCAGCGGATCCGGCTCCCACCAGAACAAACCGCTGATCACACAACTGCTCACCCTTTTTCCTGCAGGCGGCCAGAAGAGAACCCAGGGTAATCGCGGCTGTTCCCTGAATATCATCATTAAAGCAGCACACCCGCTCCCGGTGCCGCTGCAGCAGGGGCATGGCATTGGGCTGGGCAAAATCCTCAAACTGGACTAAGACTCCCGGCCACCGTGCCTGCAGAGCGTCGATGAAAACATCAACAAATGCGTTGTATTCAGCAGCGCCGATTCTCGGAGACCGCCGACCCATGTACATTGGATCGTCCAGTGCCTGCGGATTATTTGTACCCACATCCAGCGCAACCGGCAGCGTATAAGCCGGGGAGATTCCACCACAGGCGGTGTACAGCGACAGCTTGCCGATCGCAATCCCCATGCCACCAATCCCCTGGTCGCCCAGTCCCAGCACCCGTTCCCCGTCGGTCACCACCACCACCTTCACTTTATCCTTGGTCACGCTACGCAGAATTTCATCCAGATAATCACGATCGTCATAGGAAACAAAGATGCCGCGGGCACTGCGATAGATGTCTGAAAAATGCTCACAGGCATCACCGACGGTAGGGGTATAAATGATCGGGAGCATCTCCACCAGATGCTCTGACAGCAGTCGATAGAATAATGTCTCGTTGTTGTCCTGAACGGCCCGCAGGTAAATATGCTTGTTGATCGGCTCGTCAAAACTGCAGTACTGCTGATAGCAGCGTTCAACCTGCTCCTCGATAGTTTCATATACGGGAGGTAGCAGACCAATCAGATTGAACGTGCGGCGTTCTTCCGGAGAAAACGCTGATCCTTTGTTCAGCAGTGGTGTCTCCAGCAGGGAAGGGCCTGCGTACGAGATATAAATAGGTTTGGCTTCAGACATCAGAATACCCGCTAGAGAAAGTCACTTTTCAAGACCGGCGATCAGGCAACCCGTCGCATGAGAAACACGCCGCTCAATGCACATAAAGCCACTGGCGTGAGCACTGCCATCAACGGGCTAACGCCATAGATCAGGCTCAACGGCTCCATCATGCGCTGTACCAGAGTGAACGCCAGGCCGGTGCCGATCGCAACGAAGATCCGAAACCCCATGGTCGCCTCCCGCAGCGGTCCGAATACGAAGGAAATCGCGAGCACAACCAGCGCCAGAGTAGACAGCGGCTGTAGCAACTTTTTCCAGAACGCGAGAAAGTAAATACCGCTGTCCAGCCCTTCTGAGGAAAAGAACTGAGCGAAACGATACAGGCCGGACAGCGACTGTTTGTCCGGCTCAACCAGCAACACACTGAGCAATTCAGGTGACAGATCGGCCTGCCAATCCTCCTGACGGTACCGGCTGGTGATAACCTGCCTGTCAGCGAACAGACTCTGGCTCACATTGACCATGCGCCAGTAGCCTCCTGCCGCCGTCGAGACATACTCGCCGGACTCTGCGAAGCTGGCAGACTCCAATTCACGCTGTTCATTGATGCGATATCTGCTCACGCCAATCAGCTGCCCACCCCCCGGCGCAATGGCATTGATGTGGATATAGTCATCGCCGATTTTGCGCCAGGTTCCTGCCTCGGAATTGATCGAGGTCGAACCACTCAGCTGGACTGCCTTATTCGAATTGGCAATCTGCTCAAGCGGCGGTGAGACAAATTCCCCGATAAACAGACTCAGCAACATGACGAAAAAAGTCGGTTTCAAAACAGCACCGACGATACGCCACTTGTGGACGCCGGCTGACTGCATCACGACCAGCTCATTATTGGAAGCGAGAACACCCAGACCAATCAGGGCACCACCGAGAGCCGCGTAAGGCAGCAGCTCATACAAACTGGTAGGGGTTGTCAGCAGAACAAACATCACTGCGTTGCCTGCATGATAATTGACACCGGCCTCACCCAACTCATCAACTAGGGAAAAAATGAAATCCAGAGCTACTACGACACCAAGTACCGCCATCATAGCGAGCAACACTGCCTGACTGATATGCCGATCCAGGAGTTTCATGCTGTCTGAGACAGCCTCAACCTGAACCCTTCTGGGCCCGCACGAGAGAGGACAATTCCTGCCACTGCGAACAGAGCGTGCACCCACCAGAGCCCGAACACGGGGCTGAGGTCTCCGTCAGCCACACGGTCGCGGCAGAATTCCAGGGCAATAAAATAGCCAATGTAGACCAGCACAGCCGGGAACAGTTTGGTATAGCGTCCCTGGCGAGGGCTGACGCGACTCATGGGCACAGCGATCAACGCAATCACCGGAATCAAAAGCAACACAGAAATGCGCCATTGCAGTTCTGCACGATGCGCAATGTCATGAGAGTAGAACAGCGACCAGGTACTCAGCGTAGACTCCTCCACTACTTCATCAAATTCAGGAGGGGCAGGAAGCAGGATGGCCTGAGCATCAAACTGACCCACTCGGAATGCTCCCGACCCTGGCGTCCCGTCATACTGCAATACGTTTTCAAGTCGCATGAAACGCGCCCCGGTCGCTTCATCGATTTCTGGTCGTGCACTGTCAGCCAGAATGATTCTTGGCGGATCTCCGGAAGTCTGCCCTGCTGGCGTCAGCGCGACAAAGACATTGGCCAACTCACGCTCACCTCCACCGGAATTGAGAATCCTTTCTGTGTAGGTCACCCGATCCCCGCCGCCAAAGGTTTGAAACTGGCCAGCAACGATCAGATCCACTTCCGTCAACTCTTCTTGGGCTAAGCTGATCTGTTCACTTTCTCTCAGCCCCATGGGAGCAAGATAAAGCGCCAGGACTGCCATGAATACTGTAATCAATGCGGCAATCCCCATAACGTTCATCAAAAGGCGACCCTGACTGTATCCTGCGCTCATCAGTACCACCATTTCGTTATCGCCATACATGCGTCCGAAGGCAAGAATAATGGCTAGAAAGAACGCCAGAGGCACGATCACGAGCAGAAACTCAGGAATCCGGTACAGCATGAGCAAAACCAGAATATCAGGCGCTTTTTCCCCGGCAACCGCCTCGGCCAGATATTGAACAAAGCGTCCGGTCAGCACCACGAAAAGCAGGACAGAAGTCACCACCGCTGCGATTTGCAGAATCTGTCTTGACAGATATCTAAAGACAATCACGGTTGCGCCCGCCAAAGTAAAACAAATTTTTTCCAGAATGATCGGTATAGCTTAAGCCGACACCGATGGCATACAGAACCCTGATCAAGCATCCAACTCTACGGTAAGTACTTCTGCCGAACCGTCGAATGTCAGGCTGTATATTCTCCCGCCTCTCTCGATATTGACCAGATTTGACTGATCCGACCAGACGTCCCGAAGCGCGAGGTTTTCAATCGTAAATGCCGTGATGTCTTCCTGCACAGGGATCTCCTGGTAAACCCACAGGAATTGCCCGTCTACCTCTTCTCCAACGTAAGACAAGCTCAGCACTTCAGGGTTTCCTTCACGAAAAATTGCCTCAATTGAAAAACGGTTAATCACATAGCTGCTGAATAATTCCCGGGATTCTCGGGATTCCGCGAGCATCTGTCGCTCGCCAAAAATCAATCCTGCAGCATGCTCGGCATCATGCATGAAGAAGCGGTGCATGACTTCAATGTTGCCGGTGTTTTCATTGAACAATATCCGGGTGACTGCATTTTTTTGCTGATGCGCTTCAGCGGTCGAGAGCACGAGCAGGCCAAGAAGGACGCCGCCAAACCTGAGTGCTGCTCCACGCACCGCCCGCAAACCGGTGACTATAATTATGCTACTGCTCCGTTTCTTCATCTCCGCCACTTTCATCGTCTTCCTCTGAGGACAACTCAGTTTTGATATCCTGCATGATATCCCGACCAATCAGGCTGCCACTACCCTGTCGCTTAAAGGACTCGATTCTTGACGGGATAATCCGGCGTGGATAGTAGTTATTCTCTATGTTGACATCCGCAGTTTCCTGCAGAGGATCAATGACAATGCCGACAATGTCTTTCTCGGTTACCACAAGCTTTTTCACCGCCGCGGGCGAGCGCCGCCAGATTTCAGCAGGAATTCTCATTTCCTCACTGCTGCCGTCGGCATAGTCAAACTGCAGAAGGATAGGCATTACCAATCCGCCCTGATTGGAAAATTCCAGAATGTAATAGTTAAGATCCTCGGTAATTGCACGCTCGAGCACCTCGCGCTCCCATGGCTCCAGCCCTTCTAGAAAGCTGCTGTAGCGATTGCGTTCGACATTGGTTACGGCGAATTGATCGTTGTCGTCATAGAAATCTCTGACGTCCGGATTCCGCTCAACCCAGGTCAGGCGACCTTCCTGACGATTTCGTTCCACATAGACACTCGGCGGCAACGACTTCTCGAATTCGCGCTGACGGGCAAAGTCGATGTCAGGATTTTCGGTATCCATACGCATCTGATAAACGCGATCCAAGGCAATATCCACATGGTCAGTGGTATAAAACCAGCCGCGCCAGAACCAGTCGAGATCAATGCCGGAAGCTTCTTCCATGGTGCGGAAAAAGTCTGCCGGCGTCGGTCGTTTGAATGCCCACAGTCGAGAATATTCTTTGAACGCAAAATCAAAGAGCTCGCGCCCCATAATCGTTTCTCGCAGAATATTGATGGCAGTCGCCGGTTTAGAGTACGCGTTGGGACCCAGGCGGAGCACACTGTCGGATTGCGTCATGACCGGAACCTGATTCTGCGATTCCATATAGTCAGTGATGTATCTTGGCTCCACGCCCCAGGGGATTTCCGCATCCCACTCGCGTCCCGCGACGGAATCGAGATAACTGTTGAGCCCCTCGTCCATCCAGGTCCACTGCCTCTCATCCGAGTTGACGATCATAGGAAAGTAGAAGTGCCCAATCTCATGAATCACGACACCAATCAGAAACCTCTTCTCCGCGAGGGAATAGGTGCGGGAACCGTCTTCCTGAAGCTCTGTCCGAGGCCCGTTGAAAGTGATCATCGGGTACTCCATACCGCCTACAAATCCGACATTGACCGACTGCGCGGTTGGATAGGGGTAATCAAAGGAAAACCGGCTGTATACCTCCAGGGTATGGATTACCACCTCAGTAGAGTAGTCTGACCATAGCGTGCCGCCTTCTTTAGGATAGAAGGACATTGCCATGACGGTTTCCTGATCAGCACCGGGCTGCTGATGGCCTTTCGCATCCCAGATAAACTTGCGAGAAGAAGCCCAGGCAAAATCCCGAACGTTCTCAGCGGCGAAACGCCAGGTCGCAGTCTGAGCACTGCCTTCGCGCTCGTTGTCCAGCGCCTCATCCGGAGTGACGATGTAAACCGGTCGCGCAGCGCTCTCCGCTTCCTCAAGCCGGTCACGCTGTTCACGGGTCAGCACATCGCCGGGATTTTGCAACTCACCCGTTGCCGACACGATATGATCAGCCGGCACGGTCATGGACACTTCGTAATCTCCGAATTCCAGGGTAAATTCGCCAGAGCCAAGAAACTGCTTGTTAGTCCAACCCTCATAATCCGTGTAGGCAACTAAGCGGGGGAACCACTGCGAGAGAGCAAAGATATAGTTCCCACCGCCCCTTTCATCTTTCGGGAAGTGCTCGTAACCACCCCGCGGAGATAACACATCACCATTGACGATGTTGTACTCAAAATCGATGCGCAACTCGACATCATCGCCCGGCCGCAGCGGCTCCAGAAGATCAACACGCATCAAAGTTCCGACAACGGTATGCGCCAGCGCATTTTCCCGGCTGTCTGAAACGGCATTGATCTGATGCCCCAGATTGGCATCCGACTGATACTGCAGCGCCCTTAACTGACCGAGACTGATACGCGCCGGATCATTGCTGTCGGCATCAGGGCTGGACCCGTTGAAAGTGCCGCTCTTTTCCGCCATCGAATCTGACCGAAACCGGTTCTGATCTAGCTGGAACCACAGATAAGTCAGCGTGTCAGGAGAGTTATTCTGATAGCGAATGAGCTCTGTCGCCGACAGCCGCTGGTTGTCTTCATCTAAAACGGCCTCGATGTTGTAGTCGACTTCCTGCTGCCAGTATTCATGACCGGGTGCTCCGGCAGCGTTTCGATACACATTTGCTGTGGGTAACACTTCATCCAGCTGACGAAATTTGTCCTGAAATGATCCTTTGGTCTGCTGAATACCCTGCCCCTGCAGGGCTCCCGCCCACAGTAAAGCAAACAGCAACAGGCTTAATCGTCGCGCGGCCAACATGATTCGGTCTCTCCTGAAAGTGCGGGAAATAGAGCAGGGATGATACTCGTTTTTCGGCTGAGTTGCTGCGCCCGATGCCGGGCCGACCCCAACTCAGACTTGCGAGAATTGGCTCCGGAACGAATCGGTCACCACGGCACTGGCCCCAGATTCAGGCGTTGATTTTGGCAGACATCTTATTGGGATTGAGGTGGCGTACGTCGGTACCCGCCACCATGTAGATCACATGCTCACAGATATTCTTGGCATGATCCCCGACTCTTTCCACCGCGCGCAAGGCCCAGAGCACATTGAGCACCTTGCTGATGGTGGAAGGATCTTCCATCATGAAAGTGACCATAGAGCGCATGGCAATCGCGTAGTCGTTGTCGACGCTCTTGTCCTCATGCACAACCGCGATCGCCGCATCTGCATCATACCGGGCGAATGAATCCAGCGCCCTGTGCACCATACGCTGTACTTTGTCTCCCAAGCTGCGGAAGTCAACGATTCCTTCGGGAAATTCACCCTGCTCGCTCATCTTGATTGCTGCCTTAGCGATCTTGGAGGATTCGTCTCCGATTCGTTCAAGATCACGAATGGCTTTCACTATCGCCAGAACCAGGCGCAGATCTCTCGCTGCGGGTTGGCGTCTGGCGATGATCAGATTGCACTCTTCATCAATTTTCATCTCCATCTGATCAAGTAAGTCATCATCAGCGGCGATACGCTCTCCCAATGTGCTGTCAGCTTCAATGAGAGCCTGCATAGCACCTGAAAACTGTTTTTCCACCATCCCGCCCATTTCCAGCATGTGCTTCTTGAGATCTTCCAGATCCGTGTTGAACTGCTGGGAAATATGTGAGCGGGGTTTGTCGTCGCTTGCATCCATAGAGTCTGATTCCGGGTGGATGAACTTAAATGTCTACTTCAAAAGGGTTTTGCATCCTGCATCATATCACTGAACCGAGAAACTCTGCCCTGAGAATCAGTTCTGTCAGCCGTATCTGCCAGTAATATAGTCTTCTGTCTGTCTTTCCGAGGGATTGGTAAACAAGGTGTTGGTGCTGTCAAATTCCACCAGCCGACCCATATCCATAAACGCAGCGAAGTCTGATACTCGAGCTGCCTGCTGCATATTGTGAGTCACAATAAGTATCGAATAGCTGGCCCTCAACTCGTTGATCAATTCTTCAATCCTCAGGGTAGAAATAGGATCCAGAGACGACGCCGGCTCATCAAGCAGCAACACTTCGGGCTCCACAGCGATCGTACGGGCTATCACCAGCCTCTGTTGCTGACCTCCGGAGAGCTCCAAGGCGCTGTCGTCCAGCCTGTCCTTCACTTCATCCCAGAGCGCGGCTGCTCGAAGGGCATCCTCAACGACCTCATCGAGGATCCGGCGGGAATTAATGCCCTGGATTCTGAGCCCATAGGCGACGTTCTCGTAGACTGACTTGGGGAACGGATTGGGTTTCTGAAAGACCATACCCACCCTACGGCGCAAATCGGCAACATCAATTCTCTTATCATAGATATCATCGCCGTCGATCCTGATCTTACCTTTGATATGACAGTCGTCGATGAGGTCATTCATACGGTTGAAGCAACGCAATAAGCTGGACTTGCCACAACCACTTGGGCCAATAAACGCCGTCACCTTGTTTCGGGGGATGCTGAGAGAGATATCCCGAAGCGCATGGATGTCCTTGCTGTAGTACAGATTCAACTTTTTGATGTCGATGCAGGCGTCGGACCCAGTTTTTACCTTATCAGCAAAATTGCCCCCGGCCTGAGGATCGCGCTCATTATTTTCGTTCATAGGCATGACTGTCCTGAGCCGTGATCATATCTAGAGACTTCTGGAGTTTTCCCGTAATCGGTTACGAAGCACTGCAGCGGTCAGATTAAGGATCGCAATCACGCTGACTAGCAACAGAGCCGTAGCGAAGACCAATGGGCGCGCCGCTTCAACATTCGAACTCTGGAAACCCACATCGTAGATATGAAAACCCAGATGCATAAATTGCTGGTCCAGATGAACGTACGGATAGATGCCGTTTACCGGCAGAGAGGGGGCAAGCTTTACGACACCAACCAGCATCAAAGGCGCGACTTCCCCGGCAGCTCTGGCAATAGCCAAAATCAGTCCGGTCATCATGGCAGGGCTGGCCATAGGCAAAATTACCCGCCAGATCGTTTCGAACTTGGTCGCGCCAAGTGCCAGAGACCCCTCCCGAACGCTTCTTGGGATTCGCGTAAGCCCCTCCTCGGTCGCGACAATGACGACCGGCACAGTCAGCAAGGCAAGTGTCAAGGACGCCCAGAGCAGCCCCGGTGTACCAAAAGTGGGTGCGGGTAAGGCTTCCGCATAGAACAACTGATCAATTTCACCACCAATTAGGTAGACAAAAAGCCCGAGACCAAAAACACCGTAAACGACGGAAGGGACACCCGCGAGGTTATTGACTGCAACTCTGATTATGCGGGTAGTCATTCCTTGCTTGGCGTATTCCCGCAAGTAGACGGCAGCTATCACGCCAAATGGAGTTACAAAAAGCGACATCAGAAGTACCATGACCACCGTGCCAAATATAGCAGGATAGACCCCCCCTTCTGTGTTGCCCGCCCGTGGCTCGGCCGTCAGGAATTCCCACAATCGCTGACTGTACACTGACAGTTTTCCAGCCAGTGTCAGATTATTGGGCTGGTATGCACGAACGATCTCGGCCAAGGGTATCAACACCTCACCAGCATTTGATGCCCTCACCAGCACGCTATCACGCTCAATCTGTGCATAAAGCTGATTAAGCTGGTGTTGCAGGTTCGCCAGTTCAACCTGTATTTCCAGGCGCTGGGCACTGAATTGCTGAGTCAGGGACGGGCTCAACTCGCCCTCCAGCATCGCGGCTCGCTCTCTCAATCTGAGCCGTTCAAGATCACTATTCGCCCTGGCAAGCTGCTCACTCTGGATCGACTGAATCTGTTTATCCAGTTCTCTGACCTCTTCGAGACGTGATTGAAACTGGGCCCACAGGAACTGATCATCAGTCAGTGCGTCAGCTGGATCTAACTCCTCGCCCAATTCCAAAGAGCTGATTGCGCCATATAAGACTCCACCCTGTTTTCGCTCAAAAACCGCAATGCTCTCGGGCGCTGAGACCTCTTCAACGAAATCCGCCAAAACCCAGGCAAAGTCAATACCGTTCAGATCCCGATTGCCTAATTTCCAGAGATCCCTTCGATACCGTTCCTGCGCTGGGTCAACACGCAAACCAGAAGCAATCAGAACCTCCGCTGCAACCCACTCTGTTCTGGTAAGCTCCCCGATCAACTCTGTAGGTTTAAATCCGGGCGCAAGGTATCTCCCCTGACTCACCTCGTTGGGCCAGAAATGGCGCAGCCCATTCACAGCCAGCACGCCAAGCAGCCCAAGGACCATCACAATGCTGATCGCAACCGCTCCCGCATTAATCCAGATCCACGGCGTGCCGGCCCGGGACCATTTTCTGAGTTTTTGTCTCATATCACACTGTAGCGCCTCCTCAAGCGCTGCCGAACCACCTCAGCAATCGTGTTCACGATAAAGGTGAAGGCAAACAGCACCAGTGTCGACAAAAAGAGGATCCGGTAGTGACTGCTGTTTACATCTGTCTCTGGTACCTCCACGGCAATATTCGCGGCCAGCGTCCGCATACCTTCGAATAAATTGATATCCATAATGGGTGTGTTACCGGTCGCCATCAGCACGATCATGGTTTCACCAACTGCCCTGCCCAATCCGATCATCAAGGCACTGAATATGCCGGGACTCGCCATGGGCAGAACCACCTGAGAGAGGGTTTGCCAGGGCGTTGCTCCAAGGGCTAGCGATCCACTACTCAACTGCCTCGGCACAGTGAATATCGCGTCCTCTGCAATCGAAAAAATAGTCGGTATCACCGCAAAGCCCATCGCAAATCCGACAATCATCGAATTGCGCTGGTCGTAGGCGAGCCCGAGTTCAGATCCGAGCCAGGCTTTGATATCCCCGCCAAAGAGCCAGGACTCAAACGGCCCGGCAACCCACAAGGCAAACCAGCTACCGAGGATTACCACCGGAACCAGCAGGGCCGCCTCCCAGCCTTCAGGAGTGCGGTGTCGAACCCACTTTGGCAAGAACATCCAAGCCACGCTGGCAGTCAGAATGGTCACCGGCAGCAATATGACGAGGGCGAATACCCCCAGAAGATTCTGCTCAACAAATGGCGCGAGCCAAAGACCGGCTAAAAACCCCAGAACAACCGTTGGCATGGCTTCCATGAGCTCTACCAGCGGTTTGACTGTTCTTCGCATACCGGGAGCCATGAAGTAACCGGTAAATATTGCACCACAAACTGCCAGAGGAGCAGCCAACAGCATGGCATAAAACGCCGCTTTCAGCGTGCCAAAGGTCAGGGGCATCAACGAATATTTCGGCTCATAGACATCCCCGGATGCAGATGACTGCCAGACATAAGCAGGTTCTGCATAGTCTTCATACCAGACGCGTTCCCACAGCGCGGACCAAGAAATTTCAGGATGAGGGCTGTCTATCGGATAGGCCAGAAACTGACCTGATTCAGATTCAGTCAGCAACAGATCACCTCGCGGTGAGAGGGTCATTGCCTCAATCTCCTCATCAACCAACGCCTGCTCTGTGAGCAATCGATCGGCTGTGGTGTTAAACAGCCTGAATACACCATCTACATCTACCACAGCGACATTCTTGCGCCTTTGTTCGCTTTCGATCTGGTCAAGCGGGATCATCGCCGCCTGAAAAACTCTGGCTTGATGCAGGAGCAGTCCCCCATCGCTGACATCAATAAACCATTGACTGACCTGACCCTGATCGTCGGCAATCATTAAAGATCGACCGCCCGCTAGCATCTCTGCGTCCATCACCTTACCGGGCTGGTTCGCAATAGAGTCACTGCTGAAGGATTCGTCCCCGCCCTCATGTAATGCGCGGATCGAGAATGCTGATAGTCGGTCATTCGCGTCTAGCGCGAATACGTACTGATGATCCCCATCAATAAAAACACGTGTTGCGTCAGAGACCTGTGCTTCAAATCTTGCCACGCTCCATTCGTATTCCGGCAGAGATGCGGGGTCGAGCAATGCCGTCAGACTACTCTGTCTGGAACCAGTAGCCAGTTCGATCTGACCATTCGCACCGACTGCAACAACCTGGAGTTCATTCCTCTGCTGCGAGATTGCCAGTCCACTTACGGACCCCGATGTTGTGAGCAGCGGCAGACGCCCAAAAGGATACGAAAGGCTTCGAGGCAGGTTTCGGGCCCCACTTTCTGGCCCCGCCGCCGCACCGTATTCCGCCGACACCAGCAAGACCTCACCGGAATCGAGACCAATCGCCAGCAGGGCCGGCTCACCGGATATCAGGGCGACTGCCGATATTTCAGCACTTTGCGCCACCGGCAATCGGCTGGTCTGAACGACGGATTCGCCACCCAGATCAATCCAGCTGAATTGACCACTTTGATCGAGACGCAATATGGTCTCTGTACGCTCATCCATGGACAGCAACACAGGCGGTAAGCGCGCTGCTTGAGAGGGCGCCGCCGAAAAAGAGACCACAGAGGAGATTTCAGCAGGAACGAACAGAGGGCGGACAACGTATATCAGATACACCAGAAGCAGCACGAGAGTGGCGAGAATGCCGATACCACCAAGGGAAATGGTCACGGCGGCGGCACGGTCGAGGGCCTCGCGGTATTTACGCCGACCCAATGCCCGCTCTCGCAGGCGTTCGGCTGCAGTGAAAGTGCTGTTGTCAGCCTGGCTCATGGCTACCTCTGACTGGTGTCGACTCGCAGTCGCCGGTCTTTTGCCTCAGTCGCGCTGGTGTATCCATCATGGCCTGTCCAGCCCCAGAGCCCGACGAGCTATCCGCACAACTTCAGCCGGCAAGGGCACATAGCCATCGCGTTTGACCAGCTGCTGGCCTTGCTCGGACAAGATCAATTTCAAAAATTCTTTTTCGAGCGGTGGGAGATCATCGTTAGGCGGCTTGTTCAAATAAACGTAGAGAAAGCGGGACAGTGGATAACTACCGGAGACAGCATTCGCGGCATTGGCTTCGACAAAATCCTGACCCTCCCGCCCGACAGGGACAGCACGCACGCCGGCAGTACGGTAGCCCATACCCGAATAGCCGATTGCATTGACTGAGGTGCCGACGGCCTGGACAACTGACGCAGAGCCAGGCTGCTCATTCACATTGTTGCGAAAATCACCCCGACACAACACTTCTTCTTTAAAAAAGCCGTAGGTGCCAGAAACTGAATTTCGACCGAACAGCTGGATATTGCGACTGGGCCAGGGGTCTGGCAATCCTAATTGCCCCCACTCGGAAAAAGACGTGGTGCCTCCGCAGCGCTGATTGACGGAAAATATGGCATCTATCTGCTCAATAGTCAGGCCTGGAATCGGGTTGTCCTTGTGAACGTAAATTGCGAGCGCATCAAGGGCGACCGGAACCGCTGTTGGGCGATAGCCGTACCGGTTTTGAAACGCTTCAATTTCGCTATCCCTGAGCTCTCGGGACACTGGCCCAACGTTTGCAGTGCGTTCTGTCAGGGCCGGCGTCGCAGTAGCAGAGCCGGCCGCCTGGATTTGAATAATGACGTTGGGATAAAATCTGCGAAATGAATCGCTCCACCGAATCATCAGATTAGCGAGAGTATCGGAGCCGACACTGGATAAATTCCCGGCGATGCCGGTCACCGGAACATACTCCGGAAGGCTGCCGTCTTCTGCGGCCAAAACCGGCAAGGCAAACAGTCCCAAGAGTAGCGACGACGAAAAGATGCGGAAGGTTTTTAGTAATAGGATCAATTTAGCAACCCGGCGCCAGAAGGTTTCCTGATTCAGACATGTTATAACTGGGCTCCAAATCCCCAGTGCTGCCCATAAAAACCCTATCCTAGGGATAGACTGATAAGCATACCAGACCTTTTCTTCTGCGAGTCTCGGTATCGGGTGCCGACCAGCACCGTAGCCTGGTAAAAAAGCAGGAGGGCAGCAGACACGGCGCTGTTATTCGGGTTTATGGAGATGGACATCCAGCTGAGGAAAAGGAATGGCCAATCCTTCCTGCTCGAATTCGCGATAGACCTTTTCGTTCATTCCGAAATAGACACTCCAGTAATCAGGCGCGTTGACCCAAACGCGAACCACGATGTTGACCGATGACTCCGCCAGGGACTGCAAGGCCATTAAGGGCTCAGGTTCCCGGAGTATGCGTTCGTCCTCATCAATAAACCGGGCCAGCAACCCGTATGCTCTGTCCAGATCACTTCCATAGGCAATCCCGAAAGTCCAGTCGACGCGTCTGGTTGTCTGAGTTGAATAGTTGATCAGTGAACCGGTCGCCAGAGGGCCGTTGGGGATTAGAACAGTTTTGTTGTCAGCAGTAGTCAGCAGCGTAGTAAATATCTGAATTTCTTTGACAGAACCCGTGTACCCCTGTGCCTCAATGACATCCCCGACCTTGTAGGGCTTAAAAAGCAGAATCATGACACCACCGGCAAAATTCTGCAGGGTGCCCGACAATGCCATGCCGACAGCCAAGCCTGCCGCACCCAGAATTGCGATGAACGATGTCATCTCAACGCCCAACATGCCGAGGGCTGTGATATACACCATGACCTTGAGCAAAATGGAAGCCAGGCTCTCGATGAAGCTGCGCAGCGAGGGGTCAGTCTGACTTTTTTCCATAATCTGCCCGACCACTGTCACTGCGAAAGCAACAAGGTAAAGCCCGACAACCAGTGTCGCGATTGCCGACAGCAGGCCAAAGCCGTAGGTGACAGCAAGAGCAGTAAGCGTTGCGGTATCAAATTCCATGGGATTCTCCTGAACGAACCAGTGTCAGCAGCCTTTGCATCCGCCCAATCGGACAGGCCGGTTCAACTGCCCCTCACATCTCGCGGCATTATACTTAAGATCGCGCCGGGCAATAGAAAAACAGGGACCCGCTGTTCAATGGCCTCTGAGTCTGATCCGATTTACGTGGCATTGTTCCCGGCACTTGACACGCTTTACAACCTCCAAGGTCGAGGCGTCTGTAGCCCGAACCTCAATAAACATCATGAAAGAGCCCGGCAGTTAAGCAGGACAGCTCAGCAAGTTTCTGAACAGTGAGAGAGCTTTTCTAAAAATGCGCCGCGCTTACACTCTGGCAATATTACAAGACGCCTCAAATACCTTATCATTGGCATTCGCTCGGGTAACATTCAGGTACAAAGCCACGCAATGCTCTTGCGCTGCCGTTCCCGGGAAAATATCTGGACACCGTTCGCCCGTGGCCTGTGCCCCGCGGTCAGCTTTTTATGTCAAAAGTTATCAAAAAAGTATTGATAGCCAATCGCGGCGAAATTGCACTGCGGATCGTGCGCGCCTGCGCCGAGGCGAATATCCGTTCAGTTGCGGTCTACACTGAACCGGACCGCTATGGACTGTTTGTCAAAAGAGCCAATGAGGCTTACTCCCTGGGTTCCGATCCCTTAACCGGCTACCTAGATCCAACGAGAATCGTCAATCTCGCCGTTGAAACCGGGTGCGATGCCATTCATCCCGGCTATGGATTCCTCTCTGAAAACCCGGAATTGGCCAGACTCTGTGCAGAAAAGAGGGTTACGTTTATCGGGCCCAGTGCGGGGGTGATCAGACAAATGGGAGACAAAACGCAGGCCCGTCAGGCCATGACTGAGGCTGGCGTGCCGGTTACGCCCGGATCGCCCGGTAATCTGGACAATATCGAGCAAGCGCTTGCGGAAGCGAGCCGCATTGGCTATCCGGTGATGGTCAAGGCCACTTCGGGCGGTGGCGGCAGAGGCATTAGACGTTGCGACAACGCGGAAGAGCTCAGAAAGCAGTTCCCCCGAGTGATCTCTGAAGCCACTAAGGCCTTCGGCTCGGCAGAAGTGTTCATGGAGAAATGCATCGTCAATCCGAAACACATTGAAGTCCAGATACTGGCTGACCGTCATGGAAATGTGATTCACCTCTACGAACGAGATTGCTCAATACAGCGGCGGAACCAGAAGCTGATTGAGATTGCACCCAGCCCCCAGATCAGCGATGAGCTGCGACACCGATTGGGCAAGCTGGCAGTAAAAGCCGCCCGAGCCGTAGGATATGAAAGCGCGGGCACCGTTGAATTCCTGCTGGTTAACGAAGACGTTTATTTCATGGAAATGAATACGCGCATTCAGGTTGAACATACGATTACGGAACAGATCACCGGGATTGATATCGTTCAGGAGCAACTCCGGATTGCCGCCGGTGCGCCACTGAACTTCTCGCAGGAAACAGTCAGCTTCCGGGGCTATGCCATGCAGCTGCGGATCAACGCGGAGGACCCCAAGAACGACTTTTTGCCGAGTTTCGGTCGCATCACCCATTACTATGCACCGGGAGGGCCAGGAGTCAGGGTTGATACAGCCATTTACACGGGTTATGAGATTCCTCCCTTCTACGATTCAATGTGCCTGAAGCTGATCGTATGGGCGCTGGATTGGGAGAGCCTGCTCGCCCGTGCGCAACGCGCCATCGATGACATGCGCCTGCATGGCATCAGGACCACGGCCAATTACTATCAGCTGATTCTGAAACATCCTGACTTTCGCAGCAGAGAATTCGATACCAGCTTCGTCGCGAATCATCCGGAGCTTTCTCGGTATTCGGACAAAAAGCATCCGAGCGACGTGGCGCTGGCACTCGCCGCCGCGATCGCTGCCTATGCGGGAATTTCTAATTGAGGAACTCGGATTTTATGAACGGAGCACGACCTATTGAAGTCACTGAAGTGATCCTGAGAGACGCGCATCAATCCCTGATTGCGACCAGAATGCGCACGGAGGACATGCTGCCCATTTGCGAGCAGCTTGATGCAGTGGGGTTCTGGTCACTTGAAGTCTGGGGTGGCGCCACATTTGACGCCTGCATCCGGTTTCTCAAGGAAGATCCGTGGGCGAGGTTGAGGCAGCTGCGAGCCGCACTGCCCAATACCCGGCTGCAAATGCTGCTTCGCGGCCAGAACCTGCTGGGCTATCGTCACTATGCAGACGATGTCGTTGAGGGTTTCGTCGCGAAGTCAGCAGAGAACGGGATTGATGTATTTCGTGTCTTTGACGCCCTCAACGACCTACGCAATTTAGAAACCGCAATGAAGGCAGTAAAGCGCTGCGACAAACACGCACAGGGCACCATTTGTTATACCACCAGTCCGGCCCATACCAGCGAACTTTTTGTGGAACAGGCCAAGCAGCTGGAATCGATGGGTGCCGATTCCATTGCGATCAAGGATATGGCCGGGTTGTTAACGCCGTACGCCACTTTTGAGCTGGTCAGTGCCATCAAACAAAGCGTCGCACTGCCGCTGGCAATCCATTCCCATGCAACTTCGGGCCTGGCGCCCATGTGTCAGCTCAAGGCCATTGAAGCCGGTGCCGACCGGATAGATACCGCCATCGCGTCATTTGCCGGCGGGACCTCGCATCCGGCCACCGAATTTCAGGTGGCAGCGCTGCAGGGAACTGAATTCGATACAGGACTGTCGCTGGAAAAATTGACGTCAATCAGCGACTACTTCCGAGAAGTGCGCAAGAGATACCGCCAGTTTGAAAGCGAATTCACCCGTGAAGACATTTCGGTTCAGATCAACCAAGTTCCCGGCGGCATGATGTCCAATCTCGCCAACCAGTTGAAAGACCAGAATGCGCTGGAACGGATCAAAGAGGTGTTTGACGAAATCCCCAGAGTCCGGGAGGATCTTGGCTTCCCTCCTCTGGTAACTCCCACTTCACAAATCGTCGGCACTCAGGCAGTCTACAACGTGCTCTCTGGCGAGCGCTACAAAACCATCACCAATGAGGTTAAGCGATATCTGCAGGGCGGTTACGGCCAGCCACCTGCGCCCGTAAATGAGGCCGTCAGAAAAAAAGCCATCGGCAATGAAGGGGTTTCGGAGGAGCGACCCGCGGACAGTCTGGCACCAGAGCTTGCCAAGCTACGGTCAGAGATCGGCGATCTCGCGGAATCGGATGATGATGTCCTGACCTTCGCCATGTTCCCGGATCTGGGTAGGGAATTCCTGGAACAGCGAAGAGAAGGTGCGCTGCAGCCGGAAGCGCTTCTGCCAGCTGACCCGGGGAATAGCACCGAGGGCACTACGGCCACCGAGTTCAAGCTTGATGTTCATGGAGAAACCTATGAAGTCGCGATCACCGGCGTCGGAGATTCCGGTGGAGGCCGTCGCAAATTATACGTGTCACTGGACGGCATGCCTGAAGAGGTCATTTTTGAACCACTCAATGAATATGTCGCAGAAGGAAGCGGCAGGCGCATGAAAGCCACCGAACCGGGCCATGTGACCGCAGCCATGCCAGGCAACGTTGTCGACGTTCTGGTTAAACTTGGCGATGAAGTCTCGGCCGGTCAGGCCGTAATGGTCACTGAGGCGATGAAAATGGAATCAGAAATCAACACCAACGTCGCCGGAAAGGTACTGGCAATCAATGTCGCCAAGGGCGACCGGGTCACACCAGGCGAAGTGGCGATGGAAATCGGCCAGTAATCGCCCGGCGCGCTCGAGTGGCTAAAGACCTTGCCAGACTGGGCACGAAATAGGCCTCAGAAAAAACGCCCGCTCATCGAGCGGGCTTTTTTCGAAACGGGTTTTGCTTAACGAGTTTCGTACTTGGTAAAAGCCCCGCCGGCCCAGCTAAGAGAGTTAGGTCCCTCGGCCGCAAACACATTACCGTCCGCATCCACAGCAACGCCTTCGCCAGCTGTTCCCTGACCTACGCGGTCCGGCCGATCAAACGGCTGGATGAAACCCACGATTACGTCCTCATCAACAGGCCCGATTCGGACACCATTGCGCCACCCGACGTGGTTGGTCGGACTGGATTCTGAGTCAATGGCATACACCATGCCATCATCAGTGATAAACAGTCCGCTGATACGACCGTATGCGTAACGAGACTCCAGATAATTCCCTTCCTGATCGAAGATCTCCAGGCGATGATTGCCTCGGTCGGCGACCCAGAGCCTGCCGTAAGCGTCAAATTCCATGGCATGAGGCGTGCGGAATTCACCGTGTCGTACGCCGATCTCACCCCATTGTTTGATAAAGGTGCCGTCCGGTGCGAATTTCATAATGCGTGCCGTGTTGCCTGAAGCCCGACCTTCTTCCATCGCCTGGTTGCTGGTCATGCCCTGGCCGTTGTGGCCGTCTGACACATAAATGCTGCCGTCTGGTCCGACGATGACATCATTAGGCTGATTGAATACATCCAGGCCGGTGCCGGATTGGCCCGGCTTACCGAGACTCATCAGCAACTCACCGTCAGCGCTGAACTGATGCACCTGATGACCCTTGGTGCCATCAGCATTGGCGGCAAAGTCTGTCACCCAGACGGTGCCATCGGCAGCCGCATGGATACCGTGTGGTGTCTGCATCAGTCCTCCACCAAAGTTCGCCATCACCTCACCCGTATGACGATTAAACTTGAAGATGGGGTCAACTGGATTGGTATCACAGTTCACCGGCACACCACCGCCGAAACTCGACGCACCGCAGCGCTCGTAAGCCCAGATGTGCCCGTCGGTGGGGTCAATATCGATACCGGCTGTGGACCCCCAGTTCCGGCCAGCAGGGAGTTCCCCCCAATTAGGCACAACCACCGGGTTCGGGTTGGGTAAGCCTTTGCCGGTGATGAAATCTGTATCCTCAGCCAGCGCGGCGCCCGTTGCAGCAAGCGCGACACATACCGAAAGTGAAGACAAAAGAGACCGGGATGACGACATAACAACTTCTCCTCATTGTTTTACTTGATGCGTAATGGTTTGAGTCTACACCAGTGAAACCAGCCCCACACCTGTTTATCGCCAATTCGGTTTCTCGACAGGCGGAAGACGCATTCTGTGCCGCTGCGCGAACACAGTAACACAAGCCCTCTTCAGGTTTCGGGGCTATAATCAGGTCTAATTCTCGCTCATTCAAAGGAGAAACGCGCGATGATCTACAGCCTGGGTAACGACTCGGTGGAGATAACAGGGGAAGACTACTTCGTTGCCGAAAATGCCACAGTCGTGGGCAAGGTTCGGCTTGAAAACAACGCCAGCGTCTGGTTCAACGCAGTGATCCGAGGCGATAACGCACGCATTTCCGTGGGCGAAAACTCCAACATACAGGATGGTGCGGTGCTGCATACCGATCCCGGCATTCCACTGGTCATAGGCAAAAACGTCACGGTGGGGCACAAAGTCATGCTGCACGGCTGCCGTATCGGCGACAATTCTTTAATTGGCATCAATTCGGTTATTCTAAATAGAGCTAAAGTCGGCAATAACTGCCTGATCGGGGCCAACACCCTGATTACTGAAGGCAAGGAAATACCCGATGGTTCTCTGGTCATGGGCTCTCCGGCTAAGGTCATCAAAACGCTCAGCGACGAGCAGCAGGCCAGGCTGATGATGAGTGCAGAGATCTACGTCAAGAATTTCAAGCGCTTCAAGGCAGAGATGCGTGCAGATCAGAAAAACTGAAGCCCGGCAGCGTACTTATTAACCCGGAGTCTCCCATCATGTTCCGTACTGCACTCTTATTTTTAGCAACTATAGCCGCGTGCTCCTGTACAACGGACAGCAACAATACGCAGCCGGCAACAGACAGAGCGCAACAATTCAATGCCACATCTGCGGGACAACTTGGTCTGGATGAAGCCGAGGTTGCACAGATCAGACGCGAAATGCAGCGCGCTGTCGATGTGGGGCACATATCAGGTGCACTGTTGTGGGTAGGCAACGGTAGTGGTACCGATCTGTTTGAGTCCGTGGGCACGCAGACTCAGGATTCATCCACCCCAGTAACCACTGATACCATTTTTCGTATCTATTCCATGACTAAACCCATAATCAGTGTCGCTGCAATGAGCCTCGTCGAATCAGGGCAACTCGGTCTCGATGACCCGGTGAGCGACTACCTGCCGAGCTTCCTCGGTCTGCAGGTGATCGACAATGCCACCGGCGATATCCGACCGGCCAACAACACCATGACGATAAGGCATTTGCTGACCCATCAATCAGGCATCGTCCAGCAGCCCTTTGCCATGAATACGCCACTCGGGCCTCTGTATCGGGACAGCTTTCCCGATGTTCTGACACGACCGGACCCGGACGCAGTCGACGCCTCCTTCATGGAAGCTTTCAACACCATCAGCGCACAGGAACTCGCAGTTCGGATCGGTCAATTGCCTGTACTGTTTGAACCCGGGACTGCCTGGCACTATGGGCACTCAACCGATGTACTGGGCGCTGTGCTGGAAGTTGCGAGCGGGCAAACGCTTGACGACCTCCTTGAAGACCGAATTTTTGGCCCGCTCAGCATGGAAGACACCAGCTTCTGGGTTGATGAGAAAGATGCCTCTCGCGTTGCCGAACCAATCTTCGGCCCCATGACTAACAATACCCAGATTCGGGGGATGCTCGCCGGAGGTCACGGGTTAAATTCTACCGCCGAGGATTACGCGCGCTTCGCTCTTATGCTGCTGAACGGGGGTGCTCTGGATGGCACGCGTATCCTGTCTGCCTCAGGTCTTGATCTGATGCGGGAAGGGACCCTCGGGCCCGGGGTGTCACGGCAATATTTTTTCTACGGAGACATCGGTGACTGGGGGTTGGGATTTCATCTGCAACCCACCACTGATGATCCTGACGGGCCGCATAACTTTGGCTGGCGCGGTATTGGCGGCACCCTGTTTCTTGTTGATGAGGAAAATGACTTTTACCTGATTTACATGGTGCAAAAATGGGGCGGTCCTGACGACACTCCTTTCACTAATGACATTGCTGCGCGCATGGTTTACGAGGCCATGCGGAACTGACAGGCTGATGGAATTTTCCTATCGAGCCATCGGAGTCATTCGCAGCCCTTACCGGCAAAAATTCGCGACACCCAGGCAGCCGAATCTGGTATCGGAAGCAGAGGCGGAAATCCTATTCGAAGATGGCTTTGACCACAGAGACTGCATGCGAGGTCTCGAGCAGTTTTCCCATCTCTGGCTGCTCTGGCATTTTCACCAGACCAGCGAACTGGGCTGGTCCCCGCTGGTGCAGCCACCCCGCTTGGGCGGCAAACAAAAGCTTGGCGTATTCGCGAGCCGCTCCTCGTTCCGCCCGAATCCGATCGGACTCTCTGTCGTCAGAAATCTCGGGACTCAGACAATCAAGTCTCAGCTTACCCTGAGGGTTGGAGGCATTGATCTGGTCGATACGACCCCCATCCTGGATATCAAACCTTATATCGCCTATGCAGATGCGATCCCTCAGGCCCGCTCAGGCTTTGCGTCGGACAAGCCCGGTGCATGCTGGGATGTCAATTTCACCGATTCCGCCCTTGACGCACTGTCGCGATATCATTCGACGTATCCCAATCTGAAGGCGTTTATTATCTCAGTCCTTCAGCAAGACCCCAGACCGGCCTGGCGGGCACGCAGCGAAGACGACAAACAATATGGAATGGCACTTTACGACCTGAACGTCAAATGGCTCGTGACGGACGGGCACGTTGAAGTTCGTGAAATACGCCCGTCTGAGAGGACTGACTAGTCCTCTCCCTGCACTTCGAGCGTGCGAGCACCCGCGAGAATGCCGACCATGCCATAGTTCCCTTCATGGCAGGCATATTCGTACAGAGGTTCCTCCATCCTGGAAAGAGGAAACTCACCACTGAATTGAGTGGTAAATGTACTCGGATCATTTACCGTAAAACCGTAGATAAGCTTGTTATCAGTGCTGCGGCGAAACCGCTCGGTGACAGTCAGATTCTCCACACCGTAACCCCGTAAACGATGCCAGGTATTGAAATGCTTGGTTTCTACTACCAGCGTATCACCTTCCCAACGCCCAATGGCATCGCCCATCCACTTTCTGTGAACCTCAGCTGCCGGGTTGCGCTCATCGGTAATGGGAATGATTCGGGCGTCGTGCACCATTTCGGCAACGATAACCACATAGCCGGGTGATTGCAGAATTTCTAAATGACTGTTGTAAATGATCGGGCTCATGACGGGACCGGAGAGATTACCAAAGGCAACCAGACAGCGCTCACCCAGGCTGCGCCCCTCCGGACCATCACTGCTGCGCCCTCTGGTGCTCTGGTCATCGCGCCTCGATTCAAATTGCGGACGCTCGACCCCAGGATGGACCGGCGGTAATCGCCCGTCAGGAGGATCAATGATTGCCGACGTCCTAAATTCACCATCTATAGTAGGTATGAACTGCGCATCGTCGCGCCAGAACAAGTCGTAATTGCCGATCGGCGGGAGTGACTCTGCCACCTCGGGAGCCGGTCGATCTGGATCGAGTGGTTCATTATCCGCGTCGAACCGCTGCTGCTCCGAACGCTCCAGCGCAAGCGCTTCTTCTTCGCTGTAGGCGCGCTTTTCTCCGAGCGATTCAGGCCTCTCGAATGGAATGATGGATGAATGCTTCCACACGGCCTGCAAATCCGGTACGCCCCACTCCGTTCGCGGTAGCGTATATTCCTGTGCACTGCTCTGACTGACATTAAGCAATAACAAAATCGATGGTAGCAACTTGCTCATGATGGCCTCCTGTCAAACGGAATGCTGTTATCTGATTGCTGTTTTTGAAGCGCCGCGGCCTTACGAATTACTCAGGCACAGCACAGTAAAAATTCGCCGCCTCGTCTGTGCTGCCACTGCCATCATACCGGGCAACGGCTGGATATACGCAGAACGGCCGGCTGCGGACAACCTGGTCTCCCTCTATTTTTCTGGCGATTATCGAGTCAGGCGGCACATCATTTTCAACCCAGTTTTCCAGTGCGGTGAGCGCATCAAACCGATCCGGACCGGGGCCGCCAGCGCAGTGTCCCATGCCGGGAACCATGAATAAACGAAAATAGTCTTTAGTCACTGACTCGGCTCGCTCCCGGGAGCTGGCATCCGCTCTGGATGCTGCCAGATCCACCACCCGACTGAAATAGTCAATCGAGGCCAGCGGTGAGATGTCCGGATCACTCCATCCGTGATAAACCAGCAGCTTGCCTCCGCGATCCCGAAACGCTGACAGATCCGGATTATTCGCATCAACTGCTGACCCGACTTTTTCTAGGGCGAATTCGAGATCCGAATCAAAATCAAAACTGCGAAAATCCCAGTCAGCATCGTCGAAGACAAACCAGCGAAAGAACCCTTCACCACCGCGCCAGTGCAGTGACTGATAGGGCACGGCACCCGTAACCCAGGTTGACCAGCCCCCGAGCGCGGCTTCGCCTCCGGGCACCAGCCCCGGATAAATCTGTTCACTCCTGGTGTTGCGTACGCCCGACCAGATGCTTTCTACGGCCCTGACCTGTTTTGGCGTGAGGCAGCTGTTACTGTCATTGCCCTCTTCACAGCTGAGACTGGCAGGCTGAAAGTCACAGGCTTGAGGATTCATCAATATGCCATCACGAATCCCGTCGTCGGCATCGCAGGCGTTATTCACTGCCTCGCCCAGAGCCCGCAATTTAGCTGGAGGGACCCACGATTCCTCGTCCTCCAACATAGCCAGCGAGTACCAGAGATGCCCGCCGGCATAAAAGCGAGTCCAGTCATTGGCAGGATTGCCCGCGATGATGCCATCGAAATCGTTGGGATAACGCTGAGCTTCCATCAAGCCCTGCTGGCCGCCTTTCGAGCATCCGACAAAATAGGAGTACTGCGGCGCCGCGGCATAGAATGCTCTGACGACAGATTTAGCACGCTCGGTGGTCACGTGAAGCGCTCGGTGGCCAAAATCCTCAATCAGGTCCATTCTGCCCGATGCCCAGGAAGCATCGAAGGGTACCGGACCCGCCCTGTGGCCAGTGTCTGTGCTAGCGGTTGCGTAGCCACGAGCCAGAGCTCGACCCATAGCGCGATAGCTGATCGTACCTGCCATGCCACCGTTGCCAACAAGCTGTAGTTTGCCGTTCCAGCCAGCGATCGGTAACCAGACCTCAAAGCCAACGGTCGGGAAGATCATCCCTTCGAGGCGGCAGAAGCCCGGCAGCTGGAGAGCGGCTTCCTCCCCGGGCGGTACAAACTGATCAGCAGCCTCCAGGCTGGCTGCGCTTACGGTAGTGTCCGGCAAGTCAAGGTCAGCCAGTTGCGCACACCGTTCAATCATGTCGGAGCGAGACTGACCCAGGGCACTGTTTGAAATCACAGTGCACAATAAGACACCGAGTAACCAGTGACTATCCTTCCGCATAAGCCCCTCCCCAGGGGTAAGTTCCGCTCAAATTCAAGGCCATTTCAAACGATCTGTTTTTCCCGAGTCGACATATCCCTTCGCACACTCAGATTGCCAGCGCGGTTCTGAATTCGGCGATCTCTGCCTCGCTGTAGCCCAGATCCTCCAGAATAGCCTCGGTATGCTCACCCAGTGCCGGCACTGCGGTCAGCCTAGGATCATAGGAACTGCTGTGACCCGGCGGTTGCAGGGCGGTCACCGTTCCGACCGGAGTCTCAACTTCAACGAAGCGACGCAGCGCACGTAATTGCGGATGATCCCAAACTGCGGCCATGTCATTGGCGCTGGCATTCGCGATCGCCGCGGCATCCAGACTGGCGCGAATTTCTGCTGCAGTCTTCGCGCTGAAGCTCTGCTGAATCAATTCCTGCAGTTCTTCACGATTTTCCGAGCGCAGCGTGTTTGACACAAAGCGAGAATCCTCCGCTAAAGCTGCATTACCTAGCACCAATTCACAAAACGCGAACCACTCCCGCTCATTCTGTATGCCCAGCATCAGCAACTTGTCATCCCCTGACCTGAACACCCCGTAGGGATAAATGCTGGCATGGTCCGCTCCACTGCGAACAGGCGCCTGCTGACGGCCGTAAGCGTAGTAAAGCGGAAAGCCCATCCACTCCACCATGGCTTCCAGCATCGAGATGTCGATACGGCAGCCGGAACCGGTGCGCTGACGCTGCAGCAAGGCGGCCAGAATTGCCGTGTGCGCCTGCGTACCCGCCGCGATGTCCGCAATGGAAATACCGCTTTTGGCAGGATCCTCCGCAGACCCGGTGACAGACAGAAAACCGGCCTCTGCCTGCACCAATAAATCATAGGCCTTTTTACTGGCATAAGGTCCTTCCTCCCCATAGCCAGTGATATTGCAGACAATCAGCTGCGGATAATCAGTCGCCAGCGCCTCATAGCCAAGACCCATACGCGCTGCCGCGCTGGGCGCCAGATTCTGAACCAGAACGTCAGCTCGAGTTAACAGCCGGGCGAGGATCCCGGCCGCCGCCGGATGCTTCAGATCCAGTGTCAGACTTTCTTTTGACCGATTAGTCCAAACAAAGTGCGAGCACAAACCCTTTACACGATCGTCGTAATGTCTGGCAAAATCTCCCTGCTCTCTCCGCTCAATCTTAATCACGCGAGCACCAAGCTCGGCCAGCTGGCGCGTGCAGAGCGGCGCGGCAATCGCGTGCTCCAGCGCAATGACCAGCAGCCCGTCGAGTGGAGGGGTAGCTTTTATCATCAGTTACTCTGCCCGAGGACGGAAAGCGAGCAGCACATTTCCCGACGTACCCCCCACCCGGCCATAGCCTGAATTCACGAGCAACAGTCCGGCACCCGCTGCGATGCCATGCGCATCTATTGCACCACCGATACCCTGTACCCCGTTCACGGTGTCATACTCTCTGACAGTATCGAACTCGAACAGCGCATCACCAGATTCAGCATCCAGCGCCAGCAGGCGCCCGTCAATGGTTCCGGTAATCAGCACTCCATCAATCAACAGGGGTGTCACTGAATGCCCGTAGCGGTTGTAGCATCCTATTAGCCAATCCGCCCGATTGTCACAATCCGGGGTCTCGGCCCGGAACCAACCGGGTTCTCCGGTATCGACATAGAAACTGTAAACCCCAGGGCGCGGCACGTAAGTTCCGCGAGCCTGGCCCGGGTCATTGATCGGCAGGAACACTTTTTCACCATCTGTCGCAATCCCCCAGTGATTTCCGCCGAGAGCTGTGCCCGTACCCACGCGCTGATTCCAGATAAGAGCCCCGATGTCCGGATTAAGTGCCCACAGATCTCCGGTTTTCTGCCCAGCAAGCAGCACGTCTCCGATGTCCGTCGAGACGATCGCTGCTGACCCACCAAAATCTTTATCTGCCAGAGTGCTTGGGTGCTGATTCGGACAATTCGGGCCCGCTACCCGCCCACAGGCTGTGTTCCAGACATCATTCCACAGTCCCTGAAACACCCAGCGCTGAGCGCCTGTAGCGAGATCCAGCGCGATCACTGCGTCGCTGGTTGGCGTTGCCGGATGAGAGGTATTTTCTCCGGTCGTAACGAACAACAGACCCCGGCCGGCGTCTACCGTGGGTGTCGACC